>VXOE01000296.1:0-9973 GCA_009840225.1 Caldilineaceae bacterium SB0662_bin_25 | reverse complement strand
GGCGAGCCAGTGCAAAACCCCCCCCGCCAAGGTTTTGGCCCCCGTGATAATTTTGGTCGTGTTTTTAAACCCCCCGGGGGCCCCCCCGGCACCCCCCGCCCCCCCCGCGCGCGTGCCCGGCTCCCACATCATGCCCACCAAGCGCCCCGACGATGAGGGCGGCGTCTTCACCGACGGCCCCGCCGGCACCATCGGCATCCACCATCACAGCATCCTGCACCGCCGCGGCGTCTCCACCGCCAAGGGCACGCGCCACATGCTCAAATACAACTACTGGCGCACCACGCCCCCGCAGCGCGACTGGATCACCGAACCCGACTTCGACTTCCAGCGCGCCTACTACGGCGGCCACGACCAGGCCCGCTACGTCGCCCACATGTTTTACTGGCTCTGCGGCAAAGGCGACCAATACCGCATCATCGGCGGCCAGGCCTGGCCCTGGTCCCACCCCAACCAGATCGGTCCCTCCTACGGCTTCGCCAGCGAGCGCGGCTACCGACCCGACTGGCGCAAGCAGAACCGGGACGGCTACGCCTCGTAAATTGTCAGTTTTTGGGTAACGACGCAGCCAAAGTCAGTCCCCGACTCCGGGCGAGCCGGTCCCACCAGCCTGCACCCTCACGCATCCCATGTCAGGATGATTCCCAGCCACCCCTCGCTGCCAGCGGCGGCCTGTGCGTAGATCTCAGGTGCCTGCGTGTAGGGTATCCTGTGACTGATCAGATGGTCGACCGCCAGTGTCTGGTCGACGATCCGGCGCAGTACTACGTCGCGATCGCGTTGCGGCGTCCAGGGCCAGTAGACGTGCGGCACTTCGAGATCGAGCTCGTAAGCGCCCAAAACGTGCAGTTCGCGGCGCAGCAGCTCGACCTGGAGCCCGATTTCGGCTGTGCCCGGTGCGCTGCCAACCATCACCACCTTCGCTCGCTGCCCGGCAGCCTCGAATACCGTCTGCAAAATCTTCGGATTGGCTGAAGCGTGAAAAAGACACTGCGCGCCGCCGCAGGTGACCTCTCGAACAGCCTCCACCGGATCTTCCGCACTCGCGTTCACAACATGCGTTGCCCCGCTCTGACGGGCAAGCTGGAGACGCTCCCCGACCAGGTCGACCGCGACGACGGGAAAGGCGCCGGCGAGCCGGGCCAGTGCGGTGACAAGCTGCCCAACGACGCCAACCCCGAAGACGACCACCGACTCGTCGATCTGCAGGCGCGCCCGCCGGACTGCGTGCAATGCCGTAGCCCCGTTGATCGCAAACGTCGCCTGTTCGTCGGTCAGACTGTCGTCCAGCTTCCGAATATAGCCGTTCTGCAGGGGCGAGCCGGTCACGTCGACGGTCCAGTGCGTGGCGTGGCGCCCCATGATCAGAACCCGGGAGCCCGGCGCGAAGTCGGTGATGCCCCCACCCACATCCAGGACCCGCCCCACCGCGACGTAACCCGGGTAGGCAGCGCGGCGCCCGCTTCGCTCCATGCCGCGGAGTTGGTTCAACTCAGTGCCGGCGCTCACCTGGCTGCATGAAGCCCGAACGAGCACCTCGTTGGCTCCAGGCGCCAGTACGGTGAACTCTTCGACTTCTACCTGCATTCCTGGGCGAAAGACGAGACGGTGGCCGTGCATGGTCTGCTGCAGCGATTTCTACGCGGTCCCGAAAGTAAGCCCCAGGTCGTTCAGCCATCTGCGATAGGCAATGGCAGTGCGGTCGGACCGCAGATGCAGTTCAGCCTGTAAGTCCAGCGGAAGCATCTCGGGGCGTTGTGATTCCACGACCGGTATGTCCTGGTCGAACAGTTCGTCCTGGAAAGCGCGGATTTCATCTTCAGGAACGTCGTACTCTGTATCCGTAGACAGCCACAGCCAGCCGCGACTAACCAGCTTCTCGACCGGCGTGACTGTGAAGAAGAAGGCGAACCGGGTCTCAGCAGTCGGTTTGACGACATAGACTGTCAAGGGGCGTTGAATATGGAATGTGTAGGATGACGGATGCTCGGGATCACTCCCGTCCGGCCTGGGTTGCCAGATACGAACATCCTTCGCAATCACGCCATTTGACCCTACCTCGACCTCGTAATCCTCCATTTGCGGGTAACGCTGGTCGCCCAACAGACCGTCATGCACGAAGGGGAAATGGGCAACATCGACAAAGTTTTCCAGGACACGCGGCGCACTGGCTTGGATTTCGTAGGGTCCACAGAAGGTCTTGTGATAGTGCGGCTCATCCCATTCGGGATACGAAGGAACATCGTGTGCGGGATCGCCAAGGGAGACCCAGACCATGTCGTATCTCTCTTGAACCCGGTATGATCGGGCTCGCGCTTTTTGCGGAGGCACCTGGTCGGGGTGGGCCGGAATGTGTACGCATTGCCCCTCGCCGTTGTAGGCCCAGCCGTGGTATGGGCAGACGAGGTTATCATTTTCAACCCGGCCAAGCGACAGACGCGTGCCCCGGTGAAGGCACAGGTCTCTCCAGGCCAGGACCTGGCCCTTGAGACGCCACAGCACGATGTCCTCCCCCAGCACACGCGCCGCTGAGATCCCTCCCTCTTTCAACTCCTGTGAGAGTTCGACCGGATGCCAGTCGTCGATCAGAACAGGGTCATTGATCATGATAGCGTCTCTCTGCAACAGTTGGGTGATACGTGTAAGTATGCGACTTCAACTTCAAGATTCCAAGGCTAGCACATCTGCCCGTCTGCTATCGAAAACCGGTTGGAACGAGGCTGAATTGAGCTTGGCGCTCGCGGCTCCCTGCAACGCCATCGTCCGATTGCTCCAGCTAGGACGCTGCCTGATCCCGCGTCAATACTTCGCAACCGGACTCGGTAATCAGGATGGTTTCGCTTGTGCCGGCCCCATACTCGCCCAGGACCCGCAAGGTGAAGGGCAGGTGAAAGGTCATGCCGGCCTGCAACGGGGCATGATTGTGCAGTTGGATGAAGAAGTGGATCGGTTCCAACCAGTCCGGAGGGAAGCCGATTCCGACCGAATAGCCGAAATTGTAGTGGAACTGGATGCGATCCTCAATGGGCTTGATCGCCTTTTGGAGCGCGGCCTCCGCAACATCCGAGGTCGGGACGCCGGCGCGCGCGGTCTCGACGATCGTCTGAACGGCCACCTGGGCCGCGTCGTTCAGCTCCTGACGTTCAGGCGGTGCCGGTCCCACCACGGTCGTACGCATGATCGGCGCCGTGTAGCGCCGCACGCAAGCCCCCAACTCGATGAAGACCGAGTCACCGTGCTCAATCGGGATGTGGCCCACTGTACTGTGGGCCAGGCCGGAACGATAGCCGGCCGCTACGATGGGCTCTATGCACATGAAATCGCTGCCGTTGCACCGCATGACTTCGTATGCCGCGCTGGCCACCGCATGATCATGGACGCCTTCAGCGACCGCCGCCAGCGCGGCTTCCGCGCCCAACCGGGTGAGCCGGCCGGCCTCGCGCATGTAAGCAATTTCTGCCTCTGACTTGACCAGCCGCACCTCGTCGACAAGACCTGAAGCGTCCGTCCACTGGCTGCCGGCCAGCATTTCCCGCAGGCGACGGTAGTTTTTCACGCCAAGATTGGGGCTGTTCTCCTCGATACCCAGGCGCCTGTTGCGCAGATTCTGGTCATCAAGCAGGTTGACCAGTGACGCAACCGGATCGTCCTGCGCCGTGTACAGCGCCGGTTCGCTCAGCCACGCGCTGGCCAGGAAACGCCCCAGTTCAAAGTTGAAAATAAGCAGTATGGGATCGCCGCTGTCGGGGACGATACAGCACTGGAAATCCCACGAGTTGACACTGTTGTAGCCGGTCAGATAGAAGACGTTGCCGGCGCCGAATACGAGCAGCACATCGATTTCCCGGGCCGCCATTTCTGTTCGCGCTGCGGCCAGCCGGCGCTGATACTCCTCCAGCGTGAACCAGTTCTCCTTCGGTATTCCCATCGTATGGCTCCATGAGACAAAAATAGTTGATAAGCAAAGCTGCGGGGACCGGGGCATAGGCCGGCAATACAACCTGCAGGCCGGCTGGAGGAAGGCAGGGCCTGTCGTTCTCTTCGCCGCCGAGCGCGCAACCCCTGCCCTGGCCGGGAGGCTAGGAACTGACATCCAGCGATACGGCCTGCCCGGTCTTCGTGGAACGGATGATGGCGTCGGTTACCCGCAGCACATCCAGATTGTGTCGACCGCTGACCTCCGGCTCCACGCCCTCAACAACGTATTCATACAAGAGGCGGGCGACCCAGTTGATACCATCTCCCGGCTCAACATCGATCCCCGCGTCGAGCGGCAGGGAAACCACGCGGCCGTCCTGGTATTCAGCGTGCAACGTGGTTGGGATGTCCTGGAGGGGGCCGCGCTGTACCAGCGTGGCCTCGGCGCACTCGATGCGGAATTCGTAGGCGCTGCCTCGGGCCTGGGAGGTCGACACTAATGTAAACGGAATGGAGCCATCGAATTCGATCGTCGCCACCGCGGTAGAAGGGGTGGGCCAGTTGCCCCAGGAGGGCTCGAATGAGTATCCGAAGACGCGCGTTACCTTGTGTTGGGCGAGCACTGATATCAGCGAATCGATCTCATGCACCGTCATCTGCCACAGCTGCATGTGATCGCTCAAGGGGTAGTGACCGGAGCGCGGTTTATAGTGGTGCATGTGGCCGAAGCCGGGGGCGCCATAGGCCTGCTCCAGCATCAACCGGCGCATGGTAAGTTCCGTCCGGAAGTAGCGGATCTGCTGGGTCACCACGATCTTCACCCCGTGAGCATCCGCCAGTTCAACCAGGCGCACTGCTTCTTCCAGATCGCAGGTGAAGGGCTTCTCAACCAGCACGTGCTTGCCGGCGAGGATCGCCTCCCGCACAAACTGCGCGTGCAGCCGGGCGTGGGTAGTCACACCCACCGTGTCGGCCGGTACATGCCGCAGCGCGTCGGTCAGTGTGGTGAAACAGGCCGTCTCCGGCAGTCCATTTGCCAGGCGTTCACGTTCCAGGATTTCCCGGGAGATGTCCACGATCGCCACCGGCCGCATATGGGGGGAGTCCTTCAGATGCTCGAGGTAGTGGCGGCCGCGCCCCCCAACCCCGACAAAGATCGCTTGCAGCGGTTCTTCAGCCATTGCGACTCCATTCTGTGTTCAATCTGAACGCCCGCGCCGGTTCAAAAGCTTCTCCCGGCGTTCTTATCAGTACTCTGCCAGCAGGACGCCGCGCCCGAAAACGGGCGCCTTCACCCCGGCCAGGCGCAAGGCTGCCCAGATGCTCACCGCCGGCGCACTGACTACCGGTTTACCCAGGTCGGCTTCCAGCGGCTCCATGATGGCGGCTGTGCGGATGCCGCTGCAGGCCAGCAATACGCACTCAGCGCGCGGGGAATCCGCCGCGCGCGCCAGGTCATACCATACCGAGGGCGTCGAGTTACCGATCTCCCATTCGGTTTCCATGCCTGCGCTCTGGCTGCCGGTGACCTCGAAGCCGTGCCCTTCGAGGAAATCTACCAGGAGCCGTGTCACATCCGCGGGGTAGGGGCCGGCCACGGCCACCCGCTGCACGCCCAGCGTCCGCAACGCCTGGACCTGGGCGGTGCTTATCGTAGTCGCTGGAATGTCCACGGCTCGCCGGATGGCTGCCGAGATCTTCAAGTCACCGCCCACGCCGCGCACGAAGCTGCACGAATTGCAGAGGAAAACGATGGCGCCGGGCCGGGTTATGCGCAGGGTCTCCGCCGCGTCCAGGATAGGCTCCAGGTCGGCGTAGCGGTCCACCATGTCTGGGCTGATCGGGTCGAAGCGGGTAGCCGTCCGGTAGCGCGTGAAAATCAGCGACACGCCGTCCGGCAGATAGAGCCAGAACTCGTCGTCGTTGATGCCATCGTCCGGGGACAGGAGACCGAGACGCGTGCGCCAGCCGGGCACGCCGCCGCTTAACGCCCCAGCCGGGGCCGTGTTCTGCGCTTCCGGCAAGTCCAATTCTGAAGAGGCGTCAAACCCGGAGCCGGCACGGAGCCTGTCGAAGGATGCAGCCATATCCGGCTTGCCGTCTTCCTTCATCGTCCCATCTTATCCTTTCAAGCCGGTGAAAGTGACCCCTTCGACGAAATGTTTCTGGGCAAAGAAGAAAACGATCAGGATCGGGATCAGCGTGGCCACTGAGGCAGCCATCATCAGGTGCAAGTCACCGGTACCCTCCTGGAAATCCAGAAACATGCGCAGCCCCAGCGAGAGCGTGAGGCGACTGTCCTGGCGCAGGTAAATCAGAGGCCCCAGGAAATCGTTCCAACTGTCAATGAAGGTGAAGGCGGTTACGGCAGCCAGGGCCGGCTTTGACAGCGGCATGACGATCCGCCAGTAGATGTTCAACGAGTTGCAGCCGTCAATACGCGCCGCATCATCCAACTCTTTGGGTAGGGTCAGGAAGAACTGGCGCAGCAGGAAAATGTAAAAGGCTGTGCCAAAGAAAGCGGGCACCGTGAGCGGCAGAAAGGTGTTGATCCAGCCCAAATGGTTGAAAATGAGAAAGGTGGGAATGAGGCGCACATGGTAAGGCAGCATCATGCTGCTGAGAAGAATCACAAACAGGAAATTGCGGCCGCGGAACCGCGTGTAGGCAAACCCGTAGGCCGCCAGTGAACAGGACAGCAGCGTGCCAAAAATGTTGACAACGGTGATGAAGGCCGTGTTGAAAAACCAGCGGGTGAACGGTAGGGAGGTCCAGGCAACGTAATAGTTGTCCCAGCGGATCACCTCCGGCAACAAGGGTTGCGGAATCCGCTGAATCTCCGGCAACGTCTTTAGGGAGGTTGAAACCATCCAGACGAAGGGGATCAGGAAAACGATGCCGCCGGCCACAATTAACAGATACAGGAAGGCATTGAATAATAGCGCGCGCACCTGGGGCCAGCGCCATCCTGGCGACGCGAGAAGCGAACCTGAACTTTGGACTGCCCCCTGCTCTAATTCCATACTCCCTCTCTGTTAACGTGCGCGCTCCCTTGGGCATCTGCCTTGCGACCTGCATCCCGACAGTATCGGGAGTAACGCTCGGTTTTCATTGGCAGGTGTTACCGTCTCAGGCCAGATCCTCGCCTGCGTAGAACACCCAGCGCCGCGAAAGTTTGAGTTGAATCAGCGTCAGCGCCAGAATGACAAGAAACAGAATCCAGGCCATCGCCGATGCGTAGCCAATGCGCAGCCATTGGAAAGCACTGCGGTACAGATACAGGATATAGAAGAGCGTCGCGTCCGCCGGCCCGCCTTCGGTCATTACGAATGCCGCTGTGAAAATCTGAAAGGAACCTATGATGGTCATGATCATGGTGAAGAAGATCACCGGCGACATCATCGGAATCGTCACGTTGAGCAATTTGTCCCACGCGGTCGCGCCATCGATCTCCGCGGCTTCGTAGAGCTCGCGCGGCACGCCCTGCAGGCCGGCCAGATAGAGCACCATAAGGCTGCCGAAACCCCATGTGCTCATGATGATGAATGCCGGCATCGCCCACTTGGTACTCCCGAGCCAGTTGGGGCCCTGAATGCCCAGCAGCCCAATCGCTTGATTTAACAGGCCGTAGTGATAATTGAAAATAAAGCGCCACAGGATCGCCGTGGCGACCCCCGCCGTCACCGACGGCAGGTAAAAAAGCGTGCGGAATACCCCGATCCCGGGCAGTTGGCGGTTGAGCAACAGGGCGACAAAAAGGGCCACCACGAGGATGAGGGGAACGTGGAACACGGTGAAATATACGGTGTTCACAAACGATTTTATATACTTGGGATCGTTTGTGAGCATCGTGCGATAGTGCTCCAGGCCCACCCATGTGGGCGGCCTTACCAGGTTCCAGTCGGCGAAGCTGAGAAAGAACGACGCCAGGAAGGGCCCAAGCACAAAGGCTACGAAGCCGATCAGCCATGGGGCGATGAACAGGTAGCCCTCGATCCTCCGCCAGCGCCACCAGCCAAAAAAGCTCGCCTTCCCCGCGGGGGCCACGGCAGTCTGCGGTTGTGAAGTCATGGTTGACTCTCAATGTCAGATGTCAGAGGGGCGGAGGCGCAAGCTGTTATCGCTCACCACACCAACAGCCTGCTCCCCTCCGCGCCTCTGTACGCCTGCTCAACTCTACTGGCGCGCCAGTATGCGATCGCCTTCGGCCACAGCCGACGCGATGGCGTCCGACAGGGATGCCTCTCCAATAAAGGCCTTGGTCAGCTCACCGCCGAAAACGGTCTGGAGCCACTCCGTCTTGCCGTTGAAGATGGGAAGATGTTGCACACCCGGCTCGGCGAACATCTCGGGCACGACGCGGATATTTTCGGGCGGCTTGGTGGCGTAATCTTCTTCCACGGCCGGCGTGTAGATCGGGACCTGAATCTTGGTGCGGCCCGCCCAACGTTGCGAACTGGGACCGCCCAGCGCGATAGCCAGGTCGGCGTCCAGGTCGGGATGCTCCGACCAGATCGGGCCGGCGAAATTCTGCATGAAGGTCCACAGCGCGCGCTGGCCGGTCGCCGGCGACTTCGGGAAGTGCAGAATGTCATAGGTGAAGTCGGTTACGCTCCGGTTGAAGCCTCCGACACCCCCGGTGCCTCCATACGTCATGGCGACCTTGCCGCCGTTAAAGAGGCTGCCGATGCCCAGGGCTTGCAGCGCCTCCATCTGCTCGGCCAGCGGCCAGACCTTGTGCGTGAAACGCAGGTCGTACAGGAACTCTATGGCCCCCGCTGCTTCGGGTGTATCCAGGGGCGTATGGAGCCTGTCTTCGCTCACAATCTCGCCGCCGTTGGCAAAGATCCATTGGGCGAAGTGCTCGTCCCAGCGGGTGCTCTGCATGTAGCCCCATTGGTCGATCTCGCCGTCGCCGTCGGTGTCCCGCGTCAGCTCCTTGGTCACGTCGACAAAGTCATCCCAGGTCCAGTCATCGGATGGCCGCTCGATGCCGGCCTCTTCGAACATGTCCACGTTGTAGTAGAGGAGCGGCGCACCGTTGATCCAGGGCATCGCGATCTGCTGGCCCTCGTGCCATACCATGCACTCGGCGCCCGTGGGAACATTGTAGTCATCCATATCCACTGGGGGGTTTTGCATCGGCAAGCGGTCGTCCAGCGGCAGAAAGACGCCCTGAGCGGCCATCTCACAGAACAGGTTGGCGTCCCAGAGCATCACTGGCAACGTCTTTGCAGCCACCTCGGTCTGCCAGCGCACGTCGATATCCGGCGCGACCTCCACCTCGACCGTGACGCCCGGGTGTGTCGCCTCGAAAATGTCCTTGACCCGCGTCGTAAACTCACGGCGCACGGGCGAACCGTAATGCGTTACCATCCGCAGGGTCACGTCTTCCATCACCGGCGCGGCAGCGCCATCGCCGGCCGGCGCCGCGGCCGGAACAACACACGCGGCCAGCACCCCGGCTGTGCCGGCGAATGCCGATGTGCGCAAGAACGTACGGCGTGTGATCTTCTTCTTCGTTGAAACCATTTCTGTTCTCCCTTCCACTACGTGGATGTCATCTGGTTGAGACCGGGGAACAACAGTGCCTTGAGCTTGTCGCATAGGCTGCCTCCTTTGCCGGCAACGCCGGCGCTGCTATGCTTCCCACTTCCGCGATAGTTCGTGCCCTTGCCCGGCGCCGGGCTAAACGCCTTCTATCCCGGCCGGCACCCAGGGCTGAGCGAGATCGGGGTGAGCACTCCGCAAGCCAGGCGTTCGCCGGCGACCCTGCCCCAGCGAGCGTCCAGCCCCGGCTAGGATCTGCTTTCGCAGACGTATCTCTCTCGGCGTAGATTGCAATTGCATGCTCTGGCACGGTTTCGACTCTCTCTGTACCGGCAGCTTGAACAGGCAGTAGGTAGAGTTAATCGCAACGACTTAGCCTTATTCAGTGCTCGACGCCGGACAAGGCGAGCGAAGTTATCTCTCTCCTCTCTCCTTGATTTTCTGGGCGGTGGGGGGGGGGGGGGGGGGGGGGGCGGGCGGGGGCGGGGGGGGGGGCGGGGGGGGG
>VXOE01000168.1 GCA_009840225.1 Caldilineaceae bacterium SB0662_bin_25 | reverse complement strand
ACGTCTTTCGCCATGCTGAATCATGAGCGCCTTTGGGCAAGGACTTAGCAGTCACGTTTCGGGTATATTCCCTTTAGGCCATGCAGGAAATCGCTTCAGACCAGTCGGCAGGAGAAGCAGTTGCGCGGGTCCTCGATGCCTTCATGGCGGAGCGAGGGTCGGTGTATATCGTCGGCGGCGCGGTGCGGGATCATCTGCTGGGCATCTCCTCGATTCCGGGCTGGTCAGGGCTGAAGGTTGATGGACAACCTCACGACGGCGCCTTTGGCCTTTCTTCTCGTTCAACAACCCCTGCTTCCACAACGGACCTGGACTTGGTCCTTTGCGGGCCGGTACTGCCTTTAGCGCGACGCGTGGCGGACAGGCTCGGCTGGGCCTACTATCCCCTAGACGAGAAGAGAGATGTCGCCCGGTTGATCGGGAAGTGTGCTGACGGCAAACGGCTTGAGTGCGATGCGGCTGCGCTGCGGGGCGACCTGCGATCGGACCTGCTGGCGCGCGACTTCAGTGCCAATGCGCTGGCGTTGAGGCTATCGCCGGACAGCTCTCCGAGGCTGATAGACGAATGCGACGGGATTGCGGACATTTCGTCTCGCAGGTTGCGGCGAGTTTCTGAGGGGAGTCTGAGCAGCGACCCGATCAGGCTATTGCGTGCGGTGCGCCTGGCTGTTCAGTTGGGATTTTCGATAGAGCATGAAACGCGGAAGCAGATCTCAGCAATGGCCGGGGCAGTAGTATCCGTCAGCGCGGAGCGTTTGCGGCAGGAGATGTGGAAGCTCCTGGACTGCTCGGGGCCGGACGTTGGAATCCGGGAGTTGGACGAGCTCGGACTACTCACACATCTGTTGCCCGAGGTCAAAGGATTGCAGGGCGTGCAGCAGTCGTCGCGGCACCATCTTGATGCCTACGACCACAGCCTGTTGGCGACTCACTATGCCGGTGAACTGCGGGACTGGCTGCGAGGGGGACCGGCGTTAGAGGACAGTATTCTGGCACAGTCTCTCGAGCCCTGGGCGGAAGCGCTGCGCACTCATTTCTGCGAAGAGATCGCGGCCGGTCACGACCGGGCGGGATGGCTTGTATGGCATGCGCTGCTGCACGATACGGGTAAGGCCAGAAGCGCCGCTGAGGAATCAGGGGGCGACGCCGAAAGACTTTCCAGCGCGGGACACCAGGAATTGAGCGCTAAGATAGCTGGTCGACGCGTTGCGTCATTCCGATTCAGCAGGCGAGAGGTCCTCCTGGCGGGGAGCGTTGCGAGGAGGCACAGCGCCCCCCGCAGGCTGGTCACGGCGCTGGCTGAGGAGGAAGAGCGAATCGGCCCGCGGGTAGCCTATCGATTCTTTCGGGACGCGGGCAGCGTTGTGGCCGGGCAACAGTTCGTGCATGGGTTGGGGTCGGGGAGTGCGAGGCAACCACTCGACGGACTGGACGTTACGCTCCAGGCGGTATCAGACCTGCAAGCAACTGGAATGGAGCGAGGACCTGAGTGGGGCCGGTTCCTCAGGGCAGTGGACGGTCTCTTTGACTATGCGTTTTCGCGGCCTGCGGATCATCTAGGCGCTCCGCTAGTGGACGGTCACAGATTGATGGAGCAACTTGGGCTGGCTCCTGGTCCGGTCGTAGGAAAGATTCTGCGGGAATTGGCGGAGGCCCAGGCATCGGGGTCTGTCACCGAGGTTGGCGAGGCCCTAGCGCTGGCAGAAGACCTGCTGGCACAGGAAGACGATCAGACCGGGACGGGGATTTGAGTTCGAATCACTATGGGGCGGTGACGCAGCTGGAGGGATTGCCGAGGGTTGCTCAGGCCCGGCTGGCGGCCACTACCCGCTCCAAGCGGGCCCGTGCTGCACCGCTCTTGAGGACTTTCCTGACGCGGGCTATCCCATCCGGAACATCCCGAGCCAGGTCGAAGAGGTGGAGGATAACACCGGCGGTCAGGCAGACCTGCTCGGTGGCGTCTCCTTCCGCGTCTGCGAGTACGGCTGCGTTCAGGGCTGCGTGGCCTGCTGCGTCTGCGGGTCCGGGCACACGTACCCGTTCCCGGTGACCGAGAGCGTCGGGATCGAGGATCAGGTCGGCTGCTGCGTCTTCAGCGAAAACATGTGACTTGCGCCCGACGGCCATTTCGATGGAACCTTCTTCTCCCTGGACTATGTAGCTACGCTTTGTACCGGTCTGGACGGCGCGCAGTCGTTCGATGTAGTTCCCGTGGAAAAATCCGCTGACCTGATAGGGAGCGTTTGCCGGATTCAGGAGTTTCTCCACACTGTTGAGCACGGTTCGAAGGCCGAACTGGCGGCGCAGAGGCAGCAGGGCGTGCCATTGCGGGGCGAAGTGTGCAGCGGACAGGTAGCCGACCCCAACGGCTTCGATCATGAGTTGCACGGCATCGGGTTCCAAGTCATCGGCGACTCCCAGTTCGCGCAAGACCGGTCCTGGCCCAATGCCCTCCTTGGTAGGTACACCTTCATCGCCGTGCAGGACGACCGGCAGCCCGATCTCAGCGAGAACAATGGCAATGGCTGGCGCCAGTTGCGCGCTCCTTACCTTGCCGTCGTAGGGCACGGCAAGGTCGAGCAGCCCCTCGACACGGGGTCGGATTTGTGCAATTGTTTCTGCCCGTAACAGCGCAGTGAAGCCCCGAACCTCGTCGACAGCCTCGCCTTTCACCCTCTGTGCAATCAGGAAGGCGCCGGCCTGCGCCTGAGAGCAGGTCTGCTCGACGATCTGGCGCAGAGCTTCGACAGACTCCTCGTAGGTCAGATCGCGTTTGAGTTTTTCGCCGCGCCCGACTGCCTGGACAAAGGGAATGAATGGGGCCGGATCCCTGTCCGTTTCATAGTGGGAGCGGACTTCTGGGGTCGCGGCCAGCATCTGGTTCTGTCCTTAGCAATAGGAGAGGAGGCGGGAAGGGAAGATGTTGTTCAGTCCGCACTCCCGAGCTGGCTGAGAAGCGTGTCAACGTCCGGAGCGGACGGTGCGCTCAGCTCGAAGGTCAGAGGCTCGCGGGGGTCGTTGGCGACGCGGGTGACGGTGGTGTCGTCGCCGAAGATTGGGGCGAGATTGTCTGAGATCTGGGACAGGGCAGCCGCGGCAGCAGTATCGGCGCCGTCACCATTGGCTGCGTTGGCGTAGTTGAGCCGGTCCAGCAGAACGATGGTGGCGGCGTCTGTGCGCAGCTTCAGTTTGCCCTTCAGCTCAACGTCACTCTCCGTCAGCTTTACCCCGTTCAATGCCTGAGACAGTGTCGTGCCTAGAGCTTCCGACAGGTCTGATCCGGCGTCGCGTTTGCGTACATACATGAGACCTGGCTTGGCGTCGGTCAAGTCAACTACGTAGTCGGCTTCGTGGCCGACGAGAAGAATCGCGGGACCGTCCACGATATGCTTATAGTCGGCCACGTCAAGAAGCAACTCATTGGGCACGACGTTTTCCCGAATCCAGCGGTGGAAAACAGGGATAAAGTCCTCGACGTCAATCGAGAGCTCTTCAAAGAAGAATTTAACGCTAAGGCGATGGGGCGCAATCATCGTCTACTCCAGGGGCGGTGAAGGTTGTGGTCGACTGTACCAGGCAAGCCAAGTACAGTCGACGTAGTGCTATCAGATTTCTACGAGGACATTGCCGCCGACCTTGGACTCGCAGGCGTGGGTGGCCTCGATGAACAGGAGCGCCTCCTCGATCAACCGACGGGCGGAATCGTTGTCGGGATCTGGATTGGGGTTACTGTGGCGGTCGAGCAGGTACTGGCCGAATTTTCCCTTGGCGTACTGATCGAAGAACAGTTCGGTATCGAAGAAGCGGGATTTGAACTCCTCTACGATGCGATCGGGACTGTCGCCCACATCAAGGAACTGGGTCCGCACCAGGGCCCTGGCAGCCTTGAGCATGGACGAATAGGCCAGGGACTCGGCCCGGGCCGGGTCGTCTTCGTCGAGAGCAATTTGTGCTTCGAAGGCTTCCGATTCAGCGGGTGAAATCTCCATCGAGAAGAGGGAGACGACCTCGCCGGCACATTCACCGATGCCGATATCGCCCAGGCTGAAGACGCGGGGATCGCCCCAGTCCGAGAAGAATTCCGGCTGTTGTTCAAAGGCTGGTAAATTCATGAAGGGCTGAATTATGCTGCGAGCTTCCTTCTTGCCGATGCGTCCAATCCACTCCTGGAAGGTTTCGCCCTTTGTTCGCTCTTCCACGTAGCGGGAGGTGATGGTATCGACGACTTCGGGAACGGTTTTGGAAGGAACGGCGCCGACGGCCAATCCGTAGCTGCCGGCATTGTCGCGCCACTTGCCGCCCAAAATGACTTGGAAATGGGGCATCTTGAAGTTACCGGAGCGGCGGCTATTGCCGAAGAAGCCGATGTCGGAAACATGGTGCTGGCCGCAGGAGTTGAAGCAACCGCTGATTTTGATTTTCAGATCTTTGATGGCGTCAGGCAGGGAAGCGCTTTTGGCGGTGAGTTGCGTGCGCAGCTCGCCTGCGAGCCCGCGTGAGGAGGCGATGCCCAGTTTGCAGGTATCGGTACCGGGGCAGGCGGTAATGTCCACGATGGTACCGGCGCCGGGATCGCCCAGGCCGATCGCTCTCAGTTCTTCGTACAGGGCGGGCAGGTCGGCATCGGACACCCAGCGGAGGACGATGTTCTGTTCAACGGTGGTACGGATGTTGTCGCCGACGTATTTGCGAGCAATGTCGGCGAGCTCCCAGGACTGCTGGGAGGTCAGATCGCCCAGGGGCAGATTTACGGTGACGACGCTATAGCCCTCCTGGCGTTGATCATAGACGTTGGTTTCGAGCCACTGGTTGAATTCGAAAGAGTGCACCTGGCCGTTCAAGAAGGTCGGCGGCCTGGTCGGCTTTTCCTCGTAATGCGGGAGGGTATCGAGGTAGGCGGTCCAGCGGTCGTCGTGCGGCAGCGTCTTGCGTTCCTCATCGACGAGGCGACGGAACTCTTCGATACCCAGTTTGGCGACGAGAAATTTGATGCGGGCGCGGTTGCGGTTGCGCTTTTCGCCAAGCCGGGCAAAGACACGGGCGACTGCCTGCGTCTGTGGCAAGATCTCCTCTTCGGGAGTAAATTCGCTCAGGACCTTGGCCTGATGGGGAACGGTACCCAGGCCGCCGCCCACAAACACCTTGAAGCCGCGCTTAGGCTTGCCGTCCACTTCCTTAATCTGGGCAAGGTAGCCCATGTCATGCATCATGACCAGGCCACATGCTTCGGCTTCGCAACCGGAAAAGGCCGGTTTGAACTTGCGGCCGAAGTCTTGAACATCGTCATGGCCGAGCAGGAACTGGGCGTATGCTTCGGAGTAAGGCGTGGCGTCAAAGACTTCGGTTTGGCAGACACCGGCCAGATGGCAGCAGGTGACGTTGCGGACGGAGTTGCCACAGGCTTCGCGAGTGGTGATGCCGACCGCGGCCAGACGACGCATCATGTCGGGCGTGTCCTCGATATGCACAAAGTGCAGCTGAAAATCCTGGCGCGTCGTGACGTGCAAGATGCCGTCGGAGTATTCGTCTGCGACCTGGGCCAACATATCAAGCTGATCAGGTGTCAGACCTCCGCCGGGCACTTTGATGCGCTGCATGCCGGGTGCGTGCCAGAGGGTATCGGGGCCTTTTACCCGGTCCTTCTCGTCGAACGCGAGCTCCCGGCTTTCAAAGCCGTCGTGCCGCTGGCCATTGTCATAGCGCTGGCCGTACACGCCTCGACGCAGACGCGTTTCGGCGAAGACCTTTTCGTCCAGTTTCGCTTGACCCATCAGTTCCATCTGGCCTTCAAAGATATCGATTTCATGGGCCAGATCATCGGGCATTTCATCCGCCAAAACGTCTTTCCAACCGATGTTCGACACAGTTGTCTCCTTACCTGTTGTCTGCTTCGCGGCCAGAATGCCGGCCAGGATGAAGCGGGTAGCCCTGTATAACGCTCAGTACCGATTCTTTCGTGTCCAACCGACCAATACTGGAAGGGGCTAACGGACAAGAACGGTAGAGCTACCAGGGCCATCTCGACTCATTCTCGTACTGGGTCGCTGTTGACAGCAATTGTAGGGCAGTCACGCTTGATTTGTCAAGCATGTTATGTCGACGGGTGCATTCTACTTTCGCGGTGTGGGCTTGTTTGCTTCGGGGACGATGCGCCAGGCGCATTGGGCTTGTGTACGATAGTAAACCTGAACCCACATCTTGTAGAGGCCTGTGAGCGAAGAATGTTTCACTCGGGCATACTGGCGCTATTCTTCCCGAACTGCCGGACAGAAGGATGCAGCTGAGAACATTCCAACTCACCGGGATACGTGTACAGGACTGCAATCCCGGGTGAGGCCATCGGGTACTCTCAGAAGATAAGGGTGAAATAGAGATAGGGAGCACCCTGTAGGGGACGCTGCCGAGAGTGAGGAGCTCCACGCGGGGCGTTTCAGTTTACCGCCAGGTTCTCTCGCGTTCTGTCACTGATTTCGGATAAGCAGATGATTTGGCGCAGGTCTTGCCGAATTTTTTTGGCCTGTCCTTTTGATCCTTTATACTTTTTTGGTCATGTTGATTTGGTGCACGTGTTGCCGGGGGCATGCAAGGGTTTGGCGACCTGACGGCGGCACTGACAAATCTGGAGGAACCGTCAGGACGGCATTTTTATGTGATTTCCCTGCTCTCTAGGGAACACATTTCTCTCATTGGGGAGGAGAACACTCGGAACCAGCCAGGAGGCGGAATGAGGGGAAGCCCGGCCGCCGCGGGACGACAGCTTCACATTACCATCACACTGACTGCGGCGCGAGGTTTAGCCGGGGGCGTTGCGGGGGCGGAGCCCCTGCACAAGGGAGGGCCGAAGGCCCGACCGCCCAGAACTGCAGTAGTCAGTGGTCAGTTGTCAGAGACTGCGAGGATCAGTTGAGGATAGGAATCAAAAGGAGTGAGGATGGGGGATTTCGCTCGCCACTTCGGGCGTGACACGCTGATTTTGGCGTGGTCATTGCGAAAACTTTATCGAAAGGCAACAGGAAGTTCACATTCGCAGTTTACATTGGTAGGGGTGGGTGCGAGCTTGGTACAGATGAATGAGAATAAGGAGGCAAGAATGAATGGAGAAAGAAAGCAACCCGCAGTGTCCACGCGTACGAAAGGGCGCAGGACTGTAGCCGGGCGGGGAACGAGGAAAGTAAGACTATTAGTGGCACTGCTAGTTTTGATAGCAGTGCTTGCCAGTGCGTGCGAAGGAGTGGAGCCCCCTACAGCCAGTTCAGGGGAGACGACAGGATCTGGTGCTGCGCAGGCGGCGGCCCCAGCCGAGGAGGGCGAACAGGTGCAGGCTTACCTGGACCTGGACAGCGAAACGCTGGACATGAACGCGCCCATCCCTCTGGATCCAAGCATTCGCAAGGCACAGTTGGACAACGGCCTGACGTACTATATCCGCCACAATACGGAGCCGGCCAACCGGGCAACGTTAATGCTGGCGATCAACGCGGGCTCCATACAGGAGGATGAGGACCAGCTGGGTTTGGCCCACTTTGTTGAGCATATGATGTTCAATGGAACTGAGCGTTTTCCCAAGCAGGCCTTAATTGACTACTTTGAATCGGTTGGCATGACCTTTGGGCCAGACGTTAACGCCTATACTTCGTTCGATGAAACGGTTTATTTCCTGGAATTTCCCACCGATGACGAGGACATAATCAGTACGACGTTCCAGGTGGCGGAGGATTGGGCCAGCCGGGCAACGATTTCGGATGAAGAGGTGGAAGGGGAACGCGGCGTCATTCTGGAAGAGGAGCGCTTGCGTGACCAGAATGCGAGCGGCAGGCTAAACAAGCAGTTGTTCCCGCTTTTGCTGGGGGAATCGCGGTATACTGACCGGATGCCGATTGGCGACATGGATATCGTGCAGAACACGCCGGGAGAGACTCTGCGGAGGTTTTACCGAGACTGGTACCGGCCTGACCTGATGGCGGTCATTGTCGTAGGCGACATCGATGTTGACGCCATCGAAGCCAAGATCACCGAGCATTTCGGCGGCCTGACTGCGCCGGAGCCGGCCCGGCCCAGGGTTTCCTACTCCCTGCCGGACTACGAAGACACGGGATACCTGATTCTCACCGATCCGGAGTTCCCGGTAACGATTGCTCAGATCATCTACCGGCAGGCGGCCCCGGACCTGAATTCGGCCGGCGTGTTCCGCGACCGGCTGATCGGCAATCTGTTCTACAGGATGTTGAATTTCCGACTCGACGACCTAACCAGGGAAGCGGACTCACCCTTCCTTGGGGCATTTGTCAGCGAGGGGCAGCTGGTGCGTGGCAACAACTACCAGGTGGTTGGCGTCCAGGTGCGCCAGGGGGAGGCCCTCTCCAGCCTGGAGGCTGCCTTGACCGAGGTTGAGCGCGTGCGCCGACACGGCTTCACGGCTGCCGAAGTGGAGCGGGCCAAGTCGGAGATATTGAACACGTATGAACGGCTCTACAACGATCGTGAGAATCTGCGCAATCACTCGCTTGCCAGCGAATACAGCCGCAACTACCTTGAAAACGAAGCTGTCCCAGGCATCGAGGTGGAGTACAGACTGGTTGGCCGGCTGCTGGAAGGGATAAGCCGCGACGACGTCAATCAGAGGGCGGAGCTCTACGTAGGGGGAAGCAACCGTTCGGTATTTGTGGTCGGGCCGGAGCGGGACGCGGACAGCCTGCCCAACGAGGGCGAACTGGCGGCAGTTTTCGCAGAGATCGGGGCGAAAGAGGTAGAGCCCTACCAGGACATTGAAGCGGTTTCAGCGCTCTTGACCGAAGTTCCGGAGCCGGCGGAGATCCTCTCCCGTCAGACTGACGAGACATATAACATCACGGATTTGACGCTAGCAAACGGAGCGAGAGTACTGCTCAAGCCGACTACGTTCAAGGAGGAGGAGATTCTCTTCAGCGCGTCCAGCCCGGGCGGGTCCTCGTTGGTCAGCGATGAAGACTATCCGGAGGCGGATTTCATCGACAGCATAGTTAGCCAGAGTGCGGTGGGCGACGTGAGCTACGCTGCGCTGCAGCGCCTACTAGCCGACAAGTCGGTGACGGTCTCGCCCTTCATTGGCGAGCTGGAGGAAGGATTTTACGGCCATTCCGGCCAGGAGTACATTGAGACCCTGTTCCAACTCGTATACCTGTACGGCACGCAGCCGAGAGCAGATGACGACGCCTTTGCAACGCTAAAGGACCAGTACACTGAGTCACTGCGCAATCGAGAACTGGACCCGCGCAGCGCGCTGACAGACGCCTTCATCGAGGCCCGTTACGGCGAATCCGTACGACGCAACGTGCCCACGCTGGAGATCATCAGCTCGCTCGATCTGGAGCGGGCATTCGCCATATATCAAGAGCGATTCGCCGACTTCAGCGACTTCACATTCGTGTTTGTCGGCAATTTCGACCTCGAGCAGATGGTCGACTGGTCGCAGCGGTACCTGGGTAATCTGCCTTCGCTGGACCGGTCGGAGACATGGCAGGACGTGTCACCGGACCCGCCTACGGGCGTCGTGGAAGTTCCCGTCTACCGCGGCCAGGACGAGCAGAGCCTGACGACCATACTGTTTACGGGGCCTGGTGAGGACACGCTGGAGAACCGGCTTCACTTGCGCATGCTGGAGACGATCGTGGACATCCTGATGCGTGAGGAGCTGCGTGAGGCGTTAGGAGGCGTGTATGCGTACGGGGCATCTGCCTCAATGGAACCGGATCCGGACAGCCTGTATGAGATCTCACTCTACTTTGGCAGCGATCCTGCCCGAGTACAGGAGTTGGTAGATGCTCTGTTCGGTCTCATCGCCGAAGTGCAGGCTGACGGGCCCAGAGAAGACCTGCTGGAGAAGGCCAGGGTACAGATCGTACGTCAACGAGAGGAGCAGTTGGAACAGAACAATTACTGGCTGCGGGTCCTGGAGTATTGGGCCTCGGAAGACGGCGTTGATCTATCCAACTTTGTCGATCTGGACGTTGTGGAAAGCCGAACCAACGCGGTGACGATGGAAGAGGTCCAGGCTTCCGCGGTCGCTTTCCTGCCGCTGGACCGGTACATTCTGGTGTCGCTGTATCCTGAAGACTTTGCGGAGTAGCAGGACTGAGAGGCTGACTGAGAGCGGGTAGTTGACGGTCAACTGCCCGCTTTTTCATGTCAGAGTGGAGCGCGGCTTCAATGACCGTAGAAATGTTCGGTAGGATCGATAACGGAGTCCTGCCAGTCCAGATAGCGGGCGGCCTCCTCCAGATTTGCTGCCTTGCCGTCATCGACCAGTTGCTGAAGGGTGTCAAGCTGCATTTCGGTCAGCGTACCGGACTGCAAAGCGAGCAACCAGCTGCTGAACTCCTCTTTTTCATCAATGCGCGCCATTGTCTGTTTTCCTCACTTTTTGGGCGCGAGCGCCGCTTCATATCGTAAACTCGACGTCGCTGCCATCTTCAAAATAGAGTTGCAGATGTAGGGCATTGAGCCTGAAGTGGCTCATGCCCAAGCAGGCGCGTTCTGCCTGCGTGCGCTCTGCCGAGGCTTTCGCCCAGCGGCTTTCGCGGCCTTTGTGTTCAAACTGCAGGTAGCTACCATCCTCAAAAAAGAGAACAGCCTGGTTGAACTCTGAATTGGCAACGTAGCGGACAGCATGGGCGGCGGCGCTTTGCGCCTGGGAAAAGGATACCAGGTCGAATTGAAAGGAGCCATTGTCGCCGTTTGTTCGCTCTTCCATCTGGAAGCCTTTTCACCTGCCAGAGTACAGATCTTGCGATTCGGTGGGCAGGCTCTAGTTCATTGCGTTGTGGTGTTGGGGATGACTATACATTAGCCAATGTGATCGCGCAAGAGATTGCTTTTGGTGGGACAAGGCAGAGCATGCAGTTTCGAACGCCAGAGTGGTCAACAGAGGGCACCCACAAGGGGTGCCCCTACCACTCTAAGAGCCTTGCAGCGACTGGTTAACTCGTGATGCGATAGCCTATTTGCGTTTGAATCGGGAGGCCTGTCAGCTGTTGGCAGGTTGGGAGGGAATGGTATTTGAAATGCTAACTGGTTGGCGGGTTGGTCGTGTATGCCGCCAGATTTTCTTGGGGTGAGCGTGTGTGCTACGATTGCGGCATTCGTGATGGTACATTCCAGAGATCAGAAATGGAGTAGTCCAATGAAAAAGCTGCTCAAGTTCCTATTCTTTGTCGGATTCGCCGCGGGGGTTGTTTATGTCCTGAAGCAGGCTTTGGGGGGTACGCAGCCGGAAGGGGCAGGAAGCGGCGTATTGCCTGAAACGCCGGTGACCCCATTGGAAGATATGCCTTTGGGCGGCGAGGTAAGTCCTCAACTCCTGGACATCCTGGTGGACCCCGAAGACAAGGGGTCGCTTCAATTGATGGACGACAGCAAATTCCTGCTTAACCCCCGCAATGGCTATCGCTATCCGATTCGCAATGGGATTCCGGTGATGCTCATTGAAGAGGGGAAGAAGTACCAGGATGAAAGCCTGATTCAGAACGGGCATGAGCAGACAGAGGCTTCGTCGGCCTGAGGTTGTTCCCATTTGCAGGGGACAGAAGACCGGCGTACGGGAGGGCATGGCGGAAGCCGTTTCGCGTACGGCGGAAGCTCGGTCCAAAAGGTAGTATAGTGCAAATCGCAGAGGAGCCTGGCGGCCTTTAGGACGCCGGGCTTTTTTGATTCTCAGAGGCTGTGCCGGCCCTGAAGTGCTCCTATCAGGCGAGGGCCGCCGGGGGGCTACCGTCCGGCTGGCGCCTCAAGGGGTCTGTAGGGAGCTCGATGGTAAAGATTGCGCCGTCACGGTTTTCCACGCTGACACGTCCGCCGTGCGCTTCGACGGCGCTCTTGACGATGGCAAGGCCCAATCCAACGCCGGGAAGCTGTTCGCTCAATTCGCCACGATAGAAGCGCTCGAAGATCTGTTCTTTGTCGGCCGGCTGGATTCCCGGCCCACTGTCGGCTACGGTCAGAAGCGTAGCATGGGCTTCCCCGGCGGCGGCAAGTTCGACGAACCCCCCTGGCTGGGTGAATTTCAGGGCGTTGTCCAGGAGGTTGGCCAGCGCCATCCCAAGGCTGGCCCGGTCACACCAGATCGTGTCGAGTCCTTCGGACGGAGACAGGCGCAGGTCGATTTGTTTGGCCGCGGCAGTCGACCGGAAGGGTGCCAGAGATTCTTCCAGGAGGCCTGCGAGGTCATGTTGGGCGATATCCAGGGCTGCGACGCCGCCTTCGAGGCGGGAAAGGTCGAGCAGGTGAGCGGTCATCCATTGCAGCCGATCCAGCTGTCGCTGGCTTTCGCCCAGAAACTCGACGCGCGTTTCGGGTTCTCCACCGGCCTGACCCTGCAGGATCTCGATGAACTGGCGCAGGGCGGTCAGCGGGGTACGCAGTTCGTGGGAGGCGTCTGCGATGAAACGGCGCAGCGCATCTCGTTCAGCGGCCAGGTCGGCAAATGTTGCTTGAAGACGTGCTGCCATGCGGTTGAAGCGGCGGGAGAGGTCGCCGATTTCACCGACCGTTTCGGGCGCGCGTACGGCCAGGTCTCCTCCTTCCATCTGCTGGGTTGCGGTTTCGAGGGCCATCAAGGGGGCAGTCAGCGTCCGGCTCATCAGGAATCCGAGCAGGACGGCCACCAGGACCGCGCCGAGCCCTGCCACCATGAGCGCGCGACGAATGGCGAGAAGCGGCTCGGCAGAAAAGGTGAATCTGTTGGTCATCTGGACGTAACCGACAACCTTATCGTCGTGATGGACGGGGACGGTAACTTGAGGCCCCTCTGCAGGCGGGGGCACCGCCCCGGGGGCGTAGCCGAAAACAATGCGCCAAATTCGCGGCGTCGAAAGAACATCGAGCGTCACGGCGCGATTCTGCGTTGTGTTTCCGTTGACAGGTGAAACGTCACCAGGATCGACGATGACCAGCCTGTCCCCCAGGAAGCCGGGACGTCTTTCGAGCGACAGGGCGGCTGCCTCCTCATCCTGTGTGCCGCCTTCGTTAAGGTCCATGGCGAACATTCCGCGCGGGTGCCCTGAACCAGAGATCACGATGACGGGGTTGACCATCTCCTTTTGCCAATTCTCTCTATCACTGCGAGAGAGGTCCCGGAGCAGGCTCAGGACTGCAGGCCTCGAATCCAGGGGGGCAAGGCGCATCTGTGAGTGGGCAAGCGCCCGATGGTCACTGTCGAGAATCGTCAGTTCCGTATTGGTGAGGAAGCCCGAAGTTATCGCCAGTTGTTGGAGACGAAGTCCCTGATTCGAGCGGACCAGGAGGGGCTCAGCCATGCGTGCTACGGCCTCGGCGTTGAGGACGAGCGTCTCATGTTCGCGGGCGGCCATGTATCGAGTGAGCAGGCCGAGGGCGACGACTCCGATTAACAGGATCGTCAGAAGAGTCAGGGCAGCGTAGCTAATGATCAGACGCCAGCGAATCGAGTTCAGCATATTTGCAACTTTACCCTGCTAAAAGAGGTGCCAAGCGGTCTCGTCGCGTCGCCTTGCGGGCAGGTCCTGCTTAGACATGTCCGCTCTGCGGTCCGTCAGCCGGCCGCAGAGCGGAGTGTGTTTTGGATTTGCCAGCTTCTGAGGCGTGTGCACCTCACTGTGGAGGGTCGCCTCAGGAGCTGGTGGTCATCAAGGCAGGTATGTTCTATGAACTGCTCTGCGACTCATGGGCGTTCTTCTGCTCTTCCTGGTCATGCAGTTCCTTCATCTGCATGCGGAGGCGTTCAAGAGGCATGATAGAGACACCCAGAAATGCCCTGCCTTCGTCTTCGGGGTGGGCGCCGAGGGAAACTGTCGTTGAAATGGTTTCACCGTCGCGCATTACTGTTATTTCCACTTCGTCACCTGGGCTGTGACCGGCCAGGGCCGCGACCAAATCCTGATAGTTGGAGATCTCGGTGTCGCCAACCGCGGTGATTGCATCGCCTTGCTGCAGTTCTGCGAGAGCCGCCGGTCCCTGGTCCTGCACGCTCATCACGAGTGCCCCGTCCGGCAGTTCGGTGAAGGGGAAGCCGTTGCCGAACCGGCCGCTAAACGGCATTGCGAAGCCAAAGCGGTTGCCCCACGGCTGACGGCGGTCATGATCGGGTCGGTTCATATCGCCACGCAATCGTTCTGCCGGTGCGATGCTAACGCCGATGAAGGCTTTTTCACCGTCATCCGGATGTGTGCCGAGCGTCAGACTCAGGGTGGTGCTCTCGCCTTCGCGGTCCACTGTCAACTCGACAACGTCACCGGGGCTGTATGCGGCAACGGCCTTAGCCAAATCTCTCATACCTGTAATTTCGTTGTCGTCAACGGCGGTGATCAGGTCGCCGGCCATCAAGCCGGCTATTGCGGCCGGGCTCTCGTCCAGCACTGCGTCGACCTCCGCGCCGTTGCCAACGAAGATGGGGAATCGTTCCATCCCTCTGAAACGCTCGAAATTGGGGCTGCGTCCGAAGCCAGGCATTGCCGGAGCACGCCCGCGCAGCACTCTCATGCCCTGGATCCGGGGAACATCCGGCGCCACGCCCAGAAGCGGGTAGCCGTCCCTATCGGCCAAGGTGACTGTCAGCGTCATCTCTTCGTCGCCGCGCTTCACCATGAGTTCAAGGATGTCGCCCGGGTCGCGCATCAGGATGACGTGCTGAAGCTCGGCGGCGGTATTGACCATGTCTCCGTCGATTGCCAGAAGGATGTCGCCGCGCGCAAGGCCGGCCACGGAGGCCGGCGTCTCCTCGCCGACGGCCACGATCAGTACGCCGGGTTCCGGCTTGATTCGATCCGACAGCGAAGCCGCCGAAGCGGTGCCTGCCAGGGCCAGAAGGGCAAGGAGGGCCACCGAGACCAGGACCCCAAGTTTCCGTTTGGACACGTTTGGCAAAGGTATCGTGCCGGTCATTCGTATTTGCTGTCTCATTCTTTTCTCCTTTAGCTGTACTACACAGTGCGGTTATACCAGTGACTACAGTTACAGTGTAGCGCCTCAAATTGAAAGGCTGGTTGCCTTTACATTAAGGTTTCGCAATAAAGGAAAACTCCTTTGCCGGCCGGCAAATTGGGCTGATGAGCCCAATTGGAGAAAGGTCCAAGAATGACGAGCAGCGCTCAGTTTGTCTCAGCTCTGGAACTTGTAACCGAAGCCGCGGACGGTCACAAGTTTTGTCGGGTTGGCCGCGTCGCGTTCGATTTTCTGGCGCAGGTGCCGGATATGTACGTCGACGGTGCGGTCGCTATTGACATCGCCTTCGTAGCCCCACACGGCCTCAACGAGGCCACTGCGGCTGACCGGCACGTTGGGCCGAGCGGCAAGGTAGTGAAGCAGCCGAAACTCGGTAGGCGTAAGCTCGACGATCTCGCCCTCCAAGCGCACTTCGAGATGCGTCAGGTCGATTTCAAGGTCCTCGAAACGATGGACCTGGGTATCAGATTGGGCAGCCAGTTCGCCGTAGGCGCGGCGCAAGAGGGCCCGAATCCGGGACACCAGTTCGCGCAGACCGTATGGCTTGACCATGTAGTCGTCGGCTCCTAGTTCCAGACCAAGCACCTTGTCAAGTTCTTCATCTCTGGCGGTCAACATCAGGATCGGTTGACGATGGCTTTGGGAACGAAGGGCGCGGCAGACATCATAGCCGCTCATATCGGGCAGACGCAGGTCGAGAGTGATCAGGTCGGGCTGTTCTCTCTTGGTCATTTCAAGTGCCTGAGCGCCGGTTTTGGCCCAGAAGACTTCGAACCCTTCCTGCTTCAGCGCGTACTCCAGGCCCCTGGCAACGGCTGGTTCGTCTTCCACGATTAGTACGCGTTCCCGTTTCATACCCCGACCTCCTGAGATTGCGGTCGTATCGGCGCTTTGAGGTGATGGAGACTGCATGAAGCCGTACATCTCGCGGCCTCGATTTTTTGGCGCCGACCTGCAGCCAGTGTACAATACGTGGTCGTAGAATACCTACCAAATGGAGGCTTTGCTACAGGGGAAGTTAACGGAACGGGCCCCGGGCATAGGAAGAAGGCTACAGCCCGGTACACTGGGACAACCGGATTTTCGTCCTGCTTCATACAGGAGACCAGGCCGGTTCACCCCGAGCAGTCGCCGGAGACGGGAAGGAAGCTAAAACGATGGCTCGCATGAAAGTTCTGCTGACCGAAGATATTCCAAGTTTGGGCCTTGCCGGCGAAGTCCACACGGTGGCAAGAGGCTATGCCCGCAACTATCTGCTCCCGCGCAGAGAGGCGATTCTGGCGACCAAGGGCGCTTTGAAACAGGCGGAGGATATTCGCCAGGCGGCGATACGGAAGCGTGCGCAGGAACGGTCGAACGCCGATGCCCAGGCGGAGGTCCTGAGCAGTCAGCAGTTGCTCTTTAACGTGAGGGCAGGAGATAACGACCGGCTTTACGGCTCGATTACCACGTCGGATATCGCCGAACTAATGGAGGAGACGGTCGAATTCGAAGTGGACCGCAGGCGAATTCTACTGAGCCAGCCGATTCGGGAATTAGGCCTGTACGACGTGACAATTCGATTGATGGCTGAAGTAGAGGCTACCTTTGCCGTTGCAGTAGTGCGGGAGGGCGAAGGCTGGGCAGACGCCGAACAGAGGGAACAGGACCGTGAGGCGGCGGCTCAAGCAGAAGCGGAAGCTGAGGCGGCGGCCGAGCTGGTGGATGACGCAACCAATGCCAATGCGGCGGAGGACTCAGCAGAAGGCTGATCACAGGGTTCGTCCATACAGAATACACTGGTACATATAAGACGGACAGGGTGCAGACCCTGTCCGTTTCTGTTTGTCCCGGTAGGGCGAGTGAGGGGCGCAGGTGGTGCAGGACTCTAACCGATCTTTACCCGTTTAAACTTCAGAGCCCTTCCTCACAACGGCCTCAGGGCCGGGCCTTTTCAGCAGATCAGATCAGTTCACTGCCCCACCCCCTGCGCGGACTAGCGCGGGGATGTGCGCCGGACCGTCTTCAGGCCGGGGTGCATCGCCGATTTGGTGTGGGGACTGTCTGGCGGGAAATCATGGCGGCGATGGCTTAAATCAGTTAACGTCTTTTGGCGAGACGTCGTGCAGGCCCCCGGCCTGGCCTTACGGTGGAGTCCGTCAGTTGGGCGTGCGAGGGCAGGCACAGGGCCGGCACGTACGGGGATCTGATGGGACTGGCGGGACGTGGTCTGGCTGGACACGTTCGAATAGGCACCTGTCACCAATATCGACACCCGGTCGATGAGGCATGGCATGGTTTAGGGGGGGCGTG
>VXOE01000058.1 GCA_009840225.1 Caldilineaceae bacterium SB0662_bin_25 | reverse complement strand
CCCCCTGTGGGGGGGGGCCCCCCCCCCCCCAACGCCCCCGGCCAACAACATGCCTGGTCGACCGAGTGTCGACATTGGTGACGAGTGCCCAATCGAAAGTGTCCAGCCGGACCACTCCCACCAGTCCCACCAAATCCCCGTAGGGGCCGGCCTTGTGCCTGCCCACTCCCATACCAAATGCGGGACGCACCCCGGAATCTTTCAGCGGCAACAATGCATTCAAAACGAGAGAGGGCCGGTAGAGTTCACGCGCATGAAATGCAAAGGTTCCACAGGTTTCACAGGATATTGACAGGGAAATTGCATCTGAATTGGGTTGCGAAGCAGGGCAATTGCATCAAAAACAGTGATATAATATCCCTGTGCCAAAATGTGAATAGGCACTACCGAGAGCGTACTGTCATCAAGCCATGACTCCCGCTGGCAGGGAATCTGAATGCGAGGGAGGGCCCGTGCAAGCCCGATAACTGCCCAGTACCCCAACAAAGACAGCGAGGAAACGTGCGGGCAATCATGCCCATAAGTCCAGGAAAAGGAATACTGCCCGCTCTGCCCCGACTTAGCCCGACCTTAAGCGTCCAGACACGACACACTGCTCCCAACCGCCAACTGACCAGCGTAAGTCTGTCGCAAATGAGAGTGGTGGAGAGGCTGCCAGAACTGGGAGCTGACGCCAGAGATGGAAAAACTGGTGCAAAAGCGTAACGACAACAATTGTCAGAAAAAAATGTCGCCCGCTTTTACCCGACTTTGCCGCCATTTCCGCTGTTTCCGCCATATTCCCGCCAACACACGACCCGCCATGTCACGGCTTGTACAACTCTCGTATAACGCCCACAATCAGTTGTACGGCCCCGTCAGCGCTGAGGAGGCCCCCGTCACAGCCCCACAGCACAATCTGCATGAATTGCAGCGTAGACAACACGAAAACGCTCATAAACTCTCGTCCAACGCTCATACGAGTCAACCTGCAACGGCAAGGCGCCCGTCACAGCCCATCAGGCAAATCTCATGAACTGGTTTTCAAACAACCCGAAAACGTTCGTAAACACTCGTAAACGCTCGCAATCTCTCGTCAACGCTCGTACGAGACAACCAGCGCCGGCGAGGCCTTTATCACAGCCCATCCGATAAATCCCATGAACTGCAGTTCAGACAACACGCAAACGCTCGTAAACGCTCGCAATCTCTCGTCCAACGCTCATATGAGACAACCAGCACCAGCCAGCCCCTAATCACAGTTAATCCCTTAAATCCCATAAAATCACAGTTCCGACAACACGTAAACGCTTATAGACGCTCATAAACGCTCGTAAACGCTCGTAATCTCTCAACCTCCTGCGCCGGGAGAAAAGCGCCAAAACCGGTATTGCTGCCAAACGTGACCGGGCCGGTTGGGAAACCGACTATCTCCTGATAGTGCTCTCCCAATAAGATGCGGACGTCCTAAGATCATAGAGCCTTTTTTCGTTGACAGTGTAAAGAAATTCTGATACAGTGCGCCCAACTTCAGCACAGATGCCTCCGAAGCAGTGAACTGATTCACCCAAACGACCGGGCAGGCCCGACGATCCTACAAGTAGAAACTTTGTCAGTTTGATCTTTTCTTTCGCCCATAACGCAGCGAAATTCGGTATTTGTTCGCCTGCATCGGGAAATTCCTGGTTTTCCTATCACAAGGAGGAAAGTATGAAAGTCTCGAAGGAAAGAGTAAGTCGTCGCGATTTTCTGAGGCTGTCTGCAGTTACAGCCCTCTCCGGAATCGGCGCAACCGCGCTGGCGGCCTGTGGCCCGGCGCCTGGGCAAGGGGCATCCGGCGACATGGCAGCGGATGAGCCCGCCATGGCCCAACAGACAATCACCTACTGGGACTGGTGGGGCCCCGCCGCCAATGAGACCAGCAAAGCGCTGTTCGACCGGTTGCCGGTTGCCTTGGGCGAGTCGAACCCTGAGTTGGAGTTGAACTATCAGAACGTTCCCTTCGGTGAATATTTCGTAAAATTCCTGGCGGCGCATGCGGCGGACGACACGCCTGATGTCATGCACAGCTCGGTATACTGGGCCCGTGACTTCTTCGACAGGGGTGCCCTCCTGGACCTGACACCCTCTATCGAAATAACGCCGGACCTGGCGCCGGAGAACTTCCTCGACGGCGCGTTGCTTCAGGCGACAAAGGGCCCTGAGCAGTACGGCGTACTGGGCGAGGGACCGGACAGCAACCAGATCTTCTTCAACACCGATCTCTTCGATGAGGCGGGCGTCACGACCGACCCCGACGAGATCGCAACTTGGGGCTGGGCGGACTTCACCGACGCGGCCAAGGAACTGACCAAGCGTGACGGCGACGAGGTGGTTCAGTCGGGTTTCCTGATCGCCACACCGACCGCCCAAACACTGAGTGTGTGGGCCAGTTGCCACGATGTCGGCTTCTATTCGATGAACGATGCCGGCATTGAGAATGGTATCGGCTTCAACGAAAAGAACGCAGCGGTAAACGGACTGAACTGGTTCCTGGACATGTTGCATGTGCACCAGGTCTCCCAGCCGATAGCCCCTGAACGCCAGGACTGGGCGCAGTTCCAGCAGGGAAAAACTGCGATGGCGTCGTCCGGCCCTTGGAAATATGGGCCCCTGACCAATGACCTGCCGGATCTGAACTGGTTCACGATGTTGTGGCCCGCGGCGCCGGTGGACGGCGGGAAACAAGGCTCGGCCCACTGGAACAACATGCTGGTTGTGCCGACCAAGTCGCCCAACAAAGATGCCGGCTGGGCCTTCCTCGAGTTTTGGTGCGGGCTGGGCTGGATGCTGGAGCGATTCGCGATCGGCAGCTGGTTGGCGCCGCGTAAGGACTTCTACGAGACACCGGAATACAAGGCCGCGCTGCAGGAACTTCCGGTCCTGAACATGGTCCCACTGGCGTCAGCGGCGGGCACGCCGTTGGTCTACATCCAGCAGAGCGCCTTGGATGCGGTAATCAAGCCGATCCTGGAAGCGGCAATTCTGCAGGAGTTGGAGCCGGAAGCAGCGATCGAGCAGTTGGTCGATGAGTGCACTGAGGTTATGGTAAACGCCGGTTACTCTTGATCCACATATGGCGCGCGGTCGGTGGCTGCTGACCGGCCGCGCGCCGGTGTACTTCAGAGCGCGGTGACAAATGACGACTCTGGCACAACCTTCCCAGCCGGTTCAGTCGCGTGCAAGCAGACAGAGAGAACTGTGGAGACGTTTCAGGAAAACCTGGCCGGGCTATCTGTTCATCAGCCCGGCGGGCCTGCTGATTACGGTCTTTTCCTACATCGCGATCATCTTCTCTCTCTACATCAGCTTTCACCAATATGACATCATCTCAGAGGCGCGGCCTTTCGAGGGGCTGGAGAACTATACGCGTGCGTTGAGCGATAAGCTGGTACGGATCAGTTTCCGCAACACGTTCATCTATGTCATTGTAATCGTTCCGTCGATAACGATTATCTCCTTGCTTCTGGCGGTTCTGGGCAACCAGGTCCGACGGGGACGGGCGCTCTTCCGTACCGTCTTCTTCATCCCCACAATTACACCTATCGTGGTGACTTCGATGCTGTGGGTATGGCTCTACGAACCCACCGGCGGGATCAACAGGCTGCTTGAGATGATAAACATTGAGGGCCCCAACTGGCTCTTCAATCCAGCCACCGCGCTGCCGGCGATCATGATCATGACCATCTGGGGCGCGGTCGGCTACTACATGATCATCTTCCTCGCCGGCCTGGCCGAGATTCCGGAGGTCTTCTACGAAGCGGCCAAGGTCGACGGCGCCGGCCGCTGGCACACCTTCTGGAGCATCACCATTCCCCTGTTGCGCAATTCGCTGATCTTCGCCTTCGTTACCTTGACGATCGCGGCGTTCCAGGTCTTCACCCAGGTCTTTATCATGACGCAGGGCGGCCCCATGAACTCGACACAGACGGTTCAGATGGTCGTCTACCACTACGCATTCCAACGATTTGAAATGGGCTATGCGTCGGCTATATCCTGGCTGCTGTTCGGCGTCATCTTCTTCTTCTCCGCGCTGCAGCTGAAGCTGTTCATCTCGCGGGAGCTGTACTGAGTCATGGCGCGTACACTATCCTCCCCCGGCAGCGGGGAGAGAGAACAGAGCAAGCTGCTTCTGGCTGCAACCAGGCGCAGCTTTATCATCATCGTCTATGTGCTGCTGATCGCCCTCGCGTTCAGCATGATCTTCCCCTACCTGTGGATGCTCGCCAACTCCTTCAAGAGCCGGACCGACTTTTTCACCAATCCCTATTCGGTCATTCCCATGCCGCCCACGCTGAGCACATACTATGATGCTCTGACGATCGGGCGGATGGGCGTATACCTGGGCAACAGCATTCTGTATGCGGCCGCGGTATTGATTGTCCAGCTACTCATCGACTCGCTGGCGGCCTATTCGTTCGCGCGCGTCGATTTTCCCGGCCGCGAGACCCTTTTCCTGGCGGTGCTGGCCACGCTGATGCTGCCGGGTTCGGTTACGCTGATCCCGACCTTCCTCATCGCGCATGGGTTGGGTCTCACAAATACATTTACGGGGGTGGTGCTGCCGGGCTTTGCCGGCGCGTTCGGTATATTCCTCTTGCGCCAGTTTTTCCTCAATATCCCGCGCGAGCTGGAGGACGCCGCCCGCATCGACGGCTCCGGCTTTTTCGGCACCTATTGGCGCATCATGCTGCCCCTCGCCAAACCGGCCATGGTGACGCTGGGCGTCTTTATCTTCCTCAACGAGTGGAGTTCCTTCGTCTGGCCCCTCATCATCCTCTCCGACTGGAAAAAGTACCCGGTCACCGTCGGCATCGCTCTCTTCCGCGACGTCAACCAGATTAACTGGCCGGCCGTATTCGCCGGCTCCACCATCGTCTCCTTCCCCATCGTCATCCTCTTCGTCCTCGCACAGGAATACATCATCGGCGGCATCAGCCTCTCCGGCCTGAAGGGATAGTAAGCCCCGGGCAGCCCAGACACAACGAAGATGAATCTCGGCCTGGGGAAAATAACCCCTGGGATCTACGCATCTCGCCTGCGTATTGATGTAGCTGACCAGAGTCAGTCAGAGACCTGCTCTTGTTATGGGATACACCCGAACATCCGTTGCAGCATTGGTTTAGGGACCAGGAAGGGTCTATAATGGGTCAGAGCGACCCCCGCCCTTGTGAGGATTATTAAGATGCCGTCTCACAGTATTTGGCGAAGTATGGGCTTTGCTTTCGAAGGGTTGCGCTATGCCTTTAGAAGTCAACGCAGCCTTCGAATCGAAAGCATTATTGCAGGATTTATTGTCGTGATTGGATTTGCTTTGGACATCAGCAGGCTGGAGTGGGCTATCGTGATTATTTCGATTTTCTTTGTCATCGGGCTTGAACTGGTCAACACTGCTATAGAAGCTGTAGTTGACCTGGTGTCTCCCGAATATCATCCAGTCGCGAAAGTCGCCAAAGATATAGCCTCAGCCGCCGTTCTGACAAGTGCGGTCGGGGGGCTGATTGCTGGACTTGTTATCTTTGGAGCTTACATACTCAATGATAGGTTATTCTGAAAGAGTTGTTGATGATCCGGAGATTTCCAACCTAAGCTGCTGGATTGACACTGATACTTCCAATTGTCAGTAGCTGCTATGGTCCGCTGGACTGGTGCGACAGCCCCAGGCTTGAAGGCCAGCCAATGCCGCCTCCCATTGTTCCGGCGACACAGACACCAACGCCAACCCCGACGCCGACCTTTTCCGAGACATGGTGGATGTCCTGGACTCGCACTGCGAGGATAATGTATCTGTCATACCCTGCGACGGCGGGCTCTCAGAATCTGGTATACCTTGCGCGCAGAAGGGGAAGTTGTCTCAATCCCTCAGATTGCAGACCTCTCAAAACTGGAAGTTGCGTCAGACCGCCTGAGTTATGTCGATGGGTCAGAGCAGGATGTGTTTCGTTTGATTCGTACATCGGCGCAAACTGTCCTGAAACCCGGGGAAGGCGAAGGCCAGACCTGTTCGTAGCAACTCTGACTGTACTGTAGAAAAAGGACATCAAAGTTCCCCAAAATATCTCGCCGGCTGTCTGACCCGAAAAACTGGTTTGACCGCATCCGCAAGAAATGCTACATTCGGGCGCATAGTCCTCTTTCAACCGTCCCTATTCCATACCTCTCGCAACCGTCGCGTTCGGCAGAACCTAATCAATAGGAGGCTGAAATGAACAGAGCACTGTCTCGCCGCCAATTCCTGATCGGGACTGGTGGCCTCGCTGCCGGGCTTATCGCCGCCTGTGCGATGCCCACGGCACCCATGGAAGACGATGCAGCCGAGGGCTCAGGGATGACCGGTGAACTGACCATCGACATGCAGTACGTTCCCGGCAAGGTAACCGCAGATACGCCGGTGGCGCTCCACGAGATCCTGCACATCGCGGCGGAGTACGAGGAGATGCACCCTGGCGTCGAGGTCGTCTTTGAGGAGCCGTTCAAGGCAACCGAGGCGATGACCCAGCCCACCTACTTCAGGGCCGGCGCGGCCGCAGGAACGCTGCCGGATATCACCTTCACCTACGGCCTTACCTTCATCTACGACAAGGACACGATTGTCCCGACGACCGAGTATCTGAATCAGCCGAACCAGTATATTCCCGCGGGCCAGCCGGGCAACAGTCGCTGGCTCGACCAGTGGTTCGAGGATGTACATCCGATCGTGCTGGCCGACGGCAACAACTACGACATTCCCGTCGGTTGGGGCGGCCCGGGACTGGTGATCGCCTACAACAAGGAGATGTTCGCTGAGGCCGGCCTCTCCGGGCCTCCCCAAAAAACCTATTACGACTACTACCAGGCCTGCCAGCAAATCCTCGATACGGGCACGATTCCCGTGGAGAGTACGCTGCTCAGCTGGGAATGGGACCGCATGGTCGACTATCTGGTTCGGGCGATGGGGCTGTATGAGCTGATCGACATCAACGGCGACGGCTTCTGCGACGACGTGGAACAGACCCGCGCCGCCGTCGCCGGCATCGTGCGCCTCGACTCACCTTACTGGGTCGAGCCGACCCGCATCTGGAAGGAAGCGACGGACTACTACCAGCCGGGCTACCTGCAGATGGCGCAGACTACCTCGGCGATCGGCTATGGCGAGGTCTTCATGACCGGGCAGACGGCGATGGTATGGAACGCGACCCGCATCTGGCCGCAGCTGATGGAGCTGGGAGGCACCGACAAGTTCGGCGTCTTTAATCTGCCGCGCCTGACCAATAAGCTGACACCGTGGGGCGACGAGGACCCGACTTGGCTGATCGCGCGCGGGACCGAGAGCAAGACGGTGACCAAGACCGCGCGCGAACGGGGACACGTCGACCTGGCCGTCGATTTCCTTAAATTCATGACGACGCCGGCGAACACGGCGCGGCTGATCCAAGAGCGGCTTGGCACGAACCTGGTGCTGCCCACGATCAAAGGCCTCGAAGACCTCGAGGTCGACGACGATGTCAAGGCGTTGGTTAGCGACTATGAAGCAGATACGGCCAAGCCCGGTTTCTCCTCCGACCGCATCGGCGACTGGCACTTCTGGTACGAGTGGTTCTCGGCGATTCAGGCCTACTTCGCCGACGATATGACACTCGAAGAGATGATCCAGATTCAGATCGACGTGCTGCCGACCTTCATTGAAAATTTCCTCGTCGATAAGGAACTGCACGCAGAGGCCGCCGAGTGGGAGAAGATGCAGGCCGACTACACCCCGCCGCCGTGGGGCGACTACACGGTCCCCAGCGAACCGTACGTGATGCCGTTCAACGCCTGAGAGCAGTCGATAGCGGCCAGTGGCCGGTGATCAGCAGATCACTGGCCGCTGGCCCTTGTGAACCCCATGTCAGTACAAACTGCCGACGCGGGTCTCGACAGTAAACTGTGGAGCGGGCGCCGCCGTGCGCTGCGCCGCAACCTGACCGCGTTCCTCTTTCTGCTGCCCACTTTCCTCTTCCTGGCCATCTTCATGTACCAGCCGACATTCAATGTCATCTATCATACCTTCTTTCGCTGGGACGGCTTTACGCTGGAGCGGTTCGTTGGGTTCAAGAACTACATAACGATGGTGAATGACCCCAACATGCACATCGCCACGCGCAATCTCGGCTGGTTCTTCCTCGGCTGGATGTTGCAGCGCATCTCGCCCTTCCTCGTGGCGGAGCTGGTCTTCAACCTGAAGCGGGAACGTTCCAAATACTGGTACCGCACGCTTTTCGTGCTGCCGATGGTGGTGCCCTTTCTGGTCACGATCATGATCTGGAAGTTCATCTACAACCCGCTGCCCACGATTGGGGTGCTCAATCGTATGCTGGGGAGTTTCGGCCTCGAGGAGTGGCAGACGGCTTGGCTGTCTGAGCCGAGCCTGGTGATTCTGGCGCTGCTGTTCGTCGGCTTCCCCTGGATCTCGGGCTGGCCCTTCATGATCTTCTACGCCGGCCTGCAGCAGATCCCCAGTGAGGTGCTGGATGCGTCGGTGATGGACGGTTGCAATGTCTGGCAGCGGATGGTGCGGATCGACATTCCGCTGGTGATCACTTCGATCCAATTGGTGGCGATTCAGACGATGATCGGCATCATCCAGGAATTCGCCTTTGTGCTGATCATGACCGCGGGCGGGCCGGCTAAGGCGTCGCTGGTACCCGGTCTGCTCCTCTTTATGGCCGCGTTCCGTGGGGACCAGATGGGCTACGGCGCAACGATCGGAGTGACCATGTTCATCGCCATCTTCATTCTGACGCTGCTGAGCTTCCGCTACACAACGTCGCCGTTCGCCCGCACGCGACGCACAAGGGAGACCTGATGACCGGGCAGACAGTCGACCGGCCCTTCACATCATCGCCGGACGCCGCGCAGGTGGAGCTTGGTGCCCGGATTCAAAGCGCGCTGCATCATGCGTTGCTGGTGTTTCTCCTCCTTCTGACCTTCTTCCCCTTCTTCATCGCTATCCTCACCTCGCTCAAGAGCTTTCAGCAGCTGCTCGTAAATTTCTGGCTGCCGGCCTTCCCGCTGCAGCTGCACAACTATGTGATGGCGTGGAACGAGATCTATCGCTCCATCATCAACAGCAGCCTCGTCAGCCTCGGCGCGGTTACGGGCGTGCTGCTGTGCGCGTCGCTGGCCGCGTACGCGTTTGCGCGCATCGACTTCGCCTGGCGGGACGCGGCCTACTACCTGGTGCTGTCGCTGCTGATGATCCCCGGCGTCCTCACCCTGATCGGCCGTTACCTGCTCATCGTCCAGTTTGGGCTGATGAACTCGCTGTGGGGGCTGATCCTACCCTATATCGCCGGCGGGCTCGCCTTTGCCGTCTTTCTGCTCACCGGTTTCTTCTCCGATCTCCCAGAGGAGCTGTTCGAGGCGGCGCGCATGGACGGCGGCACCGAGCTGCAGATGTACCGGCTGATCGCGCTGCCGCTTTCGCGGCCTATTATGGCGATCGTGGGCCTGCTGACCTTCCTGTCGACGTGGGGGGACTATGTGTGGCCGTTGCTGGTGCTGCGCTCGCCGGAAAAGTTTACGCTGATGTTGGGGCTGGCCAAGTTCACCGGCAACAGCCAGGTGATGTTCGGGCCGCTGATGGCCGGTTATGTGATCGCGTCGATCCCGACGGCGATTATCATTGTCCTGATGATGCGCACCTTCGCGGGCGCCGCCCTGGTTGGAGCATTCAAATGAGCGACGGCAAGCAATACACGGCGGGGATCATCGGCTGCGGCAGGATGGCGAATCTGCACGCAGAGGCGTACACGATTGTGCCCGATACGCAGGTGGTGGCCGCCGCCGACATCGACCCCGACAAGCTCGATCTCTTCTGCGAACGCTGGTCCGTCCCGCAGCGCTACCGCAGCTATGAGGAGATGCTGGCGCAGGCCGATCTCGATATCGTCAGCGTCGTCACCTTGGACAATCTGCACGGCCCGGCGACGATTGCCGCAGCCGAGGCCGGCGCACGCGGCGTCTTCTGCGAAAAGCCGATGGCCTTCGACCTGGACGAGGCGGACCGGATGATCGCGGCCTGCGACCGCGCCGGCGCCAAGCTTGTCGTCGACCATTCGATGCGTTTCGAGAAGAACTTCATCGAAGTGAAGGCGATGCTCGAGCGCGGCGACATCGGCAATCTGCGCACGATTCGCGCCAACATGCTCTCCACCGATCAGCGCGATCCCAACAGCTGGCATTCGCAGTACGTGACCGCCGGCGGCGGCGAGCTGATGCACAACGGCACGCACCTGACCGACCTTATCCGCTTCTACGCCGGCGATCCGGAGTGGGTCTTCGCCACGGTGGAACGGGGCAACAAGGCCATCACAATCGAGGACCTCGGCGCCGGCCTGTTCCGCATGGACAGCGGCTGTCTCTTCTTCTTCGAGTCGGGCGGACGGCGCCGCTATGGCACCTTCGAAATCCTGATCGAAGGCGACGAAGGCCGCCTCGCCATCCAGCACGGCGCCCGCAACAGCATGGGGGCTATGGGCGGGTGGGCCTGGGAACCCTATCTGCACCGCTGGCGCGGGCGCACCGAGCCGGTCGAGTGGGAGCCGGTCCCCACGCAGCGGGACAACGCCACCATTAACGCGGTCACCGACCTGGTCGACTGCATCGAGAATGACCGCGAGAGCATCTCAAGCGGGCGGCAGGGCCGCGCCGCGCTGGAGATGATCATGGCCGTCTACGAATCGCAGCGGCGGGGATTGGCGCGCGTCGACTTCCCGCTGCAGATCCGGGACAACCCGTTCGGAGACATGCTGGACAGAGATCAGATATAGCACGGAAATCCCCATGCGCCCGCCGGCGGTCATCGTAGTCCCGATGACGCCCTCCTGCGCGGGCGCGACCCTGGCAGGAGTATCCAAATGAGCGACGACAAGCGTTACACGGTGGGAATCGTTGGCTGCGGCAGGGTGGCCGCGCTGCACGCGGAGGCGTACACGCATGTCCCCGGTACGCAGCTGGTGGCCGCGGCCGACATTGACGCCGGCAAGCTCGACCTCTTCTGCGAACGCTGGTCGATCCCGCAGCGCTACAACAGCTACGAGGAAATGCTGGCGCAAGCCAACGTCGAAATCGTCAGCGTCTGTACAATGGACAACCTGAAGGGGCCGGTGACGATTGCCGCAGCCGAAGTCGGCGCACGCGGCATCCTCTGCGAGAAGCCGATGGCCTTCCACCTCGAAGAGGCGGACCGGATGATCGCGGCCTGCGACCGCGCCGGCGCCAAACTGATCGTCAACCATTCGATGCGCTTTGAGGCGAACTACATCAATGTGAAGAAGATGATCGAGCAGGGGGAGATCGGCAATCTACGCACGATCCGGGGCCACCTGCTCACGACCGATCAGCGCGATCCCGCCAGCTGGCATGCGCATTACCAGACAGCGGGCGGCGGTAACTTGATGCACGACTGCACGCATCTCTTCGATCTGATCCGCTTCTACGCCGGTGATCCGGAGTGGGTTTTCGCCACGGTGGAGCGGGGCAACAAGACGGTCACAATCGAGGACGTCGGCGCCGGACTGTTCCGCATGGACAGCGGTTGTCTCTTCTTCTTTGAGTCGGGCGGACGGCGGCGCTATGGCACGTTCGAAATCCTGATCGAAGGCGATGAAGGTCGGCTGGCGATCCAGCACGGCGCCGGCAACAGCCTGGAGCGGTCCGGCGGCTACGGCTGGGAACCCTATCTGCACCGCTGGCGCATGCAGACCGAGCCGGTCGCATGGGAGCCGGTGGCGACGCAGCGGCAACACGCCTGGATCAACGCCGTGAGCGACCTGGTTGACTGCATCGACCACGACCGGGAGAGCGTCTCGAGCGGAAGACAGGGCCGCGCCGCGCTGGAGATGATCATGGCCATCTATGAATCGCAGCGGCAGGGGTTGGCGCGCGTCGACTTCCCGCTGGAGATCCGGGACAATCCGTTCATAGATATGCTCGAAAGAGGTCAGATATAAGGAAGAGATGGCCATGCGCCCACCGGACCTGACGCACCAGTTGATCTACAAGAACCCCCATGCCTACTGCGCCTGGCCCGATATCAAGATCCTGCAGGACGGGGAGTGGGTGCTGGCCTTCTGCGAGGCAATGCGCCGGCCCGTCATCACGCACCTCGACCCAAGTCTGCTCAATATGCTGCTGCGCTCCGAAGACGGCGGACAGAGCTGGCACGGGCCGCAGGTGATCGCCGGCTACGACTTCGCCGGTATGGACGACCCCGGCATGGTGCAGCTTTCCAGCGGTCTCCTGCTGGTCAACACAGCGCGCAACAACTTTGTCTCGCTGGACGCAGCCGACGCCGACGCAGCGTACGCACGCTATAGACGGGACGAGGGGTTTTCCTGGGCCGGCTCTTTTCCGGTGGCGGAAGGTACCTATGTCCATCGCTCCGAAGATGGTGGACGCACGTGGGACGGAAGCGCCCGCGTCGATGTCTCTCCTTTTGTCTCCGGGTACACGCTGCGATCGATCACCGAACTGGAAGACGGAAGCCTGCTGCTGCCGTGTTACGATGAGAGCCAGGTCCCGTGCCCCTCATTTGTCGTGCCCTCCTACGACCAGGGCCGCACCTGGCGCGGCGCCCGCCTGATCGCGGTCGATGACAAGATCGGCTTCTTCGAACCTGCCCTGCTTGCGCTGCCCGGCGGACGCGTGCTGGCGATGCTGCGCACGCATGAAGAAGGCAACTATCACCTCTACCAGTGTCATTCGGACGACCGCGGACGCACCTGGAGCAACCCGCAGCCGACACCGATGCGCGGGCTGCCGCCCCACATGCTGCGTCTGCAGGACGACCGCCTGCTGTGTGTCTACGGCTGTCGCTGGGCGCCTTTCGGGATTCGCGCCTGCTTGAGCAATGACGAAGGCGCGAGCTGGGATATTGAAAACGAACTGATCCTTCGCGATGACTTCCCCAACGGGGATCTGGGCTATCCTACCTCGGTTCAGCGGCCTGATGGCTCGATCTGCACCGCTTACTACGGTCAGGACGGCGAGGGTGTTACCTGCATCCAGGCCAGTTCATATCGGATTCCAGACTGAATGAGGGGAAAGTATCGGTCTGACGCGTCACTGGGGAGCGAAATGCAAATGGGCACGGCCGCGTCAACGGCCATGCCCATTGTCTGTTAACTTTCAGCGCACGATGGAGAGTGGCGACGGGTGGACTTGAACCACCGACCTAGGGATTATGAAGCCCTCGCTCTAACCGCCTGAGCTACGTCGCCGGGCCAAACCAAACTGCAAACCCTACAATCCAATGTCAAAAATGAGCCGCCGACCGATTTCGGTTCGGCGGCTTTATGAAACTGAGGTAGCGGGGGCAGGATTCGAACCTGCGACCTTCGGGTTATGAGCCCGACGAGCTGCCACTGCTCCACCCCGCAACAGTAAAGGGTAGTTTACCACACCAACCGCGCGGCGTCAAATCTCAGCTTTTCGCGGTTTTGACAATCTTTCGACAGAGCGCCCCTTCGGCCAGAGGCGCATTCAACCTATTCCCGGATCTGTTGGAATAACGACTGCCACCAGGCCCAATCCAGAGGGCGGAAGGAATCCTCCTCTACCACCGGCGGCGGTTCCGCAGGCGGGCTCCCCAACCGTGCGGCGGGCTCGCCCAACAGAATGTAGACCTCATCTCCCTCCTGAATGTAGCCCAATTCGCCGCGCGCCATCTGCACGACATATTCGTCGCTTGTCGCGTAACGCAACTGTGCTTCCAAGTCCAGCGTATTCTGCTCGCCGAGCGCAATGTTCTGCCGCATCTCCGCGACCTGCGCCTGCACGGCACTCAACTCGCGCAACTGCTCTACATGTTGGAACAGGAAATACAGCCCGACGACAACCGCCAGCAAGAGCAGGGCCGGATAGGCCGGGTGACGCTGGCGTCGTACATCTTGCGAACCTGGATTGATCGGGACTCGGACAAGACCCATCGATTCTTCTCGGCAGACAGCGTCGCGTAAAGGTTGACTGCGCCCCTGCCGGATAGGACGCAGCCCGAGGGAACCAGAACACGACAGGATAAGAACAAAAGGAACCCGGACAGATCATCTGGGTCCCTTAGGTGCCGCAGGAGGGATTTGAACCCCCACGAGCTAATGCCCACTACGCCCTGAACGTAGCGCGTCTTCCTATTCCGCCACTGCGGCTCAGTAAGCTAGATTTATATCATGTGCGTATGTCAACTGTCAAATCGATTTGAGAGAATGTACTGTCTGCGTTGCTGTTTTGGCGTCTCTCCGGCGGGCGAAAGTTGGATAAATGTACGTGTTCACGTGACAGGAGAGAGGCTCAGTTTCCGCTCAACTGTTGATTCGCAGGGACGCGGCGGGTGAGGATATACCAATCGGGGAACGTAGCGAATCGGTCGGCCGGCGTGTTCAACGGTCCAATTTGAACCGCCTTGACGCGCTCGCTGACGCCGTAGGTATAAACAGGGTAATAGAGCGGAATCGCCGGTACGTCACCGGCAAAGATATGCTGAAACAGTGCATAGAGCGACTTGCGTTTCTCCGGGTCCACCGTGCTTCTGGCCTCAATCATCAGGGTATCCGCGTCCTGATTGGCCCATCCGCCGAAGTTTTGGCCTGTTTCGACCTGGCTGCTGTGGTAGAGGGGGAAGGGATCGGGGTCGCCGGTGATATCCCAACTGAGGAGGACGGCTTCGAAACGACGCGGCGTCAGGAAATCCGTTACGAATCCGGCGAAGCTGACGCTCTCCACCACGGCATTGACGCCCACAGCCTGCCAGTCCTCCGCAATCTGTTCGATCAGCGCAATGCGCGTCGGCCCGTCGTTCGTGAGGAGAGTGAGCTGCAAGGGCAGCCCGTCCTTATCACGCGTACCGTCGCCGTCCGTGTCGACCCAACCGCTCTCATTCAGAAGACGTTGCGCCTCATCCGGGTCATAATTATATGAGGGTGTATCCGCCGCGTGCCCCCAGTTGTTCGACGGAATGGGAGAGGATGCGAGTACTCCGTGCCCGCCGACCACATCATCGAGAAGTCGCTCGCGATCCAGGGCGTGATAGAGCGCACGGCGCACGTTTGCATCCTGCAAAAAGGGGACGTCCGGATTCTGCAGATTAAATATCACACCGACATAGGTCGAAAGCGGCGCGGAAAAGAGCTGCAAATCGGTACGGGCCTGCGCCAGAGCAATATCCGACGGCAAAACTTGGCTCACACCGTCCAATTCGCCGTCTGTATAGGCTGCGTAAATCGAAGGATAATCGGGATAGAAATGGAACTCGAGGGCCGAGACCATGGGAATGTCGCTATTGGAAAACGGACTGCGCTCCAGGCGTATGAACTGCGCCGATGTCAACGTCGCCTGCATCGGGCCGTTGCCAACCGGGCGTGCATTGAGGGGGCTCGCGAGCAGTTCAGACGGGGACACGTCCTGCCAGATATGTTTGGGCAGCAGCCCCACCGTCGTGAAGTCGAGGAACGGGGCAAAGGGCTCGTCCAGCAGAAGGCGCACTGTGTATTCGTCGACCGGCTCCACCGTGACCGAACGCCACAACTCCGCCAGGTCGGGCAGGATCGGTGAATCCGGGCTCTGCAACATCTCGATCGTAAACAGTACATCATCGATAGTCACCGGTTTGCCGTCGTGCCAGTACTGGTTCTCACGCAGGGTAAAGGTGTAAGCCAGTCCGTCCGGCGCCGTCCAGCGCTCGGCCAGATCTGGCACCACCCGCCCCTGCTGGTCGAGGCGGGTCAGGCCGCGAAAGAGGAGGCTGCACAGATCGCGGTCGATATCGTGCGTGTGGCACAACAGTGGGTTGATGTACTGGGGATTGCCGGCCACGCCTTCACGAAAGACGCCGCCCCGCTCCGGAACCAGAACCGTGGAGACGTTGTACGCGGTGACGCCCATCAGAAGCGTCAGGAGGATGATTCCCATGACGGCCAGTAGCATCTGCCAGCGAATATACCGTCCCAAAGGCGCCGGCGTCGCAGGCGGCGCAACCGGCCCCGGCAGATAGCCTGAAGGAGGGGGCGTAGGCAAACGCGGCGCCTGGGGCGCTCCCTGGGCCCCAGAACTGGCCGACCTCCCGAATGGCTGTTGTTCCGACATGGGAAATATCGCAGTGGCCTGTGATCCGCGGCCACTGCTGGTTTAGCGAAGAGCGACTGTTACGAGACTGAGCAGGAGAAACAGAGACGCCAAAGTAAGCGTCAGGTTGAACATGGTTTTTTCCACGCCGCGTCGGGTGCGCTGGATGCCGGCATCGCCCCCAAATGCGGTGCCCAAACCACTACCCTGACCCTGCAACAGGACGATGCCGATCAATGTGAGGGCAATGATAACCGTTGCGATCATGAAGAAAACATCCATCGTTCACCTCGGAAGAATGACGTGCTGTGCTACCCACGCGTAAACAAAAATACCCAAACACTGTGCTGTCTGATCGTCTCACTGTACAACTGTGGTCAGTGACAATCCAACACGTGCCGGGCAACTACGCAGGAGGATTCAGATGCAAGGTACTGACAGAAACGAGAAGGCCGAGCCGGCCTTCTCGTCGATCGCCAGTCTGTCCGTTGCTGCTTGTCGAAGCCCTGGCGCAAGCGGCCATCAAAGCGAACGTCAGACCTTCTCAGGCGGATTCGTCTCAGAGCTCACCGCAGGCGCAGCGCTCTCCGCAGCAGGGGCGCCGTCCGTTGTCTCTGAATCTTCCTCTTCACCCTCGTCCTTGGCTGCTCGGCGGAACTCGCGGATACCGCGGCCCAGCCCACCAAACACTTCCGGCAGCCGTCCAACGCCAAAGAAGATTATGACGATCACCAGAATCAGAATTAACTCGGTCGGACCCAAGGTCGGACCGATCAGGAAGAACGGCGCTATATTTCCTAGGAAAGGCATTTGCTAAGCTCCTTAGCTCACAGTATGCGGAGCGCATTGGCAATCTTCTGCGTACTTCTTGAATCGCTGCATTATACCATGATTGCGTTAAGCGACAAATACCGATATCGAATAGGATACAGTCCGGAATCGGGGTCATCCAGACTGACCGACCACTCACCCTGAGCTACTGCTCCACCGCAGGTGCCGGTCGGGCCCACCTTGTTGTTACCCTTGCGACCCAGTGCGCGGTCCAACCCAAATGCGGGTTGGACCACTCTGGATGGGTGCATCCCAAATATTGGGGCGAACTTTCGTATACCTCTGGAGGCCCCCAATCCACCGTCAGTACCCATTTCAGTTTCCGCCAGAATAAATGCCCTCTCTGACCCCTAACCCCTGTCCCTTGCTCTTATAAACATCTGAC
>VXOE01000128.1 GCA_009840225.1 Caldilineaceae bacterium SB0662_bin_25 | reverse complement strand
TTCTTCGTGTTCCTTCGTGGCCCTTCGTGGATAAAAAGGTGTTCTTCGCGCCCCTTCGCGGATAGATCAGTTTTATTTCTCACATGACTCTGCACCCCGCGAAATTTGCCATCCCCCCCACACCGTGCTACCATAGACCGCTGTGAATCCGGCCAGGACCGTGCAGCCATGGCCAGTCATACCGATGTCAGCAGCTTAACAGCGCGAAGGCAGGTGCAGTCATCGCTGCCGGCAACCTGCCGGCAGAGGAACTTCCCGACTCTCACCCGCGACGTCTGCAACGCAGCGTCGTCGGGACGTTGCCCCACGAAACCGTAAGTGGGGGCGCATGTCCGGTAACGGCCATGTGACTACAACCGCAACAGAAAGCAGACCCGCCGCGCGGGCAACCGCTCGGTAAGGGGTGAAACGGTGGGGTAAGAGCCCACCAGCGGTTTTCGGCAACGAAACCGGCTGGGCGAGCGTGCAACCGAGAGCAAGGCGAGTGGGTTTTGCACTGTCTGCGAAGATGGTGTAAGATCTCGTCGCAGCGGTGCGGACAAAGCCGGATAACACCCGGCAAGTCACAATCCGCCGGGCAAAAATTGCCCGAGACAGATGATGACGGTCAGATTCCGCCCCCAGGGGCGCTCTGATGACAGAATCGGGGGTACACCCGCCTTCCGCAGGACCGCTTCACAAACGAAGCGCAGTCCGCTAAACTCAGATGGCTTGCGAGGCTGCTCTGCTCAATCGGCGCCGGACAGCTTGCCGGCATGAAAGCCGACGTGGCGGAATTGGCAGACGCGATAGACTTAGGATCTATTGCCCGCAAGGGTGTGGAGGTTCGAGTCCTCTCGTCGGCACTCGAAATCAGCGTCCGGGCCCGTGGCCAAGCGGGAAGGCGCCTGCTTTGCAAGCAGGAGATCGTCGGTTCGAATCCGACCGGGTCCACTCGACGTCCTGCCGGATTCACGAAAACAGAAGTACCCTTAACAACACATCTGCGGGCGTAGTTCAGTGGTAGAACGTCTCCTTGCCAAGGAGAAGGTCGTGAGTTCGAATCTCATCGCCCGCTCTGAAAGGACCGGCCCTTAAGGGGGTGGAGCCGTTGTCGGCTGTAGCTCGGGTTGCCGCGGCTCAGTCGCCTTACGCGTCGGTCCTTTTGCCGAGGTAGCTCAGTTGGTAGAGCAATGGACTGAAAATCCATGTGTCCCCAGTTCAAGTCTGGGCCTCGGCACCTTAGAGAATTCCTGCTTCCAGGACCGCCATCGAGATTCAACGACCTCTCAGAGGTCCATCCGAAATCTGCCTGGAAGCGAATTCTCGAGTCCCGAAAGAGTTGGCGATGGGGGATCGTCTAATGGCAGGACTACGGTCTTTGGAACCGTCAATCGGGGTTCGAATCCCTGTCCCCCAGCCTTCTTCGGGGCGGGCCACCCCCGTCTCAAACTAAACGCCGCAGCGAAGCGGCCTTGCAGCAGTTGTTCAACCAAATATGGCGCCTATAGCTCAAAGGCAGAGCGTCTGATTGTGGATCAGAAGGTTGCGGGTTCGAGCCCCGCTAGGCGCCCCTTCGTTCGGCTGTGTCTCGCATAATTGAGGATGTGGGACACAGCCGAAGTGGATTCTGCACTGTTGAGTTCGGTGAAGGTTTAGCCGGGGCGGCCATTCGTTTCTACCGGGCATCCTTCGCGTCTAACGTCGGTAAAGGGATCATGGTCAACTTATACCGGTGCTCCCTGAATTGCAGAATGAAAACAAATACAGTTTGCTGCAAGGGCTCGGTGCGGGTTAAGCTCGTGCGGCGCACATAGTAGCGATTCTGCTCAACCTTCCACTTCTTGAACTGAATCTGAGCAACCTTCTTGGCCATGCTCTCCTACGTCTGTTCTTACTAAGAGCAGCTCGTTCTCACACCGGCCAAAAGGCGTTTCGTCCTCTAGACAGAAAACACTGCATCGGTCTGGCTGAAATTCCGACGCTTTTCGAGGATCTAGCGTCGGGACCTATTGTGACGGACCCTCAGAATTCTACTCCCATATGAGGAAACCTTATGTTGCCCAAACCAGCCGCCGTCAGTTCCTGAAGAGTGCCTGCTTGACCGGCATAGCTTTATCTCTTGAATCAGCGCTGCCTGCCCGAGTTCTCGACGATCCTTGTTCCGATTTCAATATATTGGGAGTTCCTGTCAATCCTCAATTGGAGGAGATGGTGCGAAACGGGATGGCGCCACTGTGGGTCGCGGGCCAGACGCTAAACTCCTTTGCATATCATTTGCGCTACATCAATCTACCGTCACATTTGATAACCTATCTACAGAATGCTGGCGGTGACTGGAAGAGTCTCTTACAGGCAAAGGGGCTATGGGAGACAATTCCACCTCAGATTCGAGCTGGCGGGCCAGAGGAGACACTCCGTTTCTTGGATGGCAAAGATTGGTCGCATCGCGTGCCAAGGTCCCAGGGAGGCCCAACAACCGCCGATAACGGAATTTTCGAACTCAGACTCTTAAACCGTAGCAGGGGGGCAAGAACGATGACCCGCGAAGAGATCTCTGCGGCGAGAGACGTAATTCGATCTAACGCTATTGATTCGGTAGTTCGTCAGACTCTGGGGGCCATGGTTAAGGGCGCGATTGTAAGTGCCATTGTGAGCGGTCTCTTCGCTTGCCTTGAATGCGGTCTGCTCTATGCGGAGAGGAAAATAACCTGGAATGAGATGGTCACGAAGATCATTAGGAGAATCCTATTTGCGGGCGCACTTTCTTTTGTTATCACGGGACTACTCGTTGGGCTAGGCTTAATCTTTCCTGGCCTCATTCCACTATTGGTTGTCCCGATGTATATTGTTCAAATCATCGGCCTAGTATTCCTCGCCAAACATGCGGTCAGCCTGGGAAAACGCTACTGGGCGTTGCTGGAAAAGCACGGTTTAGTCATTGAGGCCTGTCAACTGCTGAGAGAAGCGGAAAACACAATGAGGGAGACCGTGAACGACTTGGAACAAAGTGTGGCTGCAAAGATCCTCGTGTGGATTCGCAGTATTTCAATGTGGTTCACTGGGGATCGACTCGACCCAGACCAAAAAGCCGCTCAGTTTGTCCTTGGAAGGGACCGAGTTTGGGAAGGGCTGGCTTCACAGACCGACCTTGTTTCGAACTACGCGTTTGAGATAGCTTCGCCTCTCAGGGATCGGGGTTATGCTCTTGGCCGAAATGATATATTGTGGTCGGTCGATCTTCCTGAGATAAACTTGCCTAGAGTGATTGCTAGCTTGGTCGAACTAAGAAAGCTAATTGTCAGGATAGTTAACTGCGAATTCAAAAAAGCCCTTAAGACTGTCAATGAACTCAAAATATACTTGAAAATGTGCTTGGAATTGGATGATCTGGAGCCGAGCGATTTTCCGCGATGTAGATTGGTTCTTTGTTGAGTCAGAAAGTCCCCCATATGAGCGTGCCGAGGACCTAGACAAAGAGTGAACGGACTCTCCTAGTGCATCGAGGGGCATTTCAAGCGGCGAATAGTGGCAAAATGCCTATCGTCAGATGAGCTTGGCCCCAAAAACTGGACCACAAGCTAGAGTGTATGTGCGACGGTTTACGAGTGAATCCACTGTCCGCAAAGTGGACACGGGGAGCGGGACACCCCGTAGGTCAACCACCCTACCGGACTCCGAAAGGACGAAGGGAAAATCGCATGGTGGTAAAGGCGGAGGATGGGATAGTCACAATGAACATCAGACCGCCAAGACCTGTATCCTATGACTAAGGCTAGACTGCTTGAATCCCAGTCTCCGGTTGGCGAAAATTAGCCGCCCTTGGGAAAGTGGATGAAACCCAAGCCCTGAAGGTGCTGACATTTATACACTGTCAGAACGACCCGCCGAAGGGGAACGACTTGCAGAGAGCGAGGGTAAGGAGACAAACGGGGAGTCTAAGGGATACTTTGCAGGGATTCGTTACGGAATCCGTGATTGCCTACGTGCCGAGAGGCATAGGGCAACGGAGTCTCCATAGTAGTCCGAGAGAGGGAAAGCCTCTTACATGGCGAAGGGAGGCAGGTGTGTCAGACACAAAGACAGAGAGACATGCGTAATGCAAAAAGTCGAACCTGCGCTTAGTGTCATCCAGAAAGAGCAATAAATGGAATGACACACTGGAGAGCCGTGTGCGGTGAAAGTCGCAAGCACGGTTCGGAGGGGGGCTGTAGGAAAAGTGCCCAAAGGCAACTCGCTTGCTGCCTACCCTACAATGGAGCAAGTCACCAAGCCTGTGGAAGGGCAGCACGATGGTCAAGAAACGGCGGCGGCACTCGGCAGCCTACAAGTTTCGGATTGCGCTGGAAGCGCTCGAAGGCCGCAAGACGATTAGCCAGTTATCGAGTGAACACGAGATTCATCCCAACATGATACGGGCCTGGAATCGGCGACTTCTGGAAGACGGGCCCAACGTCTTCGCCAACAACGGCGAGCGCAAGCAATGGAAGCAGGAGGCGCAGGAAGCAGAACTCTATGAACAGATTGGGCGGCTCAAGATGGAACTTGAGTGGCTGGAAAAATGGTCGACCTGGCGGGCAGCAAGTGTGACGTTAGTCTTGTACATACTACTGCCCTTTGGCCAAGTGTAAATGTCAGCTCTGAAGTCAACATTGGTGTTCACATGGTTCGAACTGAACCTGCGGGCCACGCTCTCGGATCCGCAGGGCGCAATGTCAAAGCGAATTATTGAATGGGAACAAGTTGCCCGACAGAAGGTAGTGCAGTTGGGTTCCCTTCTGCATCAGAAGGGTTGGCCTGGCATCGAACAAGGGACTGGGGATGTGCCTGTTGCTTACGCACCCCGAACAAATGGAGATGGTAGGACCTGAGAAGTCAAATGAAGCAGTCGCGGTTGCCGTCACAATCCACCACAGCAGCACGACTAAGAATGCCAACGAGCCTCCTACAATTGTGTCGTCTGGCCCAAAGAATGGATTGAGTCATGTTCAGGCTTCAAGAGAATTACAACACCACCGTTTTGGAGCTCCTTTCAGAATGCAATTCAGAAGATGAAAGGGAAGAAACGTTGAGAAAACTCGGCGAATCAATGCCTGAAATATGTAATGAAATTGCTGACGATATTTTGGATACCGTAAAGAAAGATGCATTCTCAGGCCGTCAGGAAGAGAACAGACAGATAATACGAGGCTTTGAGGGGAGACTAAGGGATCTCTGGGGAAAGCCACTGGACATGTTAGAATTATTCATCGGATTGGCATTGGAGGCGGGTAGCGCTTTCAACATCGAGAATCGCGACGACGCCTCCAAAGCAAACGACTACGTCTTCTATGCACTTATCCGACTGCATGCAAGGGCGTGCCAAGTGTCTTCAGCGATTCTCCTTCTCCTGAAATCAGGATATGCAGACGATGCCTATGCCCGCTGGCGTTCGTTGCATGAAATTGCGGTGGTCAGCAGCTTTATATCTCAGCACGGCCAAGAATTGGCAGAAAGATACTTGCTTCATGAGGTAATTCAACAATACAAACTGGCTTGCGAACACAGAAATTATCAAAGTCGAATAAGTGAAGAACCTATTCCACAAGAAGAGTTTGACATTCTGGAACGTCGTCGGAAAGACCTCTTGGACCGATTTGGTAATCAGTTCAAGGAGGACTACGGCTGGGCAGCAATTGAGTTGGGAGTAGCAAGGACAAATTTCCGTGCAATTGAAGAACAAACAGGGTTGGATCACTTGAGACCTTACTACAAAATGGCCAGTGATAACGTTCATGCGAATTCACACGGTACGAATCACAGACTGGGCTCCTACCTATTCAAAGAGAAAGTGCTTCTTGCCGGTCCGAGCAGTGCGAGTCTAGCCGATCCTGGTCATTCAACTGCGATTTCGCTCAGCCAAACGACAACGATACTGCTCTCAACTAGAGTGAGTGTGGACGCAATAGTGGTAATGCGAATACTTGCCAATCTCGTGGACGAAATAGGGGATTCTTTTCTGCGAGCGCACCATCAGCATAGAAACGCTGCCAGTAAGAGGAGCGATTCTGAAGCCTAGAAAACATCATATTGGAGGGCCGATTACCTGCCTGGCAGGACGATGATCCAAGCAGTAAGTTCGTGGTCCAGCATTTTACGCCCACGTCAGGTCTAGATAGCTGCCGGCTAGTGATTTGTTAGAAGAGTCAGTTCACACAGTTTTGACCCCACTGGCATCGTCTGCAGTCCTATGCAAGCGTGAGAGGACAATTCTGTTCAATGGCCCTTAGCCGGTTGGAATACGATGCAATAATCGCCGATGAGACAAAACGAATACAGGGTGACATTTTCTGGAGTTCAGGTCAGAATCCATTGGCGATGATGTTTCGACACGACGTCAATTCCGATGAAGGATTCCCCTTATTCCTTCAGGGCTGGTACAATCCCTACTCCGGCAAATTGTCCTATGCCATCATTTTCCGTGGTGTAGGGCGAATCTATGGGCTGGATCTAGGGGCAGAGCACATTAATCCAGATGGGCGTGTGGTAGGCGAGACACACAAAAATTATTGGACTCCAGAGAACAGGGATACGTGGGCCTACGTGCCCGAAGACATAACATCCCCGTGGGATCGGCCGGTAGAGGTTTGGGAGCAATTTTGCGTTGAAGTGAATCTCGAACACCGTGGGGTAATGCACCCGCCGCACGTGCAAGGAGAGTTTATACTATGAACGCGGCAAGCCTGAGCACTTCTCTGCAGGAGGCTGTGCCTCCCCTCTTTGTCTGCTCGCCGGCTCCCCAGGAAGGTATACGCGTACGCACTCCCATGCTTTACCCCGACGGAGGCGTTGTGGACGTGTACGTGCTGGAGAGGAGTGGCCGCTACATCGTCACCGATTTCGGCGATACACTGGGCTGGCTTGGGCTGCAATCAGTGAGCCAAAAGCGGACCAAAAAGCAGGATGCGCTGATTGAGGATGTATGCCTGACTCTGCGCATAGAGAATCAGCGTGACCAACTGATGCTCCGCGATGTCTCCCGCGGCGCGCTGGGCGATTCAGTATTGCGTGTCGCCCAAGCGGCGGTTCGTGTCTCAGACCTCTGGTTTACGCTGCGTACCCAGGCAATTCAGACCACAGCTGACGAGGTTGACGAATGGCTACGCGAGCGGGCGATTGATTTCAAGCGGGATGTGTCGAGACAGGGTAGGTCAACCCAAAACTGGAAAATCGACTTCGAGACACACACAGACGGTCATACCTGTTTTGTCTTCATTTTGGCCACCGGGACCCGCGGCGCCGTCCGCAGGCTGACTGAGCACGTTGTGGCCGGGTGCGTAGACCTTAGCCACTATAGGGATCTTCTGTCGAGTCTGACCTTCGTTTCCCTTTTTGACGACACACAAGACGTGTGGCAGCCAAAGGACTTCTCGCTGGTAGAAGGAGTCTCTGACATCGCTCTCTGGTCCCATCCAACCGAGTTTGAGAACCTTCTTAGAGCTGAATGACCCTGTACTTGCTGCCTAGAATCCAGAGGGCCACCCTCGATTAGAAGTCATTGCTCGGATCGGAAATTCAGGAGTCAGATCCCCGCTAGTCGCTCTTTCCGCCTCAATTGGTTACTCAGCCTTCACCTCCAACACCCTCCCGCCGCTCCTCCGCAACCTCCACCAAATACAGAAACAACGGCAGCCCCAACGAAACACCTACAACTAGCGTTCCTACAACAGGCAACCACAGCCTCGCCACCCTCCTCTCGACCCCATCAGTAAACATAAACACAAACAGAACAACCGCCGAGACCACCACATCCAGCCACCCGAATGCTGCCATCCTTGAGGTAGTGATCTCTTCCAAAAGAAGGGAAACGACGAACCCGTTTTCTGAAATCCAAAGAAGAAACTGAGAATAAGGAAGAACCGTGCCGACAATGCACAGAAGTAGGTAGACGTGCTTTTTCTTAATCTTCGAGAAACCCCTCCCCCTCACGCCCCCAAATTACCCATCACCGCCAGCGGCGTCGCCGCCAGCAACCCCCCATCAACCGGCATCACAATCCCCGATATCCACCGCGCCTCATCACTCGCAAAATAAAGCGCCGCATACGCCACATCCCAAGCTGTCCCCTCCGTTCCCAGCGGCCCGATCTTCCGCCTCCTCTCCCGCTCCCCCTCCGCAAAGTCAGCCGTGAAAGAAGCATGTACATGCCCTGGCGCCAGGCAATTCACCCGGATACCCTCCCGCCCATGATGCACAGCCATCAACCTCGTCAGCGTAGCCAGCCCACCCTTCGCCACCGAATACGGTACATTGATATACGCCCCCGCCAGCAGCCCGTCAATCGAAGAAATGTGAACAATCGACCCGCCCCCGCCCGCAGCCATCTGCGGCACAGCATACTTACAGGCCATCACCGGCCCCCTCAAGTTTACGTCCAAAGCTACATCCCAGAGCCCCTCTTCATAATCCGTAACCTTGCCCCCGCCGACCGCGCCCGCATTGTTCACCAGAATATCCAGGCTGCCGTACCGCCCCACGCACGCCTCTGCCAGCTCCCGGCAATCCGCTTCCACCGCAATGTCCGCCGAAACGAATGACGCCTCCCCTCCATTCTCCCTGATGAACTTCACCGTCACCTCGGCCCGCTCCTCGTCCAAATCCGCCACAACCACCCTCGCTCCCTGTCGCGCAAAGAGCACAGCGGTTGCATAGCCGATGCCAAGAGCAGCCCTGCCTCGCGACCCCGCGCCCGTGACGATCGCCGCCTTGCCTTCCAACCTGTCTCCTTGAGGAGGCAGGCCACCTGACACAGTCAGTTCATTCTGGCTCATTGGAGTCGGTTCGCCTTGTTGTTCGGAATGACACTAAAACTCATTGCCCTATCTTAGATCAGCGAGTCGACGGAGCAGAGTGCTGTCAGTCTTCACACAGCCACTCAGTCATGCGAAGAATCTCCGGTAGGGGTTGGTGTTCTTCGCGCCCCTTCGCGTCACTTCGCGGAAAAAAAGGAGTTCTCCCCATCGTTCCGCGATCGTGAATCTCAGATTACATCCGACAGATATCGTGCCTTCGTAATCTCAACCACCTCATCCGGGTCCCGCCGCCACCAGTTCCGCTCCGAGAAAATCTCCACTTCCCGATACCCATCGTACCCAGTCGCCTCTACCAACCGTCGAATGCGCCGGATGTCGATGACGCCGTCACCCATCATACCCCGGTCCAATCGCAAATCGGTCGTATCCATCAGCCAGTCGCAAACGTGAAAGGAGACAATACGTCCCGCCGCCCGTTCCATCTCCCGCTCCATATCCGGGTCCCACCACACATGATAAACATCCACCACGATTCCCAGTTCCGGACCAGCCCCCAGCGCCTCGATCCAGTCATTGGCCTGCCCCAAAGTGGACAAACAGGAACGGAACGCACAGATCATCGGGTGCAACGGTTCCAGCCCCACCGTCACGCCGGCCCGTTTCGCATAGGGAAGCACCTCCGCAAGGCCCTCAAGGCAGCGCGCTCGCGCCACCGCTAGATCTCTCGACCCCTCAGGCAACCCGCCCGCCACAAAAACAACACAATCGGCTTCCAGTTCAGCCGCTTCATCGATGGCTCGCCTTGTCGAATCCAGGTTGGCCCGAAACAGGTCGGGATCCGAATCCGTCAACAGTCCCCCTACACAAATGCACGTGACCTTCATATCATGGGCCTGCAGCAACCTCTTCGCCTCAGCGACGCCAACCTCCTGCAGCTTGTCCCGCACAACTCCTATCGCGTGTACCCCGTGCCGCGTAAAGCCCTCGATCGCCTGCGGCAGCGACCACTGATGCAGCGTCGTGTACTGGTTGATTGCGAGTCTGCTGAAGTCGCTCATATGTCCCTGCCCGACACGGCTTTGCACTCAATCAGATTAGTGTTCGTTAACGATTGTCAGAACAGCGTTTTGCGGCATCAATGTGCGGCTGACCAGCGCCTTCAAGCAACGAAAATCCTATTAGCCATTGCTGTTCTTCGCGGCCCTTCGTGGCCCTTCGTGGACAAAAAGGTGTCCTTCGCGCAACTTCGCGTGCCTTCGCGGATCGACTGGTTTTGCTTTCACAACACGCTAGCCCGGAACACCACTGAAAAGCCTGTAGATCTGACATTCTTGTTGTATTCTGAGAGGCCTCCTCAAAATGTCAACGGAGCCTGGTATAACCTTTCAATCAGTAGGTCGCCCGTCCGCCGGACACGTCAAACACCGCGCCCGTAGCAAAACTGCACGCGTCGCTGCACAGCCACGCCACCATCTCGGCGTTCTCCTCTACTGTTCCAAACCGTCCCATCGGGATCTTGGCCGTCACAGTCCTGATGTACTCCGGCGTCATCTCCCCCAGAAGATCCGTCTGCACCATCGCCGGCGCCACGCAGTTGACAATAATACCGCTCTGGGCCAGCTCCTTGCCCAGCGACTTGGTCAGAGCGATCACGCCCGCCTTCGCCGCCGAATACGCGCAAGCGTTCGCATTACCTTCCTTGCCCGCAACCGATGCCACATTGACGATCCGGCCACCCCCCTGCTCCAGCATGACCGGGATAACCGCCCGGCTGCACAAAAAGACCGAACTGAGGTCGGCCGAGATGACCCGGTCCCACTCTTCCAGCGGATACTCCCACGTCGGCAGCGTTGGACCCGAGACGCCGGCATTGTTGACTAGAATATCAATAACGCCCAGCTGCGCCAGCGTATCCTGCACCGCCTGCTCAACGCTCGCCGGTTCCGTCACGTCCACAGAGTAAGCAGCCTCGAACCCTTCCCCCGCTTCCGTACCGCGCACAGGCCCCGGATCCAAGTCCCAGACCGCCACAGCCGCCCCCGATCCTGCCAGCCGCTGAGCAATCCCTAGCCCAATACCCTTCGCCCCCCCGGTAACAACCGCCGTCCGCCCGTCAAAATCATATTCAATCATCTGCGTATTCCTCAACCGACCTACTTTCTTCTGGCTCGACTGACCACTGCAGTTCCACTTATACCCCAAATCGTGGGAATGTGCTACAGATGAGGTCCGCGCTGACTCCCTTCTCGTCCAAAAAACTGCGTTGGTCAGAACGGGAGCAGTTCAGCTAAAATGCTGAGGGGCACAGCCGCCGCACAGGAGCACACGTGTGAGCAAATTGCGTATAGCCATACTTGGCGCTGGGACAATGGGACGTCGCCACATCGACTATGTGAATGCGAGCGGCGAGTGTCAGCTTGTTGCCATCTGCGACCCGGACTCCGGCATAGCCGGACTGGCGGCAAAGAACGAGGTCCCGCTCTTCCACGATGAATTCGAAGCCCTGGATCTCGCCGCGCCCGACGGCGCCATCATCGCCGCGCCCACCATCCTGCACGAAGAACTTGCCCTGGCATGCATCCGCCGCGGTATCGTGCCTCTGGTAGAAAAACCAATCACCGCCGCGCTCGACGAAGGGCAAAGACTCGTCGACGATGCCGCCGCGTCCGGAGTACCAGTCCTCGTCGGCCATCATCGCCGCTATCATCCCCGCATCCAGCGGCTCTGGAAACTGGTAAAGGGTGGCGCCATCGGCTCTCTGATAGGAGTCTCCCTCTTGTGGGCCGTCAAGAAGCCCGATGAATACTACGACATAGTCTGGCGAACGCGCGCCGGCGGTGGACCCGTACTGACCAATCTCATCCATGAGATCGACACACTGCGCTATATCTGCGGCGAAATAACCAGCGTCTACGCCGCCACCAGCTCGGCGACACGCGGCTTCGAGGTGGAAGACTCCGCCGCCATTACCCTGAATTTCACCGGCGGCGTCGTCGGCTCGATCTTTCTTTCCGACGCCGCGCCTTCCCCCTGGTCATACGAGTTGACGATGTTCGAAAATCCATCCTACGCCCACGTGGAAGGTAACTGCGCCTTTTTCTTTGGCACAGAAGGCTCAATCGCTTTCCCCACGATGGAACTGTGGCGCTACCCCTCCGCAGACAACGCCGGCTGGGAGCAGCCCCTCGAACAGGAACGGCACGAGCCGGCCGATGCCGATCCGCTCGCAGCCCAGCTGGCCCACTTCTGCCGCGTCATCCGCAGAGAAGAACCGCCTCTCGTCAGCGGCGAAGAGGGCCTGCGCACGCTTGCCGCAACCCAAGCTGTCCTGACCTCTGGAAGCAAGGGCAAACCCTTTGAACTCCAGGCTGCCTGAGCAGAGCTGCTAGAGTCTGGGTCATTAGGGCTCATTGACAATTGGCTGAACACGATTTGCAGCAGCAAAGTGCGACTGACACCCGCATTCACGCAAGGAAAATCCCAATGGCCCTTCGTGGACAAAGAGGTGTTCTTCGCGATCCTTCGCGTGACTTCGCGGATAAAGAAGGTGTTCTTCGTGGTCCTTCGTGGCCCTTAGTGGATAAAAAGGTGTTCTTCGCGACCCTTCGCGTGACTTCGCGGATGAAAAACGGAACCTGTTACCGTTCTCTCTACACGTCAATGAAAGTGACTGGTCCGACATAAAAGCAAAGGAGACTCCCGATGGCTTACGCAACCTACATGGGCGCACACGTCAAGCGCAAGGAAGATCCCCGTCTCATCACCGGAAGCGGCTCCTACGTCGGCGATCTCAAGCTGCCCGGCATGCACTACGTCGCCTTCGTACGCAGCCCCTACGCCCATGCCCGCGTCGGTGAGATCGACGCCTCGGCCGCGCTCGCCCTCGACGGCGTCGTAGCCGTAGTCACCGGCCAGGACCTCGCCGCACACACCGAACCCATGCCCTTCCCCTTCGAGGTCGGTTCCGCCGACGGCGAGGCCAACAGCGCACGCACGCACTACGCCCTGACAACCGGAAAAGTGCTCCACATGGGCGAGTGCGTGGCCGCAGTCATCGCCTCCGACGCCGCCACCGCCGCCGATGCCGCCGAAGAAGTCTATGTCGACTGGGAACCGCTCCCCGCCGTCGCCGGCATCGAACAGGCCCTCGACCCCGACGCCGCGCTACTTTTCGACGACATGGACAGCAACGTCCAGGAAGTGTGGCGGCAGAAAGTCGGCGACGTTGATGCCGCCTTCGCCTCCGCCCACAAAGTCGTCAGCCAGCACATCACCAGCCAGCGTCTCGCCGCCGTCCCCATGGAAGGCCGCAGCATCGTCGCCGCCCCCGATCCGACCACGTCAGGACTGACCGTCTGGACCAGCACCCAAGCCCCCCACCTCGTGCGCGGCCAGCTGGCCGGCGTCCTCCGAATGTCCGAGAACGCCATCCGCGTCATCGCCCCCGAAGTCGGCGGCGGTTTCGGCGTCAAAATCGGCATCTATCCCGAAGAAGTGGTGATAGCCAGCCTCGCCATGCGCTACCAGCTTCCGCTGAGCTGGGTCGAGGGACGCAGCGAGCACCTTCTCACCACCACCCATGGACGCGGCCAGATTGCCGATTACTCGCTGGCCGTCACCGAGGACGGCCGCATCACCGGCATGAAGATGCGCGTCGTCGCCGACATGGGCGCCTATCCCATCGTGCTCATCATTCCCGAACTGACCGGCTGGATGGCCGTCGGCGTTTACGACATTCCCGCATTTGACATAGAAATCGACTGCGTCTTCACCAACACCACCCCCATCGCCGCCTACCGCGGCGCCGGACGGCCGGAAGCCGCCTACTACATTGAACGAATGGTAGACCTGGTAGCAAATGAGTTGGGCCTGGATCCGACCGAAGTGCGACGCAAAAATTTTATCCCTCCCGACGCCTTCCCCTACGACACGGGTACCACGCTCACCTACGACAGCGGCGAATACGAGAAGTCGCTGACGAAAGCCCTCGACGTCTCCGGCTACGCCTCGCTGCGGGCAGAACAGGAGCAGCGCCGCAGCCAGGACGGCGCCAACCTGCTGGGTATCGGCCTCGCCAGCTACGTAGAGATCTGCGGCTTTGGTCCCTACGAGAGCGCCGAAGTTCGCGTCGAGCCCAGCGGGACCGTCACCGTCTTCACAGGAATCTCGCCGCACGGCCAGGGGCAGGAGACCACCTTCGCCCAGATCGTGGCCGACCAGTTGGGTGCGGACTACGATCAAATCGTCGTCAAGCACGGCGACACCGCCAACACACCAATGGGCATCGGTACCATGGGCAGCCGCGGTCTCGCCGTCGGCGGTACCGCCCTCGTCCGCGCCACCGGCAAAGTGCGCGACAAGGCCAAGCAGATAGCCGGGCACATTCTCGAAGCCGCCGCCGAAGATATTGAGCTGACCGAAGGGCAATACCAGGTGCGCGGCGCCCCTGACAATGCCGTAACCCTCGCCGACATCGCCGCACGCGCCTACAGCGATGACCTGCCAGACCAGATCGACACAGGCCTCGAAGGCACCGACTACTTTCGACCCGACCTCGTCTACCCCTTCGGCACACACGTCGCCGTCGTAGAGGTCGAGCAGTCCACCGGCCGCGTCACCATTCGCGAATACTACTCCGTAGACGACTGCGGCCCCCGCATCAGCCCCAAACTGGTCGACGGCCAGGTCCATGGCGGCCTCGCACAAGGCATCGCCCAGGCTCTGTTGGAAGAAGTGGTCTACAGCGAGGAAGGGCAGCTCTTGACCGGTACCCTGATGGACTACGCCATACCCAAGGCAGCCCAGTTTCCCACCTTCGTGACCGATTCAACCGTTACAAATACCCCCCACAACCCGCTTGGAGCAAAAGGCATCGGTGAAGCCGCCACCATCGGTTCCACGCCCGCTATCGCCAACGCCGTCATGGACGCCCTCAAGCCGCTGGGCGTACACCATCTCGACATGCCCCTGACGCCTGAGAAGATTTGGCAGGCGATCCACGGCAGCGGCAATGGCGCACGCTGAGCCGGGGTGGCCCGATACAGGAGAATACTACAAATGAGCGGCTTCTACGTGGAGACAGGCGACAGCGTATCCTTCAGCAAGACCGTCGGCGAGAGCGACGTCTACCTCTTCGCCGGCATCACCGGCGACCTGGCCCCCAACCATGTCGACGAAGAATACATGAAGCGCTCCAGCTACGGCACTCGCATCGCCCATGGCGCGCTCCTTATCGGCTACATGTCCACCGCCTCATCCATGGCGATCGCAGACTCCCGCGCCGGCGACGAAGAGACGCCGGTCTCCCTGGGCTACGACCGCATCCGCTTTCTTGCGCCCGTCTTCCTGGGGGACACGATAACCGTTCACTACGAAATCGTTTCCGTTGACGAAGAGCGCAGACGGTCCGTGTCGGACATTCGAGTCACCAACCAATCAGGCACTCTAGTTGCCGTAGCCCAACATATCCTCAAATGGGTGGCAAACAGGTAGCGAAGGGAGGGGTATTGTGAGTCAAGAATGGCGTAAACAGCTCGAGGAAACTGCGATACTGAATCTGGGCCAGGTACTGGAAGGCGAGGAGTTGGACTACTTTCGCACCATGTTTGACACCGATCGCTCCGACTACCGCTACTTTTGGCACGACTACGGCCATCACCAATTCGTCAACTACGATGCTTTAGTCACCACGCCGCGCTTCGACGAGCTGATTCGTCATCCGCGCATCATGCCCGCCATCGAAGAACTGATGGGCGGGCCCGTCTGCTTCGGCGAGATCGGCCTGCGCTACATGGGTCCCTACGACGGCCAGCTCCACCGCAAATGGCATCGGGACAAGCCCCACTGGCCCGAACATCCATTGCGCATGGACTACATTCAGCTCATGGTCTATCTCACCGACGTCGACGAGAGCACACACTGCATCTCCTTCTCGCCCGAGTCGATCGACCAACCGCTTCTAATGGACCAGCAGGCCCAACTGGCCCGCGGCGGCATCTACGACCTGCACGGGCCGGCCGGGACCTGTGCCCTCTTCAACGTCGCCGCCCTGCATTCCGCCACAACCCGCCCTACCAGCGCCGAACGCAAAACCGTCCAAATCTACTACGGTCACCGCGACCGGGCGCCCCTCTCAAACGATTCGGGCATTCCTGTCGCCCTTTGGAGAGACAACCCGGACCCGGAAACACGCGCCTTCTACGGAGTCCTCAATCAGCGTACAAAGATCTACATGGACGCGTTCGGCCGTGAACAGAGCCAACCTTAAACCGGGCTGATCTCCCGGCAGCGCTCCAATATCTCCACCTGGCGCCGCACACTGGCCGCCGTTATCGCCGCCTGCTCCCCTGTGCGGATGGTCGTATAGATGTCCTCATAGAGACTGAACATGCCCGTAAAGAAGTTGAACTCGGGCGTGAAAGTCTCCTCTTTCCAAGGAAGCGATTCGCTGTTGTAGCTCCGGTCCGGCGTCGGCTTCGTGTCCAGCACCAGCGGCGGCGCCTCCTCCGGGTCGAAATACTTCCAGTTGACCGTGCGCCTGTCCGCGCTGACTAGCGTCCCCTGCGTGCCCATGACCAGCCACGCGTCCTGCGGATACGCGCAGCAGTTCGTCATCTCCACGTCGATCACAGGCCCGTCGTTCGGCTTGATGACCAGCTTGACGTGGCTCTCCGCATCCCCCGCAAACAGCGGCGTCGTCTCCATCTGGCAGAAGATCTCCGGGTTCGGATCGTCGAAAAAATGTATCGCCCAGTCGATCGAGTGCGCGCCCTTGTTGTTCAGGTCTCCGCCGCCGTACTTCTTGAGCGTCTGCCAGTCCCACCGCCTGCGGAATCCGTTTCCTGTAATCCGCATCTGCACGATGCGCCCCAGCACGCCCGAATCGACGACCTCCTTGACCTTCAGAAAGTCCGCATGATACCGATAGTTCTGATTCACCGTCAACAGCATCCCAGTCTCTTCGGCGACCGCGATCATCTCGTCCACGCCGGCCAGCGTCGGCGCCATCGGCTTCTCCACGATGACATGCTTCCCCGCCCGCATCGCCGCCGAAGCGTCGCTCACGTGCAGTTGGCTCGGCGTAGCCACTACCAGCAGCTCCACCGCCTTGTCCGCGATGATCTCGTCTATCGTCGAATATGCCAGGCAGTCAAATCGGTCAACTGCCTCCTCCTGTCGGGCGGGGTCCGGATCGCACACCGCCGTGACGCTGAACTTCTCGCCGATCTGGGCCAGAACGTTGGCGTGAATGCCCCATCCGCTCCTTCCCAACCCGCTGATTCCAATCCGCAAAGGCTCCTCGGACGTTCCCTTCTGCTGTCCGCCATTCGCCTCCGCGCCATTCGTTGCCTTGGTATCTGCCATGCCTAGCTTCCTTTCTTCAGGTAAAGTGTGCGACGACACCGCGCCAAATATGTCGAGCGTCGCCGAGCAAAAAAAGTCCTCTAAGGGACAAAAGTTCGTGGTATAATAGTCAATCGAACATCGGCCCTAGCATATCAGAAACTGCACCCAAGTCGTAAAATCTCTCTGAAGAATCGCGACGAAGCAAATCAATCGCCGGTCCAGCAAGCGCAACATGTCCTAATCGGTATTCACCAACACTACACAAACACTTTCCAGCAAAGTCCTTGCCAAATGGCAACCCTGAAAGAGGTAAACCAGGATGTCTCTCTAATTTCTCCTCTTCAAGCCTATCACCAATCAACCGCTGGTATTTCTAACAATTGACCCAAGCCCTCAAATGGCCCGGTACGACCCTAGCAGTTCACTAAAAACTAAAAACTGACCACTAAAAACTGCAGTTCCGGGCGGTCGGGCCTATTCGGCCCTCCCTTGTGCGGGG
>VXOE01000012.1 GCA_009840225.1 Caldilineaceae bacterium SB0662_bin_25 | reverse complement strand
GGCGGAGCCCCCGCACAAGGGAGGGCCGAATAGGCCCGACCGCCCAAAACTGCAGGGGCTAGGGGATAGGGGTTAGGGGTCAGAGGCGGCGCTTATTCTGGTGGAAACTGGATTGGGAACTGACCATGGATTGGGCGCCTCCAGAGGTATACGAAAGTTCGCCCCCATTTTGGGATGCACCCGAACAGAGAACTGGAAACTTTTACAATGACGACTGCATCGAGAGTACGCGCGACCTACGGCGCGGCCAGCCTCAACGGTGAAGAGGCCGCGCTGCCATCGCCCTTCCCGCGCACGATGGGGCCGAACTGCGCCGGCTATCTGCAGGAGGTCGTGGACAGCGGCCTCACGGTCGACATGATCGGACGGTTCGAGAAGAACTTTGCCGCCGAGCTGGGGGTCCGCCACTGCATCGCCACGCCAGGCTGCACACCGGCGCTCGGCGTTCTGGCCGCGGCCTTCCCCTTTGAACCGGGCGACGAGATCATCGTCAGCCCGATCACCGACTTCGGGACAATCCAGGGCCTCTGCCTGGAAAACTACATCCCCGTCTTCGCCGACACCGAGCCGGGCAGCGTCAACGTGAGCGCGGACACGCTCGAAGACTGTATTACCGATAGGACGCGCGCCATCCTCGTCGTGCACAAGACGGGCATCATCTGCGACATGGACCCGATCAACGAGCTGGCCGCCAGACACGATCTCTTCGTCTATGAAGATGTCTGCCAGGCGGTCTTTGGCCGCTATAAGGGGCGCTTCGCCGGAACGCTCGCGCAGGCAGCCGGCTTCTCCTTCGACTCGGAAAAGACGCTCGGCTCCGACGTCGGCGGCTGCGTGGTCACCGATGACGACGAGCTGGCCGAAGCCCTGCGCTTTATCGGCCACAGCCGCGGCGGTGAGATGGCGCCGGCCGGCTTCGGCAGGGTCCACTCCGCGCTCGGGTACGCCTATCGCATGCCCCAGGCCACAGCCGCCATCACGCTCGGCCAGCTCGAGATCATCCAGCCGCAGGTGGCGCAGCGCGATCGCATGATCCGGCTGTTGAGCGAGTTGCTGGCCGAGATTCCCGGTGTTACACCCCTGGCCATTCCCGATTACATGGACGTTTACTCCTGCTGGATGGCCGGTTTCAGCATCGACCCGGCCGCCTTCGGCTGCACGCCGGCAGAGTTCGCCCAACAGGTGGCCGACGCGGGCATCCCCGGCGCGGGGCAGGGACGCTACTACCTGATGCCGCAGGCCTGCACCTTCCTGCATGAACGCGCCGGCAACCGGACCCATCAGTTTGCGATGCCGCCGGCCTCCCGTACGTATACTTACAGCGCGAAAAGCTGTCCTAACGCGCACGATTTCCTGCGCAACTTTGTGCGCTGGTCCTCCTTCTGTGAGAAATACGAGCCGCAGGACTGCGAGCTGGCGGCGTCGATCGTGCGCTCCGTTGCGGAGCGCAATCGCATCTCCTGACGGATCGCGAAAGACGGGTGCACCGATATACAGGAAACAGGAACTGACATGAGTATCTCGATTACCCCGACCACGTTTAAGCATGGCAAAGAGTGGGCCTACACGGTCACCTACGACGAGGCGCTCACCGAACTGTTCGACCATGTCGTTCCCCTGCACGAGGAGCTGGGTTTACCCGGCCACGTGGAGGTCGTGGTCGGGCAGATGGGCGAAGTGCGCCGCGTCGGCAACTCCAGCTACAACGGCTACCATCACATGGGCGCGGACAAGCTGCGCGAGCTGATCGATATGGGCTGGGGCGTGGGCAACCACTCTTGGACGCACGGCATCGTCGAGGAGAACATCGACCTCGAGGTGCGCCAGGCCAAGGAGGTGCTGGAGGATGCGATCGGCCATCGCGTGACCGTCTACACCGCGCCGGGGAGCAACGCCAACATCACGCCGAAGATCACCGCGGCGCTGCAGGAGCACGGTTACCTGTGCGCGCTCTCGGTCACCGACGACATCAACCGGCCCGACGCCGACCTCTGGTTCCTCGGCCGCGTCGCCAACCTGCACCAGGCCTGGACGCCGCTCTTCGCGGCCTTCGACTCCCACCACCGGCTGACGCAGGCACAGCGCGAGTCGGGCTGGGTGATCGACTATTGCCACTGCCCGGCGCCGACCATTCCTCACGAGAACAAGGACCTCTACATCGACGAGCACCGCGCGCGGCTGAACGCCGTGATCGAGAGCGGCGACAAGGTGTGGACCGCCACCGCCGAGGAGATCCTCGACTACATCGTCTGCCGGCGCCATCTGCGGATCGAAACCGTCTCGGACGCGGCGGGGGAGGAGAGCTACCGCCTACAGTTGAAGGACCTGCCGGCCCCGGTTGCCAGTCGCCAGGTCACTGTTGACATCAAGGTGCCGCCCAACCTGCGCCGCAATCCCGTCATCATCCTTAACGGCCAGGTCCAGCCCGGGATGCTGGTCAAGCTCGACACGCTGCGCGTCACCCTGGACCTGTCGCAGCCCATCACCCTATCCGTCGGAGGTTCCAGCCAATGAGACCCGCCCGTTTGGCCACCGCCAGCATCCTGCACGACGACCCGCCCAGCTATCCCAGCCGCTGCATCGAACGCTGCCTGGAGATGATCGACCGCGCCGGCGATGCCCGCGCCGACATCGTCCTCCTGCCTGAAGAGCCGGACGTGGTCGGCTGTGCCCCCGAACATTTATCGGATCTGCCCGAACCGATCCCCGGCGGCGCCACCTTGGCCCAGTTCGCCCAGCGCGCCAGCGACAACAACCTTTATGTCGCGTACAGCCAGCGCGAACGGGATGGCGACAAGGTCTACAATACCGGCGTGTTCCTGGACCGCAAGGGCGACCTGATGGGCAAATACCGCAAGATGCACCTGGCCCCCGGCGAAGAGGACGAGGTGCTGCCGGGCGACCTGGGCTACCCGGTTTTCGAGTGCGATTTCGGCCGCGTGGGCATGGGCATCTGCATGGACATCCACTACCCCGAGATGTGGCGCATCCTGGCGCTGAAGGGCGCGCACCTGCTGCTCTTCCCCACCATGTGTATCGACTACACCGGCGACCACATCGAGTCGATCGTCAACGCCCGCGCCATTGACAACCAGGTCTACCTGGCCTCCTCCCACTTCGTGATGCAGCCCTTCCTGGCGGGCCGCTCGATGGGGCATTCGCGCATCGTCGACCCGTATGGCCGTACCCTGGCGAACACGTCACACCGGCCCGGCCTTACCTTCGCCGACGTCGACCTCGATGCCGGCTACGAGACGTGGTACACCGGCGAGCAAAAGGAACGGTATCCCACGCTCAAAGATTGCTACCTGGGGATGCGACGTCCGGACACGTATCACGAGCTGCTCGATCAGCAGCCCGAAAGCCCCGTCTGGCAAACTGTGCCTGACCTCGCCCATGCAGCGCGCGACAGTTGAGAAGATCCGCGCCGATATTCCCGCGCTGGCGCAATATGTCTGGTTTCAGAACGGCGGCGTGAGCGTGATCCCGCGCGCCATCGCCGCCGAGCATGCGCGCCTGATGGAAGAGCTGGTGGTGCGGGGGCCGATGCACATCGTCTACCCGGACGAGGAGTACCCGCGGCGCGAACGGTCCAAGGCTGCGCTGGCGCGCTTTTTCGGTGTTGCGCCGGAGACGCTGGCGCTGATGCGGGGTGTGAGTGAAGCCTATCAGACCGTCCTGCGGGGCCTCGACTGGCGGCGCGGGGACCAGTTGCTGATCACGGACGAGGAGGAGGCCGCTCTCTACCTGCCCTCGTTGCACCTGCGGGACCGGCACGGCGTCGAGGTGGTCAAGGTGCCGCTGCTGGCCGATCCCGAGGAGCAGCTGGAGGCCTTCGCGGCGCGTATCACCGACCGCACTCGCCTGCTGGCCGTCAGCCATGTCACCACCGAGACCGGTTTCCGGCTGCCCGTGGAGCAACTCTGCGGGCTGGCCAGGGAGTGCGGCGTCCTCACCTTCGTCGACGCGGCCCACTCGGCCGGACTCTTTCCCATCGACCTGGCGGCAATGGGCTGCGACTTTGCCGGCCTCCTCTCCTACAAGTGGATGTATGCACCCTATGCCGCCGGCGCGCTCTACGTGCAACCTGAGCGACTTGAAACCTTACAGGTCACCTATGCCGGCGGGCGCGCCGAAGCCTGGCTGCGCTACGATACCGATGACTATGCGCTGAAGGAGGGGGCGGAGCGGTTTGAATACGGTCCCTGGTCATGGCCGCTGGTGCATACCTGGGCCTTTGCCGCCGGCTACCTGACGGAGATCGGGCTGGAGAGCATCTGGGCGCGCACCGCGCAACTCACCGACCGCCTCAAACAGGCTTTGGCCGTCATCCCCGGCGTCACCCTTTACACCCCGCTTGAAGCCGAACGTGCGGCAGCCCTGACCGCCTTTTCCGTAGCCGGGTGGGACGGCGAGGAGCTGACCCGCGCCCTGCGCGAGCGCCGGCCGAAGCCGATCATCGTCCGACCGCTGACGATTGCACACAACGGCGTGCGCGCCAGCGTGCCGTTCTTTTTACTGGAGGAGGAGATTGACCTGCTGGCGGATACGGTGCGCAGTCTGGCTGAGAGCCGGCGCTAGGAAGACGCGGCGCGTTTTCCCTGCACTATGGACCTATTTCGGTCCTGTATGGGTCGTATGCCCTGTTTTGGGTCCATTTTCTTCTGAAAGTGTGTTCTTACGTTTATGCTGAATTGAGCCTTTCCCAGGCCGCGCGTGTATAGTATACTTCTGGCAGATGTTGAACATGGGTATACGCTGGCTATTAACATGGACGCCAGCAGAACCCAGGCACGGGACACTCTGAACAGTGCCCGGACCGCAAAGCCCCCGAATCCGAAGCATGTAGATGAATTGAGACGGCAATGACAATGGCAACCGAGAGTGAACGGATCGCCCGCATCGAGGGCGCCTACGAGCTTCTGGCGACAAAAGCCGATGTAGAAGCCGTTAAGACCGCTGTGCATGAAGTCAGAACGGAGGTGCAGACGGTCAAAACGGAACTGCGAGGGGAGATGCAGACCCTCAAGTCTGACCTGCGGGAGGAGATGCAGACCCTCAAGTCCGAATTGCAGACGGATATACATTCCGTCAGATCCGAAATGCGGGGCGAGATAGCTGGAATCAAGAACGACCTTCGGTGGATGAAGTGGGCCCTCGGCATTGTCGTGCTTGGCGTCCTCCTGCCGTTCCTGCAATCGCTGCTTGAACGCTTGCCCTGACACACTGTTATTGCTGGTGGGCGCCACTCCCCTTCGCGCCGCTAGCCAGGACCAAAGCCAATATACGTGAGGGAACGGATGGGATCAGTACTTGACCCCATCTGTTTTGTTCTATAAGGGGGTTGTACCTGAACGACCTGCGAATCGCTCGGAGACAGTCCGCAACCAAGCAGAACATGAGCGCTGTCAACGCGACCGGGAAGGAATCTTTGCCCTGCTACACGGTGCGAGAAGAGACGTTACCAAGCCAGCCGTATATAACATGAAACGAAGCAGAGGATGCAGATGAATCAGAACGAGGAGCAGTGGACAGCCCTGAAAGATGCGGTCGATGGCGAGTGGATCGCGCAGCAGGCGCAGGCGATGGTGGAGATTCCCAGCGTGACGATGCAGGAGGCGGATGTCTGCCAGTACTACGCGGCGCAGCTGGGCGAGCTCGGCTTCGACGTCGACCAGCGCCGGGTGAGCGACGGCCGCTACAACATCTATGCGCGGCTACCGGGGACAGGCGACGGCCCCAGCCTGATGCTGAACGGGCACCTGGACACCATCCCCATCGGCGACTGCGTACCCTGCCGCCGCGAGGGGGACCGTCTCTACGGGCGCGGCGCCACCGACATGAAAGGGGCGATGGCCGCCAAGCTGGGCGCGCTGCGGGCGCTCCAAACTGCCGGCGTCACCCTGGCCGGCGACCTCTGGCTCACGGCCATCGTCGGTCACGAAGAGCCGGAGGCCCAAAAGGACGGTCCGCTGGCCCTGATCGAGGACATCAAGAGCGGGCGCATCGGCGGCGACAGAATCCTGATCGGCGAAGGCTGGAATGAGTTGTGGGTCATGAGCATGGGTACCATGGTCTTCGAGATCGCACTCACGTCCCCGCGCGGGGGAACGCACACGACCTACGTGCCCTTCGGCGAGAATCCGATTCGCTTCCTCGGCGACCTGATTCAGCGCATCACCGCATACCAGGATGAGTTGGACAAGGGCGCGCTGCATCCCCTGGCGGGGGCGGAGCGCATCGACGTGGGGACGGTGGAGGCAGGCGACTACTTCAACCGCACGCCCATGCTTTGCCGACTGACCGGCACGCTGCGCTGGGGGCCGCGCGCCAACGCGGAGAAGGTCCTGGCGGAACTACGCGAACTGGCCGCGCCCATCGCCGAGGCCGGCCAGCTGGAACTGGAAGTCCGCATGATCCACGAGCGTGAGCCGTTCGAAACAGCCAGCGACGATGCCGCGGTGCAGGCGGCCGCACAGGCGCATCGTTTCGTACACGACGACCAGGTCGTCATCGCCGGCAAACGCATCGTGGGCGACGCCAACCTGTACGTCAATCTCGGCGGCGTGCCTTCCTTCTACTACGGTCCCTCCAATGAGACGGCCCACTCAGACGTGGAGTGGGTATCGCTCTCGCGCCTGACGCAGGCCGCGCAGGTTTACGCCCTCACTGCCGCCGAATACTGCGGCCTGAGCGGCAATGGCCGGTGATCCGTCGTGAACGAAGCAGGAACGGTTCCTGATTCCTAGCCGGGAACCACGCGTTTTCATTCAGGATTCACGGCTGCGCGGTGCTTGCCGGCGATCATCTCTTCCAGGTAGCTGCGGGTGGCGTTCACGGCTGCGTCAACCAGTTTTTGCCCCTGTTCCGGGCTGGCGTCCAGCGGGCTTCTGTCTTCCTGGTCGTGCATCGCCTCCACACGCACGTTGTGCGGGCAGACGGCCAGCGCCATGGCGGTCTCGTACTCCTGGGCGTGGCCCGGCACCCCTCCCTTGCACAGCTTCTCGGCTTCCGGCCGGCTCAGATCCCAGTAGGAGTGAAACTGGACACTGGCCTCCGGCGCCTCGGCCGCAAAATAGAGATGCCACTGGCCGATGATGCCACCCATGGGGGCTTCGTTGCCGCCGTGCCCGTTGAGGATGAGAACATTTTTGACACCGTGGCGTATCAGGCTTTCCACGGCGTCGAACACCACGCTCAGCCACGGGCCGGGCTTGGCGGAGACGGTGCCCTGGTGCCTCATGTGATGCTCCGAGATGCCGGCACGAATCGGCAGCGTGACGATGACCTGGGGGTAGAGCTGGCGGGCCGCCTGTTCGGCGACATGCGTGGCCATGCGGATGTCGTGCTCCATCGCCAGATGCTCGAGATGCTGTTCGATGCTGCCGGTGGGAATGATCGCCGTCTGAAACTTGCCCTCTGCCAGCGCTTCGCGAAACTCACGCCGGGTGAGGTCGCCCATAAAGACATGTTGATTTTGCATTGTTCTCTTTCTCCAGAGGTGAGCTTCTCTTTTGGATTCCGTTTGACGCCAAGATTTCCTGCTGAACAGTGACGTTACCGAAAGTTGCCGTTACCCCAACCGCTCCTCGACCCGGCGCAGCGCGGCCTGCATCTTCTCCTGGCGCATCGCCGTTGTCAGGTCGCCCCGGGTTCGCTCCAGAACGCCGCGCAGCACATCGGTCTGCCTGCGCAGGCCCCCGGTGACCGCGTCCGGGAAGTCGACTGTCACCAGCAGCGAGTAGATCTCGTCCATCATCTCCAGGTAGGGATCGGCCTCTTCGACGCGGTCCTGCCGCATCAGATCGAGGGCGAAGCGGCGCATCTCGGTGGCGGCCTCGGTCAGGCCCTTCAGGTAGGTCGCGCCGGTGACCGCCAGTTCGGCCGGCGCTGGCAGTGGACCACCGGTGATAAAGGCGTAGAGCAGATGGGCCTCCACCAGCTCCTTCAGCGCGTCCTGCGTATAACCCACATGGTACAGTTCCGGGTGGTCGGCCAGGGGCTCCACCATCGCCTGCGCGTCGCGGCGCGCCGCGGCCAGCATCTCCTCCGCCTTCGCCAGCTCATGGCGGTGCATGGCGCGGATGCTGTGTGCGCAGTCGCGGATCAGGCGGCGGCTGCGGCTGAGCGTGCCATCGCGCAGCTGGCTGATCTTCTCCATCTGCTGTGTGATCTCGTCAACAATCCCGTCCAGGGCCTCTTCGGATCGATTGGGCATAAGAGCTGTCCTCACGTTCTATGGCGGGTGCAGCCGCAGAGCACGACTCACTGGGCACCGGTCTCGCTCTGGCCGCTGAGCGCGGCGCGACTGCTATAGGTGTTCACGGGTACGTAGCTGGGGGGCGGCGATAGCGTCAGCGGCGGCGGCGCCTCTATACCCTCGGTCATCGACTTATAGGCGAAGAAGTTCCAGGCGATGCGGCTGATTTCCTTCATCGTGCGGTTGCTGGTCGGCCAGTCCATCCAACCGGGGCGCCACAGATAGACGGCGATGACATAGGGCCCGCTCGGCCCCCAGATCAGCGCCAGGTCACTGTGCGCCTCGTTGACAAAGCCGTGTTTGTGGATGATCCAGCTCTGCGCCGGGCGCGGCAGCCCGCCCCATATCATCTCCGTAAATTCGTCATGGCTGACATAGAAGAGAATCGCCGCACACTCTTCCGGCGTGATCGCGTCGCCGAAGGTCTCGATCAGTAGCCCCTCCCCCGCCTGGCAGCGGTAGATCTCTGCCAGCAGCCGGCCCAGGTCCGCGGGTGTGGACTGCAGATGCGTATCCGGATTCGTGTTCCAGTCGGTGCGGCTGTTGGCCTCTGTGGGAATCTTGCTGATGATCGATTTGTCGTCGTAGCCGGTCTGAATATATGAGTTCGTAAAGCCCAGGGTGCGCATCATCTCCGTTACCCGCCGACCGCCGGTGTAGATATCGCCATCGCCGAGCCACTGCAGAAGGCGGTTGGCGGCGGCATTGTTGCTCTCCCCCAGCGCAAAGTCGATCCACTGGCCGACGGCTTCGTTCTCAAAACCGGCCATCTGCCGGTAGGCTTCGCTGGCGATCGCGATCTTCATCGTCGACATGCCGGAGAAGGCCACGTCGACGTCGACGGTTGCCTCTTCGCCGGTCGTCAGGTCCTGCACGTAGATGGCGGCGAATCCGGGGAAGTTGGATGTATAGGCATCCAGTTCGCTGCCCAGCTCCGCCATCGTCAGCGGCGGCGGCGGCGTCTCCTGCAGCACAAGATGGGCCGTACGCGCGTCCATGCTGCTGAGCGCGTCGAGGAGTGGTTGCGCGCTCTCGTCGATCAGCAGCGTCTGGCCCACTGTGCCGGATGTCCACTGCCAGCTGCGCTGCGCGGAGCCCACAAAGGTGGCCGGCAGTGTCGCGTAAGGGGGAAGGACATCTACCTCTGCGCTTTCCTCACCACCTGCTTCCCGCATGCCCCCCTCGGTCCGCCAGTTCCACTGGGGCGGCAGGACCCGCCCAGGCTGGGGTGGATGATTCAGCTCTTCGCCCACTTGCCACAGCCAGGTCGCCAGCTTCTGCGGATCGTAGCTATAGCGCGCCGGAATGTCCCTACGCTGCTGAGGGAGCCCGGCCAGCTTGCGCAGGGCGATATCGACAAAGTCCGGGCCGTCCAGATACTGCTGCGCCTCGGCCAGCATCGCGGCGGTATCGACTTCAAAGTCCACGTCCTGCGGCCGCAGCACCAGGCGCGTCTGGTCATAGTAGACGGCGATCGGCTGGCTCATGGCAGCTTCCATGACCGTCTCGATCTGCGCGGGATCTTTCAGATGGCTGAGCTCCAGGCTGGCCAGGTGCACGCCCGGCGGGATGGGCGCGGCCGCGGCCTTATAGCGCGTATACAGAGGGAAGATAGAGAGCAGAGCGATGAGTGGAAGAGCGAAGCGCAGGAATCCAGCCATTTCAGATGCTCATACTATTGACGACGACAGAAGCACGCGCAAGGCCCGGCTTTCACCTGGTATGAAGGGGTTGTGCCGGAGTGCAAAGTAATCTTCCATCATTCGTCCTGCTCGAGTCCCTGAATCTTTTCTTCAATGGAGGTGCTGAAGTCGCTGGCGCCAGCCTCCCGCGCCAATTCCAGCGCGGTTTTCAAGTCGGCGAGGGCTTCCTGGGATAGACCCATGTCGGCCTTGACAAGGCCTCGATTGAAGTAGACGTAAGCGCTTTCAGGTTGCAGACGGACAGCCTGATCGTAGTCAGCGATTGCCTTCCGGAATTGACCTAGTTCGATCCTGGCCTGGGCCCGGTTGATATAGGCGCTGACATAGTAAGGCTGCAGACGCAATGCCTGATCATAATCGAAGATCGCCTCCGCGTATTGGCCAAGATCGGCCCTGGCATAGGCCCGTGCGAAGTAGACATAACCGTCGTCGGGATCCAGTCGGACTGCTTGATCAAAGTCGGCGAAGGCCTCCTGAGTCTGACCAAGGTCGAACTTGACATTGCCCCGGCTGGTGTAGATATGGGCGTTGTCTGGGTCCAGTTGCAAGGCCAGAGCGAAGTCGACGAAGGCTTCGTCGTACTCACCAAGTTTGGATTTGGCCCGTCCCCGAGAAACATAAGCGTTGACGTTGTCGGGTTCCAGTCGCAGGGCTTGGTCATAGTCGGCGATCGCTTCCTGATGTTGACCAAGGCTGGATTTGGCTCCGGCCCGGTTGACGTAGATGTAAGCGGTGTCGGGCATCAGTCGCAGAGCGTGATCATAGTCGGCGATCGCTTCCCGATATCGACCAAGAAACAACTTGGCAACACCGCGGTTGACGTAAATGTGCGCGTCGTCAGGCTCCAGTCGGATAGCCTGATCAAAGTTGGCGATCGCCTCCCGGTATCGACCGCGCTCGAAATTGGCATGACCCCGGTTGTAATGGCTGCCGTTGTAATGACTGCCGTTGTCATAAATCCGCGTCCAAACGGCGGCGGCGGCAATTGCCGCGATAATTGCCACGGCAACCGCTACTTCCCAGATCCAGTTCTTGGGAGCGCGCGTCATTGTCATCGCTGTCCTCCTCGCTGGACGCAAGGCGTGTGCCCGGCAGTGGCCGGGCTGACGGCACTTATCGCCTCTATACGTTCATCCAGAAAAGTGGCCGCGCTGCTTCGCGGCCAGCGCCTTCACGAATCCCAAGCCACTGACCATTGACGTTCACTCCCACTCGATCGTGGCCGGGGGCTTGCTGGAAATATCATAAACGACCCGGTTGACCCCGTCTACCTCATTGACGATGCGGCTGCTGACCCGCGCCAGCAGGTCGTAGGGCAGCTGCGCCCAGTCGGCGGTCATGAAGTCGTCGGTGGTGACCGCCCGCAGCGCGATCACGTTGGCGTAGGTGCGCCCGTCTCCCATCACGCCGACCGTTTGCACAGGCAGCAGCACCGCAAAGACCTGGCTCGTCTGGCGGTAGAGGCCCGCGGCCCGCAGCTCCTCAAGGAAGACGCGGTCGGCCTGGCGTAGCATCTCCAGGCGTTCCCACGTCACCTCGCCCAGGATGCGGATGCCCAGCCCCGGTCCCGGGAACGGGTGTCGCCAGACGATCTCCTCGGGCAGGCCCAGCTCCTCGCCAATGCGGCGCACTTCGTCCTTGAACAGCATCCGCAGAGGTTCGATCAGCTCGAAGGTCATATCTTGCGGCAGGCCGCCCACATTGTGGTGCGTCTTGATCGTGCGTGCGTTTGCCGAATCGTCACTGCTGGCCGACTCGATCACGTCGGGGTAGAGCGTGCCCTGCGCCAGAAATAACTTTGGCGAGGATTGCGAGGGGTCTTTTCTCTCCTCATTCCTCTTTACGCTCTCCTCCGACAACCGTTCCGTCTCCTCCTCAAAGACGCGAACGAAGCGCGCGCCTATCCGCTTGCGCTTTTCCTCCGGCTCGGTCACGCCCGCCAGGTCATCCAGGAACGCCTCCTTGGCGTCCACGGCCACCAGCCGCATGCCCTGGTGCCGCTCGAACGTGTCCACCACCTGCTCCGCTTCGCCCGCACGTAAAAGGCCGTGATCGACAAAGATGCAGGTCAGCCGCTCCCCAACGGCGCGATGGACAAGCGTGGCCGCCACCGCGCTGTCCACGCCGCCGCTGAGTCCGCAGATCACCCGACCATCCGGCCCGACCTGCGCCCGGATCCCGACGACGCTTTCCTCGATGAATTGGCCGGATGTCCAGTCCCCCGTGCAGCCGCAGATCCGGAGGACGAAGTTCTGCAGCAGCGCAAAACCATTGGGGGTATGCACGACCTCCGGGTGAAACTGGAGCCCGTAGAGCGAGCGGGCTTCGTCGGCGATGGCCGCGCACGGTGAATTCCCGCTGCGCGCTACCGTTTCAAAACCGGCCGGCAGCCGTTCCACGCGGTCGCCGTGGCTCATCCACACCTGCTGTTGCCGCGGCTGTCCGCCGAAGAAACGGTTCTCTCCCGTCACCTCGATCTCTGCCGCGCCGTACTCGCGCTTGGCGCTCGGCGCCACGTGGCCGCCCAGCGCGTGGGCCAGCAGCTGCAGCCCGTAGCAGATGCCCAGCACCGGCACACCGCTCTCCAGCACGATGTCCGGCAGCGCGGGCGCGCCCGCTTCATAGACGCTGGCGGGCCCGCCCGAAAGAATGATGCCCTTGAGCTTGACCTGCGGCAGCCGCTCTGCGGCCCGGTCCCACGAGATCATCTCGGCGTAGACATTGGCCTCCCGCACCCGGCGGCAGATCAGCTGGCTGTATTGGCTGCCGTAGTCGAGCACGGCGATGGTGTCATGTTGCATGGTTAATGCATTGTATTATGGATAATGAAAAGAGAACTGTTCACGCCTATCTTACCCACCCGCCACCACCTCAGCCAAATGACCTCCGAGATTGGCATGTTTCATGCGGTTCGCCGCTTCAGCACTCTTGGAATCGTACAATGGCCTGTCGCCATCACACAGAGTCTCATAAATCCCCACGCAATATAGAATTGAGCTTGCCGTATGAGCGCTCTTGCGCCACCATGGTTAACGCATACAAAACGGGCTATCGAAAGGAGATCCCATGAAACTCGCAAACAAAGTCGCGCTGGTCACTGGCGGAGCACGCGGTCTGGGCCGCGCCTATGTTCTCCATCTGGCCAGGTTGGGCGCAGATGTGGTGATCAACGACGTGGACCTGAACGCGGCCCAGGAGTATGACGAGGAACTCACGGCCGAATCGGTGGCCGCGGAGGTGGAGGGGCTGGGCCGGCGCGGCCTGGGCATCGAGGCCGACGTGACCGACAAGGCCGCGGTGGAGGCGATGATGCAGGAGGTTATCGACACATTCGGGCAGATCGATATCCTCGTCAACAACGCCGGCGGCATGCTGTATGCGCCGCCCAACAATAGTGCGGCCACGGCGCCGCCCGATCACTACCAGTACATCATGGACATCAACCTGACCGGCACGATCTTCTGCTGCCAGGCGGCTGCACCCTACATGCAGGCTGCTCGCAGCGGCAGAATCGTCAACACGGCGTCCCAGGCCGGCATCTGGAGCGGCCGCATCGGCGGCGGTATGGCCTACAAGGTCGCCAAGGCCGGCGTGATCCATTACACGCGCGTCCTCGCCGCGGAACTTGGGCCGCACAACGTCCATGTCAACTGTATCGCGCCGGGATTTACGCTCTCCTCGCGGGCCGTGGCCGGCGGCCGCAACAGCCCGGAGGTCCGCGACCGGCTGTTGAAGGATATCCCGCTCGGCCGCCTGGGCGTGCCAGAGGACTGCGCCAAGGTTGTCGAATTTCTGGTCACCGACCTCTCCGACTACGTCACCGGCCAGTGCATACCCGTCTGCGGCGGCTACGTCGCTTTCTGAGCCGCAGCGGGAATGCCCCTGCTTCGCGCGCCACTTGACAATGTCCGGGAAAGGGGATTAGATGGGGCTGGCGGCAACCCTGGCTGGCCATCGCCAGTGCAAGGCCAGGTCGTGACCGGCTGGCCGCTGACCACCGCAGTAGCTATCCACCGAGTTAAAGAAAACGCGAAAGGTAGAAACATGCGATTCGATCTTCTGATCAAGGGCGGCGAAGTGGTTGACCCCGGCGGCGGGAAGAGCGGCCGCTCGGACGTGGCGATCAAGCGCAATCGCATCGCAGCGGTCGATGCGGACATCCCGGCGGAGACGGCCTTCCGCGTCGTGGACGCCGGCGGCCAGTACGTAACGCCCGGGCTGGTCGATCTGCATACGCACGTCAACTACGGCTGCGGCTTCTATGGCATTCGACCCGACCCAATCGCGGCCCGCAGCGGCGTGACGACCTGGCTCGACGTAGGCTCGTCCGGCGGATACAACTTCACCGGCTTCCGTCAGTTTATTATCGAGAACTCCCACGCGCGCATCTATGCCCTGCTCAACATTTCGTCGATCGGGCTGACCGCGCAGACGTGGGAACTGGCCAATCCCGGCTACTGCGACGTCGATCTCTGCTGCCAGATCATCGACCTGAACCGGGACGTGCTGCTGGGCGTCAAAGCCCGAATCGACCAGCTCACCACCAGCGGCCAGGGCCTGGCTCCCCTGCACAAAGCCCGCGAAGCGGCGGACCGCTGCGAGCTGCCGCTGATGACCCATATCGGCATGGGGCCGCCGGGGATCGACGGTGTGATGGCGTTGATGCGGCCCGGTGACATCCTCACCCACTGCTTCACCGGCGGCACAATGCGCATTGTCGAGGATTCAGGCGACCTGCGCGAGACGGTCAAACGGGCCTGGGATGCCGGCCTGGTGCTGGACATCGGCCACGGCGCCGGCTCCTTCTCATTCAAGACCGCGGAGGCGCTGATGGCACAGGGCTACCGGCCGGACGTGATCTCCTCGGACATCCATCAGATGAGCGTCAGCGGCCCGATGTTCGACATGCCCACTTGCCTGAGCAAATTCATGACGCTGGGCATGAGTTTTTCCGAGGTGGTCCACGCCGCCACCGAACGGCCGGCGGCCGTGTTGGGTCTGGAAAAGGAGATCGGCACGCTGCGGCCCGGCGCGCTGGCGGATGTGGCGCTGTTCGAGATCGTCGAGGGGGATTTCATGTTCTACGACGTCTTCATGAACCCGCGTCCCGGAAAGCAGTTGGTCCGCAACACGTTGACGATCATCAATGGCCGCGAGATGGCCCTCCAGTCCGACGATCCGCTGATGCCCTGGATCGAGCTTTCCGAAGCCCAGCAAGCGTTGATCGCCGAGGGTCATACGCCGTCGGTGATGGCCGCCTGTTGCAAGCACTGATTTGGCCTGAAATGAACGCCAACATCCATATTTCACGATCACAGATTGACAGATTCTGTCATCGCTGGCAGGTCTCTGAACTGGCTCTCTTTGGCTCCGTTGTGCGTGAGGACTTCGGCCCCGACAGCGATGTGGACGTGCTGGTCCAATTTCAGCCGCAGGCACGACACACGCTCCTCGATATGGCGCGCATGGAGGCAGAATTGCGTCAGATATTCGGTCGAGACGTGGACCTTGTGGAGCGTTCAGCGATCGAACAGAGTCGAAACCATTTCCGTCGCAGGGCAGTTCTGCAATCGGCGGAGTCAATCCATGCCGCGTGAAGATGAACAGTCGCGCAGTCTCAATCCGCTACCAATTTGAGGAGAAAAAATGTCCGCGCAGATTCCCGATACACACGTTGACCTGCTGACCGGTCCCGTTTTCGCCGTCCTGACGACCGTCTCCGCCTCCGGCGCGCCGGAAAACACGATCGTCTGGTGCTCGTGGGACGGCACGCACGTCCTCGTCAATACGGCCGAAGGGCGCCGCAAACCGCAAAACGTTCGCGCCAATCCCAAAGTGGCCCTGACGGCCTTGGACCCGGAAGACGCGTACCGCTGGATCGATGTGCGCGGTATCGTCGAGGAGATCGTGCCCGACCCGGACTACGCTAACATCAATGCCCATACCAAGGTCTACGCGGGAGCCGACGAATACTACGGCAGCGTCATGCCGGCCTCTATGAAAGGGACGGAGGAGCGGGTAATCTTCAAGATCAGGCCGCAGCGGGTTGTGACTTTTCCTCCCACTTAATCTGCAGCGGCTGGGGGCCGGTTACGGCGGGTACAGTCCGAAAAGGGGGTGAACAAGGGCACCCACAAGGGGTGCCCCTACGGACAGATGGCGGGTGCCGACCGACGGCGCGCAGGTCGGTGCCCCTACGGGCAAATGGAGGAGGCTGCGCGATCTGTCAGGTCCAGTACCATGATCGCCATTTCGATCCCTCGCTCGGTTCGTGCGCCGATCCGTTTAAAGCGGTGACGCAGATAGAACCGTTCGGCGTGGGCCGTTTCCAGGATGATCTGCCCGCAGCCCTCCTGACGCGCGATGCTGATGGAACGGTCCAGCAAGCGCACGCCTAATCCCTGATTCTGGCAGCCGGGAGCGACCGCAAGCGTCGTGATACACAGCACGCGGCCGTCCGGCCGGTGGCTCTCCTGCGGGTCCTCGTCCAGTACGGGTTCGCGCAGTTCGGCCCATTTCTCGGTGGTCAGATAGCCGGCGATGAACGGGCGCTCGCCGCCGCGCTGCGCCTCCAGCACCGCGCAGCCCTGCGGGAATGTCATCAGGCGGCTGCGGATGATATCCGGCTCCTCCTGCGCGCCGTAGGCGCCGAAGATCTCCTGGTCCAGCGCCACGATGGCGGGCCAGTCCTCCAGCGCGGCTGGCCGCATCCTGTAATGCTCGGTCATGGCAGGTGAGAGTTGCTGCAGATCCCTAAGCGGCCGTTATTGGCCGGTGCCATCGCTATCCGGTGAAATGTGGTCCTTGCGGGGATTGATGGCGACGGTGCGGAATTCGCGAACCAGCTCGATCAGCCCTTCCACCGCGGCCTCGAGGAACTGCTCCCCTTTTTCACGCGTGGCGGCGGTGGCATCTCCGAGCACACCGCTGTCGGTCAACGAGCTCCAGTAGGGCCACAGGTTGGCGACGGAGCCGTCCTCGCGTTTGCCCATCAGCAGATCGGTCTGGAAGCTCGGAGACAGCGGCGAACGCTCATCCACCGCCTTGTCCATCTGCACCAGCTCTTCGGCCAGCGCCAGATAGAGGGCTGTCTCGTACTCGCCGGCGTGGGAGGTGCCGCCAAAGTCTGAAGAGCGGATCGCATTCCCCTCCTGCCTGCCTTTATGCACGCCCCAGTGGTTGACCGATGCACACAGGGTCTTGCCTTCGGTTTCGAGCACGGTCAGGCGGGCGGCCATCTCCACCGGCGCGGTGTTGCTGCCGTGCCCGTTGACTATCAGTATGCGCTTGAAGCCGTGGTGGGCGAGGCTGACGCAGACATCGCGCACGTAGTTGATAAAGGTGTCCCAGCGAATCGTGATGGTGCCGGGGAAATCCATGTGGTGGGGGCTGTACCCGTGGCTGATGGGCGGAATCAGCACCGCTTCGTCCGGAATGCGCGCCACCGCCCGTTCGCAGATTCCGGTGCAGAGCCGCACATCGGTATCGATCGGCAGGTGGTAGCCGTGATCTTCGTACGTGGCAACCGGCAGCACCGCCACCCGGCCGGAGTAGGCCGCCTCGCGACAGGCGGACCAGGTCATCTCTGCATAGCAGTAGGTCGTCATTCTCAATCTCCTCGTAACTACTAAGCCATGTTCTGTGTATGTTCTATGTGTGTTCTGTGTGCGGTCTGTCTGGGCGGAATGTGCCGTCAGTATTTCTGTAGGGGGCTGGCGATGGTCATGGCGGTGAACGTTGGGTATGTATGGGCGTTGCCTCGCCTGGCTTGTCTGCGCTGGCACTTACTCGGAATGTGCCAAGACGCGGGGTTGGGGGGGGGGGTTAATACTGGTCGCAGCGGGTCGTCACTGTCTCTTTTAACAAAAACCGACCCCCCCAGGCCTAGAGGAGTGGGGGATT
>VXOE01000038.1:2945-18678 GCA_009840225.1 Caldilineaceae bacterium SB0662_bin_25 | reverse complement strand
GCCTGGGGGGCGGGTGAGGGGGGTGCGGGCACGGGCTGCAACTCACACGCGGTGAGGAGTGCAAGGCTCAGGACCAGGGCGGAGAGCAGGATAGCGTATTTCATTGGTCGCGAATCCTGAGGACGAGTTTGGGACATCCGGGGAGGATCTTTTCTACGATTGCGCCTCTCAAGCAACGGCGAGAACTCGGCCAGTTGAAGGGAAACCGGAATTTCATTTGACTATTCTGCTGTGATCTTGTAGACCACGCCATTTTGGTAGCCAGTCACGTATAGGTTGCCCGCTTCATCCTCACCGACGCTGCTGATTGGGACGGAGGCTTTCAGGACCAACTCACTCTGCCAGGCATCTTGGTTCGTCTGAATCGGGCCAGAGTTTCCGGTCGCACCCGGCTTTGCGAGGCTCCAGATGTCGCCGCGGCAGAAATCAGCGAAGAGAAAACGGCCTATAAGGTGGGGCAGTTCACTGCCTCGGTAGACGACTCCGCCCACGATGGCGCAGCCGCGCGTGTGATCGTATTCGGCTACGGGCGGGTCGAATGTTCCGGCCAGTCTACAGGGAACAGGCAGATTTTCGAACCGGGGACAGCGTGTACCCTCGATCGTGGGCCAACCGTAGTTTTCGCCGCCGCCGCTGGAGGCCGGCTGGAAGTTGATTTCTTCGCGATCGTTGTGCCCAGCATCAGGGATGTAGAGGTCCCCTGTCTGGTAGTCGAACGCGAAGCCCCAAGGGTTTCTGAATCCGAGAGCCCAGATTTCGGGGCGGAAGCTTTGGTCGGAGACGAACGGATTGCTGGCGGGGACATCATAGGGTTGGACGCCTGACTCCACATCGATGCGGAGAATCTTTCCAAGCAGAAGAGCCGGGTCTTGGGGGAAGTGGACAGGGTGACCATCACTTCCTCCGTCACCCAAGCCGACGTAGAGATAACCGTCATTTGGACCAAAAACAAGCCGGCCTCCGTTGTGGACGTGGTGCGGCTGGGGGACGGTGAGAAGGATTTCCTCGCTGGCAGGATTGGCGACGTCGGGGTCATCTGTGGTGGTGAAACGGCTGATTACAGTGTCGTCATCGCTGTTCGAATAACTCAGATAGAACTGCTTTGTGGCAGAGAATGTTGGAGGAAAGGCGACGTTGAACAGGCCCCGCTCCTCGCAACAGTTTACTCGATCGGTTATGTCAAGAAAGAGAGTCTCGTTGGCTACGCCATCTTTGGCGATGGTGATGAGTCCCTGCTGCTCCACTACGAAGATGCGGCCGCTCCCGTCTCCGGCATGGGTGACCTGTACGGGTAGCACAAGCTGATCCAGGACTTGCTCGACGCGCAACTGCGGAGCCGTACCGTTTTCGTTGTTGGGAACATAGGGCAGCCCTCTGACCCTCACCTCCCGCCAAGCAACCCAACTGGGGCTTTCCAGGGTTTGGACGAGGAGCTCTCTGACAAGTTGGGGGGGGTGGATTTCGAATGTAAGGGTCTGGCCATCTTCTGTGTGGATGCCGGTAAGCTGCTTGAATTGGGTGCGCACGCCGGAACCGTTGTCCAGCCAGAGGGTGTGCGTGGTCGGCCCGGCGGGTGCTTGGGCGACCAACAGCTCAATGCGGTCGGCCAGATAGAGGCCGTCGAGGGTGATGGCGATCCACTGTGCAGGATGGTCCTGGGCACTCCAGACAGTCTCGGGATCGCCGTCGATCGCATGCAGGACCGACTCTTTGCCTGAAGAGACTCGGACAGAACCCAGCGGGGCGACATTCGGGCTAAGCGTTGATGTTGCTGAAGAGGTCACCGGTGTTGGGTTGGTGGTGAGGGGAACTGTGGGAGGGACTGTGGGGGTTACGGCTTTGGCGGCCTGCTGGGTAACAGCGGGGGCCGGGGTTTGCTGGTCAGGCTCCGGTCGAGATGTACAGGAGATCGAGACTACCAATATCAGAAGCAGGCCTGCCAGAGGGACGGCGACTCTCATTAGCGGTTCATCCGGTTAGAGGGAGTGTAGGTCAGGATGCATTTGCTGTATGTGTTGACAAGATTCATGGTTGCGTCATGGAATATGCCGAAGAGCCGGACTTGTAGGCAGACGTTTTACTTTGGCGTGACCATGTAGATTGTTCCGTCCTGGTAACCTGCGGCGTAGACGTTGCCCTCTTCGTCTGTGCCGATGCTGCTTACGGGGAAGCCGGCGTTGGTGAGGAGCGAGCTGTGCCAACGTAGTTCGGCTTTTCCGTTGGCGTTGTCCAGTGTACGCCTGAGGCCCCAAATGTCACCTCGACAGAAATCGGCGAAGATGAAGAGGCCATCCATAGAGGATATGGCGGCTCCCCTGTAGACGGCGCCACCGACAACGGCGCATCCCTGGGAGTGGTCGTATTCGGCGACAGGCGAGGTCAGGCCTTCAGCGCTGCAGACCAGGAAATTGTGCTCGAAGCAGATGTTTCCCTCCATGACAGCCCAGCCGAAGTTTCTTCCGGATTTGCTTTCGGCGGGCTGATAGTTCACCTCTTCCCGCAGACTGCCCCCAACATCAGGAATGAAGAGATCTCCGGTCAGCCTGTCAAAGGCGAAGCCCCAAGGATTCCGAAGGCCCAGGGCCCAGATCTCTTCGCGAATGCCGTCCTGCTGGGTAAAGGGATTATCGGCCGGGATTTCGTAAGTTTGGGCGCCGGACTCCACATCGATTCGCAAGATTTTGCCTAGCAGTGAATCAGGTCTCTGTGCCATGTTATCGGGATCGCGGAAGGTACCGCCGTCCCCGCTGCCGATGTAGAGGTAGCCGTCCCTGGGACCGAAAGCGAGGTGCCCGCCATTATGAATCTTATCCGGCTGGGCGATTTTCAGCAGAATTTCCTCGCTGTCGTTTCTCGCTCTGTCCGGGTCACCTGATGTCCGGAAGCGACTGACGATTGTATCGCCGTCAAGGTTCGAGTAGCTCACATAGAAGTTGTGACTGGACGAATAGGACGGGGGAAAGGCGAGGCCGATAAGGCCCTGTTCGCCGCAGCAGACGACGCGTTCCGAAATGTCAAGAAAGGGGGTATCAAGGAGGCGCCCGTCTTTCAGGATCCTGACACGTCCTTTTTGCTCTGCCACGAAAAGTCGGCCGCTGCCGTCGCCTGCATGCGAGATAAGGACCGGAAGTTCCAAGCCCGAAACAGTTTCGCTGAGCCGCACCTGAGGCGTAGGGCTTTCTGCTCTCAAAAACGCGGCGGGAGACCCGAAGACTCTTACCTCTTGCCAGGTAACGTCATCGTCGCCTTGCAATGAAAGCAGCATGACTTCATTGGCGACCTGGGGGGGATCGATTGGGATGGTCAGTAGCCGATTGTCGTCAGGGCGTACGCTGCTGAGCCGCTTGAAGAGTGTACGGGTTCCTGAGCCGTTACCCAACCAGAGCTCGATCGTTGCCCGCCCGAGAGCGTTTTGAGAAAAAAGCAGCTCTATATAATCGATCAGGTAGAGGTCATCCAAGAGGACTGAGAACCACTGGGGCGGGGGCTGCCCTGGGTTCCAGCCAGTGGCCGAGTCTCCGTCGATCGCGAGTTCAATCGATTCGTTATCGGCAGATGCCCTACTCGATCCGCGGAGGGCGACGTTTCCGCGGGCGGCTACTTCAGTTGATGCGGAAACGGTTCTTTCGATCAGCTGATAGAGAACACCATCGTCGAAACTGGTGGCATACAGGTTGCCAACTTCGTCCTGGCCGATACCGCTGATCGAGATAGGCGCGTTCAGGAGTAGAGTGCTTGTCCAGCCCGAACCCTTCTCCTCGTCAGGTCGTTTGAGGCCCCAGACGCGGCCGCTACAGGAGTCGGCATAGAGGAAGAGTCCCTGCAAGGCGGGAGATCCAGGGCCGCGAAAGACGGCGCCGCCGGCGACGGCGCATCCGTGCGAGTGGTCATATTCCGCGACCGGCAGGGTCAGAGCGTCGGCGCTGCAGGGAACGACAAAGTTATCGAAACAGAGATTGGCTTCCATTCTGAACCAACCGTAATCTTCGCCTCCCGTACTGGATGCGGGCTGGAAGTTAATTTCTTCGCGACGGCGGTGCCCTGAATCGGGGATGAAGAGATCACCGGTTTCGTCGTCAAAGGCGAAGTTGTCGGGGTCGCGCAGTCCCACTGCCCAGATCTCCGCGCGGTAGTCTTCATTGTGGTTGAAGGGGTTGCTTTCCGGGATTCGATATGGCCGTGCGCCCGATTCGACATCAATGCGCAGCAGTTTGCTAAGCAGGGTGTTCTTTTCCAAGGCAGGGCTTTCGGGATAGCTGAATAGACCTCCATCCCCGCTGGAAATGTAGAGGTAGCCATCCTTGGGACCAAATGCCATGTGGCCGCCATTGTGATGTTCTGCAGGCTGCTCGATGGTGAGCACAATCTCTTCGCTGTCAGGGTCGGCTCTGTTGGCGTCCTGGGAAATACGGAAGCGGCTGATGAGTGTATGGCCGTCAAGGTCGGTGTAGCTCACATAGAAGTGTTGGCTGGCGGCGGAGGGAGCGAAGGCCAAGTCGATCAGCCCCCTGTGAACGCAGCAACGTACGCGATCGGAAATGTCGAGGAACGGTGGGTCGAGGGTATTTCCGTCCTTGACGATGCGGATGCGACCTTCCTTCTCGACGACGAAAAGGCGTTTGCTCTGATCGCTGGCATGTGTGACCTGCACCGGCATATTCAGACCGGAGGCGATGGGTTGAAGTGTCAGGCGCGGGCTTTTTTCCGAGGAAAGTGGGTCGGTCAATGGAAGTCCGAATACGTTAATCTCACGCCACGCGACCCAACTGGGGCTATCAAGTGTAAGGATGAAGACCTCGTCGACGACACGGGGTGGATTGAGGGCCACATCAAGAAGCTGCCCGTCCTCAGTATGGACATTGGAGAGCCTTTCAAAAAGGGTCCGTGTGCCGGAGCCATTACCCAGCCAGATCTCGTGGGTTGTGAGTCCTGCAGGCGCCTGAGTAACCTCCAGTTGTATCCGGTCTACGAGGTAGAGATCGTCGAGAACTACGGAGAACCATTGGGGGGCCGGCTGCTGCGAACTCCAAACTGAGGAAGAATCGCCGTCAATTGCCAGATGCGCGGACTCTGCATCGACGGTCAGCAGGCCAGCCGCATCTCTTGCCGATGCCGTCGCAGAACCTCGCGAGGCGACATTATCTCCCGCTGGCGGGGAACTGAAAGGGGAGACGGCCCAAGCTGTTGCCGGCGAAACCGACAATGTGAGGTTGGCGATTGGTGATGATGGTTCGGCTGCCTGTCCGCCCGGGGCAGTTGTTTCACATGATGCCGCTAACAGGGCAGTCAGGCCCAGTATAAGGAGGCCGACAGATCTTTTCATGGAGTCAATGCAGGTGCTTTAACTTAGACTGAAATTGGATAGTTCAGAACCTTTTGTGCCGTACCATAGAGGCAGATGCTGAGATGGATTGCGAGCTATTGTAAGGCAAGGATGTAAACAGCGCGGTTCATTATCGCATGGATTGTAACGTTTACTTTACCCTATTCGCCTGTTCCCGCACTACTTTCTGGCATGCCGGCTGTTGTCAACGGCAAACTTTGTCATTCGGACGAGTTTCCCAGGGTTGTGTTCCAAAAAGCTTGTCTGATTTCACAGGTTCGACTGGTTCAGAAGTCAGTGAAGACGAAAGTTCCATGGAGGCCAGGAAAACCTGCTTCCGCGTAGATGCCCTCGCCGACGACAGCGCAGCCATGTAAGTGGTCATAGTCGACCACTTACAGGATGAGGTCTACTGTGCTGCAGGTGAGGAAGTTGCGATTGTAACAGATCCGGCCTTCGATAGGGGGCCTGCCATATTTCTGCCTGCCGGGGGTCGCGGCCGGGTGCAAGTGCTCTTGCTCGAGTTGGCAGTTGCCTGAGTGCGGCTGATTGAGGTCGTCGTCGACCGCGGGTTGTGAGGTTTCTCTGTCCATATTGTAGGAGCCGTTGCGCTCGTGGATCGAGGAGCGGCTGGTACCCATGCCGGTAGTTTCTTGGCTCTGGCGTGTGGGCGAAGGGAGAGCTTCCTGTTGGAATATGGTGGCAGCAACCGAGGCTGGCGAGAATTCCTCCGTGACAGGCACACGTGAGACTACAACGAGGCTGGAGAACCGGAACTTTCCGTAGCCAAGTCAATCCTTCAGGGTGCGTATCGACTCTCTCTGTTGAATGAGGCGGTCGCGGGAGACTCAACCGCCGCGGCTTGGGCATTTTGCTGTCGGTGGCGCTCGACATTTGGGAGGAAGACCTTAGAGAGAATAGGGGTCAACCGCGTCGCGGAGGCCGTCGCCGACGAAGTTGAAGGTGAGGACGGCGGCGATGACGAAGAAGGCGGGGATGAGGAGCCAAGGCTGCTGGAGGAGAACGCTTACCAGCTGGGCCTGTTTGAGGAGAGCGCCCCAGCTGGTCTGCGGGGGCTGGATGCCGAGGCCGAGAAAGCTGAGGGCGGTTTCGGCTAGAATCATGCCCGGGATGGCGAGGGTTGCGACGACGATGATGTGGCTGAAGGCGTTGGGGAGCATGTGGCGGAAGATGATGCGGGCGTCGGAGGCGCCGGCGGCCCTGGCAGCGAGTGTGTATTCCATTTCGCGGTATGACAAAACCTTTGCGCGTACCTGTCTTGCCAAGCCGGTCCACTCGACAAGGGAAAGGATCACCGAAATTGCGAAAAAGCGCTGCAGCGGGGACCAATTGGGCGGCATAGCCGCGGCCAGGGCAGCCCAAAGAGGGATGGCGGGGAAGGACATCAGGAATTCGATGACGCGTTGGATCAAGGTGTCGAGGCCACCGCCGTAGAAGCCGGATATTGTACCGAGGGTGGCGCCGAAGATGATTGTCAGGATGACGCCAACCAGCCCGATTGTCAGGGATATCCTTGCTCCCATGAAGACGCGGGCCACCATATCATGTCCCAGATCGTCACTGCCCAAGAGATAGAAGACGCCGGGGGCGTCCACACCGTAGAGGTGCCTGTTGAATGGAATAAGGCCAAGGAGCTTGTATTCATACCCCTCGACAAAGAACTTGATCGGATATTTTGCTTCATGGATTTCGCTATAGACAAAGCGAAAGGTGTCCATGTCGAGTTCGCTTTCCAGTCCGTAGACAAAGGGCCGCAGGTGGAAGTTCCCTTGTTCGTCAAGAAAGCGGGGCAGTTGAGGAGGCACGAATACGTAGTCCTCATGGACGTCGGTGTAGGGGATGGGGGCGATGAAGTCTGCAAAGAGGGCCGACATATAGAGGAGGAAGAGGACAACGCCGCCAGCGATGGCCAGCTTGTTGCGCAAGAAGCGGCGGCCAATGAGGCGGGCGGGTGAGATGGCCGTTGTTTCGCGGGCCTCTTCGCCGGTTTGAAGTTCGATGGTTGCAGCGTTGGTCGCCATGGTCAGGTATAGCGGATGCGGGGGTCGATCCAGACGAGAAGGATATCGGCAAGGAAGTTGCCGATGACCAGGAGCCCGGCCAGAAAGACGAGGAAAGTGCCGGCCAGATACATGTCCTGCTGGAGAAGTGCGTTGAAGTAGAGGGGGCCTGTCGTGGGCAGGCTGAGTACCATTGATACTATGGTTGCGCCAGAGATGATCTGCGGAAGGCTGGTGCCCAGGATCATCACGAGGGGATGAATGGCATTGCGCACTGCATGGACGACTATGACGCGACGCTCGGGCAGCCCCTTGGCGCGGGCAGAGGTGATGTAAGCGATTTTAAGCACGTCGAGAAGATTGCCGCGCATCATACGGATGAGTCCGGCGGTGCCGGAGGTGCCGACGACGAGCACGGGGATCCACATGTGTTTCAAGAGGTCCCACAGTTTGGCGACATCCCAGGGGGCGTCCACATACTCGGGCGAGAACAGTCCTCCGACAGATTGATCAAAGACGATGGCTGCGATCACCATCAAGATGAGGGCGAGCAGAAAATTGGGTATGGAAAGGCCGACCATGCCGATGGTTGTGAAGATGTGATCGCTGGCCTGATACTGGTGTGTGGCCGAATAGACTCCAATTGGGATGGCAATCAACCAGGTGACGAGCAGGGTTGTGATTGAGATGACCATTGTAAGCGTCAGCCGTTCCCAGATGAGCTCGTTGACATCCTTGTTGTAGGCAAAGGAACGGCCGAAGTCGCCGCGTACGAAACCGGACACCCACTTCCAGTATTGCACATGGACCGGCTGATCGAGGCCGTACTGGCGCACGATGGCTTCGAGCTGGCGCTCGGTGGTCCTGGTTCCTTGCGCTTCCAGCTGTGCACGATAGACATCCATGTATGTGCCGGGCGGCAGATTGATAATCACAAAGCCTACAATCGAGACGAAGAACATGGTGACCAGCATATAGAGGAAACGCGAGAGGATGAACTTCTGCAAGGGCGGGCTCCGTCCTGCTACCTGGTTCGGGATTCAGACTGCCACATTATGCCAGAAAGCGGACGAAACGCCCGCCCTCCCGTTCTATTCGAGTTGCTCTGTGCCGTGTAGCCAGATCGGAGAGAGGAGCATTGTAGCCACTCCTCTCTCCTAATTGAGCCATACTTTCGTTTCGCTTTTCGCCTAGCTTTCCTGACCAAGGACCGACTGAGCCGAGGTCCAGGAAAGCCATTGGATAGCCAGTCAGGCAGTCGCAGAATCGAGATTTCGCACTGCTTCGCTTATTCGGCGATGAAATAGACTTCGGGATAGGTCATTGCGCCAGGCATACCCAGCACCCACGGGCCCAACCAGCCGCCGAGCGGGATATCTTCGCTGGTGGGAACGTTGTGGAACTGGTTGCTGGCGATCACGATATTGGGTGGATCGGCGATGCCGCCCAACAGGAAGGGGCCTTCGTCGATGTGGATCTGAATGATCTCGAAAGTGAGTTCATCGCGTCTGGCGAGATCCGGTTCTGCGATGGCCTGCTTGTACAGTTCCCACATGCGGAACATCGGGTCATCCACGGGAATTTCTTCGCGCGGGGGCGTGCGATCGCGCGGATCGAGGTCCAACTCGGTCCCTTCCTTGGGCGTTCCCTCAGCTGCCATCCAGGCGCCGTACAGGGGAGCCCAACGCCCGCCGCTTCCGTAAGAGATCAGCCAGGCAGGATAGGTGAGCAGATCGGGACCGTCAGGGGCGCCGCCGCCGTACAGTCGAATGTCATAGGTGGCGTTTGTCGTCATCACGCCGACCTGGGAGCCGGGAATGGAATTGACATATGCGTTGAGGCCGATAGCCTTCCAGTCTTCGGTCATGAGCTCGGCGGTCTCGATAAAGGCGGTGTTACCTGCCGGGAAGTCGATGCGCACTTCCAGGGGTGAGCCGTCGGGGAGATCGCGGAAGCCGTCGCCATCCTGGTCGGTGACATCGATTTCGTCGAGCAGGCTTGCAGCCAGCTCAGGGTCGTAAGTGACGGCGGATTCCCGCCATGCGACCAGCATTTCCTGGCCCTTTTGCGAGCGGTTGAACTGGGCGGAGTTGGGGGACATGGTGCCGGTGCTGGCCTCGCCACCCAGACCGAGGAAGGTTATCTTGCGGATGCGCTCGCGATCCATGGCGTGGGAGAGGGCGCGGCGGTACTGTGTTGTGCGCACGATGGCTCGTTTGGCGTCGTCGGGGTTATTCCAGTTGACGCCCCAAGCGGGGGCACCACCCGCGCCGTTGTCCCACAGGAGGACGCGATAGTCGCCGTTAGCCTCGTTTTCCTTCAGGACTGCCAGATCGCGCAACGAGAGGTGGGGGTGGGCGTGGAAGTTGACGTCGCCGCTGAAGATACGCAGCTTGAGGACTTCGGCGTTTTCGGCGAAGGAGACTTCCATTCTGTCGATATAGGGCAGCTGATTGCCGGCGGTGTCGACGGCGTAGTAGTAGGGATTGCGCTCGAGGATCATACGGTTGCCTGGTTCAAGCGTGACCAGCATCCAGGCATTCAGAACCGGCCGATCCGGGTTATTCCACCAGTCCTGCTTTTCGGTGAACTCTTCGTAGTCGGCGGCATCGGAGTAGTTGGGATGGAACTGTTCCAGATAGTGACGCGGATACGGCCCAAAGTTATAGGAGATACCGCCGTTGACGAATGCGGCCAGCTCTCTTTCGATGAGGGGAGAGGAGGCTGCAAACGAAAACCGGATGGTGTAGTCGTCGATTTTTTCGGCGGTCATGGGCTGGCCGCCTACTAGCGTCCAGGCGGGCATTGCCATGGGATGGTCGGGGTTGGCAGCCATGTCCTGCCACCAGAAGAGGATATCGTCAACGGTAAATGGGTGTCCGTCCGACCACTTGGTGCCTTCACGGAAGTAGAAGGTCCACTGGGAGGCGTCTTCGTTACTCTCCCAAGCTCTGGCCAGCCCGAGGCCGACCGCGGCACCGCCATCTTGCCAGTGCAAGGGGGAATGGCCGTACATATACTGAGAGGTGTCGCGAAAGTCAGTGCTGGTGGTAGTACGTTTGAGCGTGCCGCCATACTGGCCGATTTCGATCCAGGGCAGGTCGATCACGAGTGGGTCGATGGGAATGCGTTCCTCAAGGGGAGGCAGTTCGCCGGCTGCGACCATTTCGGCGAGCATCGGCGCCTCTTTGGCGGACATCATCGCATCGTCGGCGGCCTCATCGGTGTCCTCGGAGGAGGCGGCTTCTTCAGCGGGCGCGGGCTCTTCTTCGGCGGCAGGTTGCTGGCCGCCGCCGCAGGCCGAGAGGACCAGTGCAAACACCAGCAGCAAGACCCACAGGGCCCTTGCGGTAGGGGTCACCTGGCTCGTTCGGAATCTGAACATGGGAATCTCCTTTAGGTTATTGAAGTCGCTCATGCCGAGACGAAGGATCGAGTCTCAGCCGGGCAGGTACCGGTCAGTGGCGTACGTCGATGTGGTAGAACTCAGTATGGTAGCCGGGCCAGCTGGTGTTGCGGCGGTCTGCTTCAGTTTCAGGCGGCACGGGCCGGGTGACCCAGTTGGCGCCGTCGACCGCTGCGGATCCCCTGGCCTGGTGACGGTCGATGAGCTCGGAACGGAGTCTTTCGAGATGCGGTGAGGCTTCGGCGGCGTGTGCGAGGTTGCTGAGTTCCTGCGGATCTGTTTCGAGATCGAAGAGTTGCTCGCTGCCGCCGACCGGGAACCAGATATATTTCCAGCGGCCGTCGGTGATGGCGTAGTTGCCGGGCCTGTCTTGATTGCCCAAGGCAGATTCCAAGTAGGGTCGCGGTTCTATCTCTCCCCGGGCAAGGGCGACGAGATCGAGACCGTCGACGTCGTCAGGGGGTGTGCCGCCGGCGGCGGCGACGGCTGTGGGCAGAATGTCGGCGAGGGTGACGAGTGAAGGGTTGCGCGTACCGTGCCGGCGGTTGTCCCAGCCCTGCGGCATACGCAGTGCGAAGGGGACGTGGGCTGAGGCTTCGTGGAAGAAGCCCTTGGCGCCGGCGTGGTGATCGCCGAGGTATTCGCCGTGATCTGAGGTGTAAATGATGAGGGTGTCGTCGAAGATGTCCAAGTCCTGCAGGGCGGCGAAGACGCGGCCCATGTTGTAATCGATCTGGGTTATGACGCCGTAATAGGCGGCGCGTGCCTCGCGGATTATTTCGGGGGGCACGAGGTCGAATGACTGTTTTTCGCGCATGAGGCGAAAAGCGTAAGGAACGTCTTCACCTTCACTCCAGTCGCCGAAGACCGGCGCGGGGATGTCACAGTTTCGGTACATGGAATAGTAGGGTTCCGGGGGATCGATCGGGGGATGGGGCTTGGAGAATGAGCACCAAAGGAAGAAAGGCAGGGTGGGGTCGCGGCGTTCGCGGATGTATTCCACGCACTGTTCGGCGGTCCAGGAAGTAAGTGTCAGGGCTTCGGGGACGGTGGCCATGCCGGGGTAGAGCTCGTTTTGGCCGAGGCCGTGGTGCATGGGCTGGACGTCGTAGCCGCGACGGGCCATGTGGCGGTAGTAGTCCTCCGGGAGGATCATTTCCTGGAAGCCGTGGCGGGCGCGCTGGGGTGTGAAGTGCATTTTGCCGATAGCGGCGGTCTGGTAGCCGAGATTACTCATGCAGGTCGGCAGCGTATTGCTGGCATCGGGGATGGCGCGGGAAGATGGCCCGTTGCCGGTCATGCCATGGGTGGTAACGTATTTTCCGGTCATGATCGACATGCGCGAGGGGACGCAGACGGGACAGTCGCCGTAGGCAGAGGTGAAGTCGATTCCTTCACGGGTCAGGTGATCGAAGTGGGGCGTGCGCATGAAGGAGGGTGCGGCGGCGCCGGCGGCGTCAAAGCGCTGCTGGTCGGTTGTTATGAGCAGGATATGGGGTCTTTCCATGTGCTACACGTCCAAGTGTGAGGCGGGCCGTTGTGTGCGGTTGTAGCCAGGGAAGTCGGGCGGCATTGTAACATAGGCGGTGGGGCGAGCCAAGTTAGAGGGGCATCGGGGGTGCGGTCGATTCCTGGGGCTGGGCAGTGCAGTGGGAGCGGGCGGGCGCGGCGCCAGATGTCGTTTTGCGGCTCTTGGGGAGGCACAGGGCGCGACCATATCGGACCGGTGAGGGGGATGGCGAACGACGAATTGTGATAGAAATGGGAAGGCAGGCACAAGGCCTGCCCCTACATGGCCGGACATCCGGTCAAGGAAGGTCAAACGTCCGTTATCCGGGGCGATCGAGGATGCGCCGACGGTTCTGGCCTAAGCAACTCGGAACTCCTTTGGTTGCTTGAAGGGATATAGAAGCCTTTGGCGAAGATCAAGGGCCAGATTGTATGGGTTGGGTCTAGATTCGGTCAGGCTGCCCTGCTCAAGTGATCTTGAGAGGGAATCTGGCCCGAAGACATCGGTTCCTTCCCATTCCCCTCTAGAATTCTTCCCCCCCCTCGAAGGAAACCGGTTCGGCACAGGTTCCAATGAGAGCCATACATTGCCTTGACAGGCCGACCCGATCGCGGCGTCAGCGCGGGCACAAGATGCATCAGTCAGGAGTGATTCCGACACGCTCACAGATGTCTTTTATGTATTGCAAGGCGGCGATGTTTTCGCGGTCAAAGTCTTCGGTTGCCACCCATTCCTGAGGGACATCGGATACAGATCTGGCCACACCGGGCACATCTTCCAGTTCAATTGAAACTACCCCGTTGAAACCGACGTCTTTGAGTGCTATCATCACGGCTTCCCAGTCGATTTTCCCTTTGCCCGGCCGCCAGTGAACATTGGTCGTGCCGTCATTGTCGGAGAAGTGGCAGTGGAAGATTCTGTCAGCCAACTGATAGATGACGACATGCGGGATCTCGCCAACCGGAAAGAGGTGGCTTGGGTCAAGATTCATCCCCAACGAATCCGACCCGACATGTTCGATCAGACGCAGCATGGAGGCTGCGTTGGCCATGTAGCGGTAGGGATGCGGCTCAAGTGCGTACTTTAATCCGGCGTCTTCACACAGACTGCAGCAGCGGCGCATGGTGTCGACATAGTCCCGCCAGTTCTGCTGCCAATTGAGACCGGAGGGGACATCTACCTGGAATTTCTGCATATGCGGCAGGTCAGTTATCCGCGGGAATTGAATGTTAAACGGATGGACCGAAACGCTGTTGACGATTTCGGTTCCAAGTTCGACACCGACTTCGACTACCTTTCTGAAGTGCTCAACGGATCGATCTCTGTCTCGCTGATCCGGACTGGCCATTCCTGGTGGGGTTGAAACGAACTGAGATAGTACGAGGCCTTCGCTGTCTATGATGTTTCTGAGGTCTCTAATTGTCTGCGGTGTGTAGTATTCGTCGAGAACCTCGGGCTGCCACGCAATCAACTCGACAGCGGTAAACCCTAACCGGGCGATTCTCGAGATAGACTTGTCATAGGGGATAGTCCATTTGAATGGCCAGACCGATGCACCGAACTTCATTGTCTATTCTCGCTTTCAAGTGGCGTCTGCGGATATCCAGATGTAGAAGGGGGAAGAACGCCATCCTAAGAACGCCGCACACTGTCTGTTCTCATCTCCAGCCCCGGCGCGGACTTGAGGACAGAGCGTGAAAAGGAGTGGTGCGGCTGCCATCGTGGACGACTGGAGGAAAGGTGGTTGAACGGGTATGTGCTGACAACGGGTGACTGCCACGCAGCGAAGTGACGGTCACCTGACCAAATGCCTGGCTATCAGCTCGCCAAGATCGCATCCCAGTTTCTGACGGAACTCAGCCGCAGATTCGCTTACAGTTTGCACGCCGTCGTAGACGCGTTCCAGCAATTCCAGGTTCTCTTTGGCGAGTTCTACGATGGTCAGGACGAGAGCCGGGACGGCGAATGCAAAGCCCCACAGGTTCTGACAAACTTCTGGGCTCCGCCTGCGGACTCGCAACACATCACAGATCCCTTCGGTTGAAATCAGACTCCAGGTAAACAGCAGCGTTTATCTGGGTTCTTTCGATAGAGGCAGGCGCTGGTTCACGTCAAAAGAGAGATTTACGAACACTTACTCTGCCAGTGTCGCGCTAACACTGCGCCTGGCTTCTGATTGGCGCCCAGCCAGCGGTCAGCATCCGGTCCAACTCCTCGACCTGCGCTCTGTGTTCCGGGCGTCCGGCGATGTTCACGTTCTCCCCCGGATCATTGTGTAGGTCGAAGAGTTCGAAGGCATGCCCTGACGCGGAATCGCGCAGATGCCAGAGGTCGCCTTCAGCGGGAACATTGGTATAGCGAGTGAGGCGGTAGCGGTCTGTGCGCAAGGTTCTGGCATGTCCTTGATGCATCATTGAGAAGACGCCCGCTTTCCACTCTCTGTCCGGGTTCTCGAGCAGTGGGGCCAGGCTCAAACCCTCCAAGTGCGGTGGCCGCTCGAGTCCGACCAGGTCGCAGAGAGTGGGATAGAGATCGACCAGTTCAACCAGGGCATCGCAAGTCAGGCCATTTGTCAGGCCCGGGACTGACACAAGCAGGGGGATCCTGGTCGATTCCTCGAAACTGGATGTTTTGGACCAGAGTCTGTGCTCACCGAGATGCCAGCCATTGTCGCCCCACAACACAATTACTGTTTCGTCCAGCTGGCCAAGTCTCTCCAACTCGGCCAGAACCTTTCCAATCTGGGCGTCTGTGAAACTAACGCTTGCCCAGTAGCCGTGGATGCACTTTCGTTGCTTTGCCTCACTCAGGAGCGGGAAATCGTCCTCACTGTACTTGCCCAGGTCGGAATAGGCGCGGTCGATTTCCTCTTCGCCGTAATGCAGGAAGTCACCCAGATTTGAAATGCCGATGCCGTCTTTGGGGAGAAAGGGGTTTTGGGCGAGATCTACGTCGTCACGGTCGTAGAGATCCCAATACTTCTGCGGCACGGCCCAGGGCAAGTGAGGCCGGTAGAAGCCCAACGCAAGGAAGAGGGGATCGTCCTGCCCCTGGAACTCCCGAAGTACCTCGATCGCCCGCTGTGCGATAATCCCATCGGGGTAGGCGTCGTCCGGGGCGACGGCTGCTTCGCAGATTGGGGGAAGATCGAGACCGGCCTTGGCCTGGCTGAATTGCAGGCCAAAGTTTCTCAGCTTGCGCAGGTTTTCGTCAAGCTGATAGCCGGCGCAGTAGCCGTGGACTGTATAGGCCTGTTCGTTGAAGGTATCGCGGTAGCGTCTTGTCCAGCCTTCCTCGTCGTCGTCGTTGCGGTGATAGACTTTTCCAATTGAAACCGTCCGGAATCCCTGTGCCTTGAAATAGCCCGGAAGGGGGGGGGGCCCCGCGCGCGGGGGGCCCGCGCCCCCCCCCGGGGGGGAGGGGGGGGGGGGGGAGGTGTGAGGGGGGGGGGGGTTTTGGGGAGGGGCCCGCCG
>VXOE01000038.1:0-2935 GCA_009840225.1 Caldilineaceae bacterium SB0662_bin_25 | reverse complement strand
ATTGTACACTATTCCTGGTGGTGGTGGTTTTGGTTAATGAATTTACCAATAGAAACCTCCGCTATCCCTTGACTTTTAAAAGCGCCCGGGGGGGGGGGCTCCGGGGGGGGGGGGGCCCCCAGACCCCAACGGTTGCCAGTCGGCTGGGAAGGGCGTTTTCCCGTCAGGAGGCTTATTCGCGAAGGGCCACAGACAGGCACCTGGCAGTAGGCGCGGTTGAATTGTAGTCCGCGAGCCGCGATCCAGTCCATATTTGGGGTATGGAGTTTGGCCTTGCCAAAGCAACTGATCTCAGGGCGCAAGTCGTCAACGGCGATGAAGAGGACGTTTTTGGGCTTGGTCATGCCATGTCTTCCAGATAGTACTGCTCCGGATAGGTAATTGCGCCTGGATATGCGACTACCCAAGGGCCCAACCAACCACCCAGGGGCAGCTGATCGCGTGTGGGCGTGTTCTTTACGCGGTTGCCGATAATGGCGGGACGCGGCAGGTCAGCGATGATGCCGAGCCAGAAGGGCCCCTCGTCGACGTGGATCTGCAAGATTTCATATACCAATTCATCTCGCTTCTGTCGATCCGGCTCACTGCGGGCTTGCTTGTGCAGTTGCCACATTCGGTAAGCCGGATCATCGGGCGCTGGTTCATCCCAGGGGGGCTGGCGTTCATGAGGCGGTTTGTCGGCGTCAACGCCTTCCCTGGGTGTGCCTTCGAGGCTCATCCAAGCACCGTAAAGAGGCGCCCAACGGCCACTGGGGCCGAACGAGGTAAGGAAAACCGGGAAGCTAAGTAGGTCCGCCGAACCCGGTGCACCGCCGCCAAAGACACGGATGTCGAAGGTCCCTCCCAGGAAGATCTGTCCCAGTTGAGCGCCCGGCATGGCGTCCACCCTAGCGTCCAGCCCGATGGCCCGCCAGTCCTCCTTCATCAGTTCGGCTGCTTCGGTAAACGGGCTACCGGCGTTTATCTGGATCCAGATTTCAAGGGGTTCTCCGCTGGGCAGTTGTCGCCATCCATCTCCATTTTGATCAGTCACGCCTGCGTCATCAAGCAGGCCGGCGGCCTTTTCGGGATCGTGCTCAACAGCAAGGTTCAGCAGTTGGTCCAACAGTTCTTTGCCCCGGGGCGAGCTGTGATATTGGCGAGAGTTTATGGAATCGACTGCCGTGCTGGCAGGCCCGCCCAGACCGAAGAAGGTCAGTTTGCGGATTCTCTCGCGGTCAATTCCATGGGAAAGCGCGCGGCGGAACTGGACTTTACGATAGACGGCCTGCTTCTCCGGTTCAGGGTAGTTCCAGTTGATGCCCCAAGCCGGTGCGCCGCCGGCGCCGTTGTCCCACAGTTCCAGTCGATAGTTGCCGTTTTCTTCATTGTCCTTATAGATGGCAATGTCACGCAGACTGAGGTTGGGATGGGCCATGAAGTCGATTTCGCCGTTGATGATTTTGAGGTTGAGAATCTCGTTATTCTCGGCGAAACCGACGTCTACGGTATCAATGTAAGGCAGCTGATTGTCATCCACATCCACCATGTAATAGTAGGGATTGCGTTCCATCACCAGTCGCTGACCGGCCTCCAGCCGGACCGGCCGCCACGCATTCAGTACCGGATGCTCAGGATTGGTCCACCACTCCTGTTTTGCGGTAAAGGTCGAGAAGTCCTCGGAGTCAGAGTAGTCGGGATGGAACTGTTCCATGTAGTGCCGGGGCTGAGCGTCCAACCCTGTGCCTATGCCTCCACCCACCCAGGCTGCGATTTCAATATCGGTAATGGGTGAGGGGCCGGCAAACTGGATGGTCAGGGTGAAGTCGTCTACTTTCGACAGCTGCATCGGCGCGTCACCCGACATGGTCCAAGAGGGACGGGTAGACGGGTGCTCTTCGTTGAGAATCATGTCGTCCCACCAGAAGATAACGTCGTCGACGGTGAACGGCTCACCGTCCGACCAGCGGGTACCTTCGCGGTAGTAGAGGGTCCAGACCGTCGCGTCTTGGTTGACTTCCCAGGCTTTGGCCAAGCCAGGCCCTACTTCCTGCCCGCCTTCGGTCCAATGCAGGCTGGAGTGACCGTACATGAGTTGTGTCTGATCACTGAAGGAGCTGCTGGTCGTCGCCTTACGCAGAGTTCCCCCGTAATGGCCCACGTCGGACCAGGGCAGGTCCAGAACCATGGGGTCTACGGGAAGCCGTTCATCTACAGGGGGCAACTCGCCGGCGCTGACCAGTTCGGCCAGCATCGGGGCTTCACCAAATTGTGATGAAGGTGTTGGTATTTGCTCGCGTTGGACTGCCTGGGGTTGTTCGGCTTCGGGAGACGGTTGCGTCGGGGTGCAGGCTGCGGCGACAGTACCGGCGGCGGCAACTGCGGAGAGTTGCAGGAACTTACGTCGGGAGATCTTTCGCTCGATCATGGCCATTGTTCTCCTTTGCAGTATGGTTCGAAAGCCTCGATACGAGTTTCAACCTTACGTTTCCAGGGACAAGGCACGGGGGATTCTATGGCAGACGCCGAATTAAACGTGAACGACGCGGAAACATTGCAAACCAGGAGGCTGCAGGTAGTTGAACTGAAGTCGCGGGAGAATCTGTACGCCGTCTGCGGTGTATAGGGGAGAAAAAAGCCATCGGGACTCCACCGTTGCTCTCATTCAGCCGGTGGGGGACGATCATTCAACTGACAGAATGAACCGAGCATTGCCAGAACTTGCAAAAGTACAGCCGCAACACGCACTAATCTGTGAAGGACTTGGGAGGGCCTGATGGTATCACAATCTTGGCGGTAGGCACAAGAGATTGCAAGAGTGGGGGTGCATCCCAGTTTTGGGGCGTGAAAGGGCGGGCACAGGGCCGGCACGTACGGGGATCCGATGGGACTGGCGGGACTTGGTCGGACTGGACACCTTCGATTAGGCACCTGTTCGAATATCGCCACCAGGTCG
>VXOE01000364.1 GCA_009840225.1 Caldilineaceae bacterium SB0662_bin_25 | reverse complement strand
GAACCGTAGTGGGCGCAACAGTCTTCGAAGCGAGGGCGCCTTGGGGCGCAAGCTCGGCCGGCGAGGCTGCGCTTTGCTTGCTGCCGGCGGCGCCGCGGGCGCCGGGGCATACACACCCCCGGATACCGCCGCATAGACCCACATTTGACCGGCCAAGCCGCATCATCCAGGGAAGGCCGGTAAAGGCCCTCTCCCCAAACTGCCGGGGAGGGACTTTTACCGGGCGGCGGCAGACCGCCGCAACATCACGCGCGCCACCATCAGGGAGAACAGCCAGCAATCATACAGAGCCAACAGAAGTTCGACCACCACACAGCTGCGAAAGACTGATACGCTTGCGTCCGGCAGTGCGCACCCCGGATGGCGCTGGCATCGGTGCCGGTCATATCTGACCCAGGTCTCCTTTTGTCTTGTTCTGTCGCTACATGGCACCAGATCCTTGGTTCATATCTTCAAGCCAAAACAAAAACGAAGAAAGAAAATAAGCAACCCTCAAAACCACACAAAAGGAGACGCCGGACAATGTCAACCTCGGTCGGTACTCCCAACTGGACCAACAAGACCATTTTGACAGGTGATTCGCTGCACGTGTATCCTTTGGCGGGTAGTTTGGCTGTCGCTCAAGGAGGAACTCCCACGTGAATAGGAAAGTGGTCATCGGCGTCGTCGTGCTGATTCTGGCGGTGCCAGGGGTGCTCATGGCTCAAGGTGAGTACACTCTGGAAGATCTGGCCGCTCAGGTGGAGGGTTTGGCTTCGGATGTTGTTGAGATCTTAACTTCCCAGGATGACTTGGCACAGCGCGTTGCGGCCATTGAGACGGCTATAGCACCTACAGTGACGTTAACTCTGCCCCCTGTGCCAACGCCTACAAGAGCCAAGCCGTTTTTGACAATTAAACGGAGAATGAACATCCGGCGTGGGCCGGGTACAGAGCACGATGTTCTCGGTGTCGCCGAAGCTGGAACGGAGTTCGGCATCACTGGCAAAAATCTAAACGGGGATTGGTGGCAAATTGATTACCAAGGCGAATCAGCATGGGTCTATGCTTCGTATGTGACAGCGAGCCATGCTGAGGAAGTTCGGGTTGCTTCCACTCCTACTCGCATTCCCGAACCTACTTTTACTCCGAGTCCCACCAATAGTCCCACTTCCACTGCCAGTCCAACTCGTAGGGCGATTAGGTTGAGGACTGCTACTCCTAGGCCTGGCCGCCCGCCGCTTAGCAGAGCGACTCGTACTCCCCGCCCTTCTCCTACCCCAGTGGGTACTCCGGGTTCTCGCTTGAATCCAGTTCCTAGAGGGTATTCGTATCCGATGGGGGATTGGCAGATAGCGGTTCATGCTTACGATGCGGATGCTACGAGCCGGGTTTTGAGTGAGAACATTTTTAATTCTCCCCCTCCCGAGGGTAATAGATTCGTGTTGGTGACTTTGTGGGCCAAGTATGATGGTGAAGGGGTTGGTGATATATCTTGGACTTTCGCCTATTCGTTGAATACGGGGGGAATATTCTTTATGAGGAGGGCTCGTGTGGAGTTGTTCCAGAGGGCGAGAGTTTTGCGCCGAATGTTTTACCCGGGGGGGTGATAAAGTTCAACCTGTGTTTTGTTGTGCCGGATCGGCCTCTGTTTTCGGGTAGGGATAGGGGGTTCTTGTTGTATGTTGAGCCTTTATTCTCGTTCTTTGATGACGGGGTGTGGTTTGAGGTTGTGCGGTAGTGCTTTGTGTCAGGTTATGTGCGAAGGATATCTCTGGTGAGATAATTTTCGTGCCGGCCGTCACCGGTGTTCTGGATGCGGTACTTTTTCCCATCTTCCATGCTTCCACTGATGGTGGTGAAGCTCTGGGACAGATCGACGTGATTGCTGTTCATGGCGTAATCCTTTACTCTGTGTCTGTCTGAGTCGTCGTCAGACGCACTGTTGTTGATGGAAATGGGGGCGGCCTATGGGAGCCGCCTTCGTACTTTTGCCTCTGGCGTTTTCTTCTCTCAAATTGACCTCCTTTTGTGTCATCAGGCGGCACCGTTCTGCCCGCTGTTCACGGCGTGGTCATGTCCTGTCGACAGGTGGGCAAGCGGCTGGGGCTCCTTGACTGTCGTCGTGCCAGAGAGCGCAACCGCAACCGGTACACCGACACCTACGCCCCCTGGCAGGGATCGTCGGCTGAGCGATGATGGTGCACCTGAACTGACAGCAACACCTACACCGGCATCGGCGCTGCCGGTTACACAGTTGACCGCGCAGGCGGGCGCGAACGCGGTCGAGTTGAGTTGGACAGAGGTGTCGGGCGCGGTGCGCTACGAACTGATGATGTGGTGGGACGCCGGCATTGATGCCGGCCATGTGACCAGCACCAATTCCGGTTTTGTATAGGTATTCGGACCGGCGGGAAATCAACCGCACAGGAGCCGTTTTAAGCGATTCTATTTGCCCTTCAGGTCTTGAATACCTATCGAGTCTACACGCAATACAGGGCCCACAACCAGCGCTGCCAGCAAGGAAACCAGAGCCGGAACGCGGCGTGAAACACTGTCCGTGTGCCCTTCTGCCGTCCTGATTCTCGGCTCATTTTTCGCTAGCGGGCCTCTCAGCACCTCGGCGCCCGCGCTATACTGTGGAATATGGTGCTCTGGCTGCTGTTTTCCCTCTGTCTGCTAGTCCTGCTCCTACGTCCGCCGCTGTCGATGCCGCTGGGGTGAAGTCGTGCCCGCCCGGGCAATCCGCCGGTAACAGGGCTGGGCAGGTTGTGATAACGCGCCGAGCGTGTGTGGGGAGCCCGCGTCGGTCAATCCTCCCAATCAGAATGTCCAACGAATTCGCAGCCGTCAAAGTATTCCTCCACGTAGCGGCTCCTGTTGAACGCGGTCACGTATCTAACCGTCACCCTATCGCCTTTTCTTGCTACACTCACCAGCCGCGTTGGTGGTGGTGATGCGCCCTCGTATGTTTCCAAATAGGACTCCATCGCTTCCCGGCTTATGTTGTTGTGAAACGCGATCCAACATTCGTCCCTTGTATTCGGGAAGTTGACTTGGTCCTCGATAGCGTCCACTCTCTCAATCAGGGTCGCCAGCTGTTCAGCCAGGCTTTCCAGTGTGATCTCCTCCTCCGCCATTCCATGCCCTACGGTCAGCACAATCATCAGAACGATCACTGTCACAAACACGCTTATTCTTCTCATTCTCTCCCTCCTGATTCTCACTCCGTCGCGCTCAGGCAATCGCAAGGCAACGGCGCTAGATAGGTCACTATGATGCGGCGTGTGCCCGTCTCGTGATCCGTGAACGTCGTGCGGCCGGCGTTGCAGCTGTGGCAACGCTCCGCCTGCAGGCGGCCGGCCTCTCGTAAATGCTCCCTGGCTGTGCACCAATCGTGGGCTTGTCCGTCCATCCTCTTTGTCTCCTTTCCTGCGGTTGTTGTTCTTCCTGGGCGCCGTCACGAAGGGCAACCGCATTGTCCGATCCGTCGACCTGACCGGCCTAGTCAAAAAAGGCCTCCATAATGGCCTCCATAATCTGCTCAATCAGTGTAGGGCCGATCTGGTCTAGGATATAGATCGCGCCCACAGCCGCGATGATCCCCTGCAGAACTGCCGCCCCAATCAGAATCCGCCACAAGAGGGCATTCTTCATTTCCTCAAGGTCAAGTTTACTGGCTTTATAGCGCTGCAAATCCTCTAATTGCTTTTCGATAGTGGCCAGCCGCGCATTCGTCGACGTATCCATTACCCTTTCCTTGTTTGTGCGGGCGAACGCTTCATCGCCTTGGGCGAGTGCCTTCCGCCATCCTCTATTTATAGTCTTCTTGCTTCCCGTTCTTATACCCTCTGTTGGATTCCTGGGTGGTCATGCGATCTCCTCGGTGTGCGTCGGCGTCAATGCTGGCGACGCTGTACGAGATTGCAAGGGGCTTCTGATGACCTCAAGGCGCAAAACGGCGCTTGGGGCCGATTCCGGGCGGAGCCCGGGGCTGGTTTACTTCTGCCGGCTTCCTGGGCGGCCGGTTCCTTCGGGGCGCTCCTCGGCGCCGGTGGCCGTAATCGGGATGCCGGCGGCTCTGGCTCTGTTCAGTATGTCGGTGCGCATGAACTCGCCAACGGCCTACCCTACCCTTGGGGCGCAGGATATGGCCGGCGAGGCTGCGCCACTAGCTTCCTCGAGGCCGTCGAGGGCAAAATCGGTGCCGCATAGCCGAAAATGACGTCATAAGCAGATCGAACGACCAACCGCCCCGCTGTAAGGCCCGTAGAGTGTTTTATTTGACCCCGCAGGTCCTGCAGGACCTTGCATTTTGCAGCTGCCAGCGGGCCCAACCCTACCAGACTACAGGATCGACACATAGTCGACCCAGCAGCGCCAAGCCCACACATCGACACACAGGCGGCCGATCGGAGCTGCAAGGACAATTACCCCACATCGCTATTGACACCGGCGCAACCTCATTTCCAAGTGCCGGCAGAGGCGTGCGCACAGCCGCAGACGGCAGAGCGCACCAACGTCAACACCACGCCGGCGCCGCAGAGCGTCCACGTATTCCGCACAGCGTCGCCGACGAACGTCAACGGCATTGCCGGCCCGGGCGCTTTTTATTACTCGGGGCGCATTCCGTCGGCTGATCGCCGCCGGCGCCCCGACCGTATAACTAGATCTTATACAAAATGCAAACCGGCTGAACCCCGGCCGGTTTGCACCGGGGCGGCCGCCAGTGTTCATCACTGGTCGGTGCGGCCGCCCCTTTTTGTATAAGACGGAATTATACGGAATAAAAAGCGCTTTCCCGGGCCGGCAACATGAGAGGGGTATCCCCCTCTCAAACTCTCCCCTGCGCAGGGGGCCAGCCCCCCACACCCCCCGGCAGCGTTTCGCCGCTGCACCACGACCAGCGCCCGGCGCTGGACCCGTTGAATCTCCACGCCAAAAACAGCATGACCGGCTCACAGACATCGTCAACCAAGCCTCGACCCACACGGCGGCCCATTACAACACCTGGCACAGACAACAGCCGCGGCGATTCACACTGCATAAGGACGACCTTGACGCCAGCCAACCCCGGGGCGCCTCCACGGCTCGTTCCTCGCACGCTCCGGCGCCGCCAGACAACGACGAACCGGCGCAGGGCACGCCAGCCCGTCAAGCCCCGACCAAGGACGCCGAAGCCGGCATCATTCCAGCAAACGCCGGCGCCAGGACGCAGGATAGCCCCAGGCCCCCGACGTCGCCTGGGGAACATCACCGGCAGATATACTGTGCTTGCAGTTGTGCTTGTTTCTGTGACCGCGTCTGTCCCACCCTTAACGACCGCGGCGCAGCCCATGTCTTGTTTCTGGAGTGCGCCGGCAGCTGCAGCTGCGCGTGCCCCCCTCGTGCACCGGCGCCCAGGCACACGATTGACGCCGGCTAGGGACCGGCGCCCCGACCGGACGTTTCCGTTGCCACCGACTTGCATCGGATGTCTGCACGCCCGACCGACTAATCAGACCAGCCAGCACGCTCCGGCGACGCCATGTCATCCACAGAACACCCAGACGATCAGCTGCAGACACGCCAAGACGCCGGCAGATCGCCTGGCCAACACCGGGCGACCCTGCGTTTCACCCTCGCCCTCGCTTCGCTCGACCTCGGCCTCTTCTTGGGCCGCCCTTTCGCCGCAAAAACGATCTGTAAACAAGACTGGCAGGGGCACAACGCGCTGATCCCTCCAGACCTAATTCCAATGCGGCCAGGTACCCCTTGCCGTCTTCAGGTGCTCTACGGGCTTCCTGTAGCGTTCCTGATAATGAAAATGTGGCTGGGCATGTGCGCTACGCGCCGCGCCCTAAGACACCCGCTCGCGCGTACGCCCAGTGCCAGGCCTGCCGGCCGATGTAGTTTCAGACAGGGACAATCTGTGTTTTCTGCTTTACCCCAGCGCCCGGGTCAGACCAACAGCATTGTCGGTGGCTGCTACCTCTTTGGTTTTCCTCAGGGTTTATTCCGGCACCTTGATTGTATATCATTTGTATTGTCTATGATAGATTGTTCTTGGAATGACTACACGAAAATACCCCTTCGCTCCTGACGCCCCCACAACTAAAGCAACCTCAATATACAAGCTTTACAGACTGTCCGATTCGTCCGGCTGGCGCTGTAGCTGACGCTTGTGAGTTGGTATGATGGCGTACTGTGCGCTTGTGTCCGCCCTGTCTTTTGCCTTAATAATCCCTCGATCCTCTTCCGAGCGCCCTTATGAGCGCCTGGTGTGAAACCGTCAAAGGGCGGTCATTTTGCCACTGCGCCTTTATTGTGCGCCCCCTTCCAACCAGGTCGAACAGACCAACCAGGGAGACAAGAGTCGTGTCTTTGAACTGGCCGACGAGCCAGGGAGCACAGTGGGCAAGGCCTGGGGCAGGATGATGCGTACCGTCGACAGGCAGGTGCTGAAACCGAGGACCTGGGCAGCTTCGTATTAACCGCGCAGGATTGATTGCAGGCCGCCGCGTACGTCTTTGTCACGCCTCTCAATGGGGCCGGACCTGACGGCCCGGAGACGGGTGGATCTGCTACCCGAAATCTGACAGCGTGAATCCTTCAAAGGGGCCTGGCTCCAGAACGCGGCATCCAATTTGAGCCAGAAATCATGAATTTTCCAGAAAGGGGTTGACAACCACAGGGGATTGTGGTATCTTTATTCAAGCTGTAAGATTATATTTTAGAGTTTATCCTTGAAAACTCATGGCCTAAGGGTCCCTGTCCATGCTTTTCGACCCTTTGCTGCCGCGAGGCATTCTAACACAACTGCCATCAGGAGGTCTTGATGGATTACGCAGCCTTTTTCACCTCCGCGACCGGTCATGAACCCTATCCGTTTCAAGCCAAAGTCGCTGAAACGCATGGGCTCCCTTCCCTCCTGAGAATCCCGACCGGGTCCGGGAAAACCGAGACCGCTATCCTGGGATGGCTGTACAGGTATTTCCACCATCCTGAACCGGCCGTGCGAGCAACGACGCCGCGCCGGCTGGTCTACTGCCTCCCGATGCGCACGCTGGTTGAACAGACCGCTGCACGGGTCGAAGGCTGGCGTAAAAGATTGGACAAGGCAGACGACGTCTGTGCAGTCATATTGATGGGGGGAGAGCCGCGTGAACAATGGTATCTGCATCCTGAGAAACCCTGCATCATCATCGGCACCCAGGATATGCTGCTGTCGCGCGCCCTCAACCGGGGATATGGAAGCAACCTTTTCATGTGGCCAATCGAGTACGGCCTGCTGAACAACGATTGCCTCTGGGTCATGGACGAGGTGCAGCTCATGGCCAACGGCTTGCCGACTTCGACCCAGTTGGCCGGGTTACGACACAAGCTGACCACCTTCGGTTCAACACACAGTATGTGGATGTCGGCCACGGTCAAGCCGAGCTGGCTCGACACGATAGACCATAGAGCGCCGCCGGCATCACAGGTGCTGGATCTGGAACCCGGCGACCTCAGAAACCCTGAACTTGCGAAACGGCACTCTGCCCGCAAGATGGTCTCTGAACTCTCTATTGAGAACGGCAGGAACTACGCCCGTAGGTTGGCAGAATTTATTGTGGACAAACACGAACGGGGAACACTGACTCTGGCGATCGTCAATACCGTAGAGCGCTCACAGGAGATTTACAAGGCACTCAACAATCCCCGGTGGGTATCGTTGGAGGCCGAGACGGTGTTGATCCACTCACGCTTCCGAGCCCAGGAGAGGGAAGAGCAACGAGAGCGGCTCTCACAGGAGATGGACGCGAAAGGGTCGGGAAGGATTGTGGTTGCAACACAAGCTATCGAGGCCGGCGTGGACATTTCGGCGCGCACGCTTATTACTGAATTGGCCCCCTGGCCTTCCCTGGTGCAGAGGTTCGGGCGGTGCAACCGCAAGGGAGAATATAAGAAGGGTGACCTCTTCTGGATAGACACTGGCACACGCCCCCAGGATACAACCCCCTATGACCCGGCAGAGGTTGAACCGGCCCGCCAGCTGATGAAGTCACTGAAGGGCAAGTCTGCCGGACCGTCGGATATTGAAGAGTTGGGCGACGTCATGGAAGACGCCGATCATCTCACGGTGATCCGCAAACGCGATGTGGTGGGCCTGTTCGATACCACGCCTGATCTATCGGGCAGTTATCTGGACGTATCGCAGTACGTGCGCGGCACGGACGAGCGGGACATTTCCGTTTTCTGGCGCCATATACCCGAGGAAGGCCCCGGTGAAGATGAACCGAAACCGGTCCATTCCGAACTTGTGAGCGTACCCAGATTTGGCAAGAGCTTTCTTGATTACTTGAAAGAAGAAGGGCGCAGAGTGTGGCGGTGGGATTTTCTGGATGGCCGCTGGATAAGGGTTTTCTTGAGAGAGATCCACCCTGGAATGACCTTGATGTTGGATGCAGCGCAGGGGGGCTACTCCGTGCAGACCGGCTGGGACCCTTCCAACGAGGAGGCGGTGGCTATTGTCGTCATGGATAAAAAGGAGCAGGAGGAAGGCCAGAGCTCCGACCCCCTCTCCACACAGAAACGATGGACAACACTTCCCGACCACACCCGCCGCGTCGTAAGCGAAGTGGAAAAAATTCTGAAGGACCTGTCCGGACTGTTCGTCGACCAGGACACACTTGAAGCCGTTAGAGTTGCCGCCCGGTACCATGACGCGGGCAAGGCGCACCCGGCTTTCCAGGAGATGTTGCGAAAAGGCGCGACAGCCCCGCCATCAAAAGACGTGATGGCCAAAAGCCCGGGCAACGGCAGGATGGATCCCTCGCGCCGGCATTTCCGCCACGAACTGGGCAGCGCTATAGCCATCCTGGAACATGTAAATGGAGTTGGAGAGACGGTCCGCGATCTCGCCGCGTATCTCGCCGCCTCCCACCACGGCAAGGTTCGAATCGGCATCAGGTCTCTCCCAGGACAGCGAAGGGGGTTCTCGGACAGCAACCCGGATACGGATTATCTTTTGGGGTACAGGTTGTCGACGCTGGAGACGCTCCCGGCTGTCGAGCTTGACGAGGGACTACGTATCGATAAGACGACACTCGATCTGTCCCTGTCACAAATCGGGCTCGCTGAAGACGGGCAGCCTTCCTGGCTGGAAAGAAGCCTGGACCTTCTGGAGTGGCTTGGTCCATTCAGGCTTGCCTACCTGGAGGCGGTCCTGCGCGCCGCGGATATGCGCGCCAGCAAAGAAGAACAGGAGAACTGACTTTGAACAAATCCTACGAGGTTGAGCTGCGGGGCTGTACGCCGGACCCTCTGATGGCCTATCTCAAGGCTCTGGGGCTGTTTCGCCTTGTTTCTGAGCAGAAGGATCCGTCCGCACGTACCTGGTGGCAGAACGACTCGTTCTTTCTGCGCTCCGCTTTGGACCGTGAGGGGCTGGTGGAGTTCCTTCTGAACGGCTATAGACCCACGCCTATCGTGTCGCCGTGGAACGGCGGCAGCGGCTTCTATCCCAAAGACAACGCAAAGGCAATGGAAAAGATCGGGGAACAGGATTCGCCTAGGCTTCAACTCTGGAATGAGGTGATTGCAGAGGGCCGGCAAATCCTGATCCGCTCTCAGATGTTGCAAGTCGCAAAGAAGGACCTGAAAAGGTGGATACTCGCCCAGTGCCGGGCCCGCTTCCCGGATGATGCACTGGGCTGGCTCGATGCGGCATACGTTTTGACATCGGGGGGAGTCAAGTATCCCCCTTTACTCGGCACAGGAGGAAACGACGGCAGGCTGGAGTTCAGCAACAACTTCATGCAGAACATTGTATTGGCTTTGAACCTGGATCAACAACGTAATGGCGAAGCCGTCACTCGCAGTCAGCTAAGCGCAGCGCTTTTCAATGAAGAGTCGCCCCAACTCGTGCGAAAGCGTTCAGCCGGCTTTTACAGCCCCAGCAGCGTGGGCGGGGCCAATGCATCGGTGGGCTTCAACGATGAGGCCTTGACCAACCCCTGGGAATACGTCCTGATGTTTGAAGGGGCCCTGCTGTTCGCCGGCGCCGCTGCCCGCAGGCTCTCAGCGCAGGCATCCTCCAATGCAGCGTATCCGTTCACGGCCGATAGTTCGGCTGCCGGATACGGAACATCGGTGGACTCTGAATATGGCGATTCGGCCCGGGCTGAATTCTGGGCGCCGCTTTGGGACGCCCCGGTGAACCTGCATGAGTTGGAACATCTGGTGGCCGAGGGGCGCGCTCAACTGGGACGCCACCAGGTATCCAGTGGTGCGGATTTCGCAAGGGCCGTCGCTGGTCTGGGAACAGAGCGGGGTATCACCCAGTTTCAACGGTATGGACTTCTGGAACGGAACGGGAAAGCCTATCTGGCGGCCCCTCTGGGGCGCTTTCACGTCCGTCGCGACAAAGATACTGCCCTCCGGGCCAACGTTCTTTTCGACCTGAACAACTGGATAGCAACGCTGCGCCGCCATGCCTCTGCGGGGCTTGCCGTTGTCCTGAGCCGGCTTGAGAATGCCATTTTTGAATTCTGCCAACACGGACGGCCGGAAGACCTGCAGAATGTGCTGATTGCCGTTGGTCATGCCGAGCATTTGCTTTCCAAATCCCATCTGAGTAGGGACAGTGACAGAGGCGCGGGAATCAGACCCCTTGACAGCCTTTCCCAGAGTTGGGTTCGCCATGCCAATGACCGTTCAGCTGCGTTCCGCTTGGCCCGTGCCGTGGCATCAATCCTGGACGAGTCCGGGCGCGAAGAAAAAAAGGTAAGGATCGGTACGGTGCGGGAAAACATGTTTCCGGTTGATACCGAAAACCGGACCGCTTGGAAAAGGGACAGCAACGCCTTCGTCTGGACGGCCGGAGACCCTCTCGACAACATGCTGGCCGTGTTGCAGCGGCGCTGCCTTGAAGGCCGCATGCAGAACTGGGGTTACGCGCCACTTTCCTCGGCCTACTCCGCTTCTCTGACCGACATAGTAGCGTTTCTGAACGGCGACGTAGAGCCGCAGCGTGTTGCCGACCTGGCTCTGCCCCTGTCTATCGTGCGCTACCGGTATCCCATCAATAGGGGCATTGATCACGCGCCATCTGACCTGCCGGCGGCCTATGCTGTGATGAAGATGACTTTGTTGCCAAAAAACACGTTGTTCCCAAAAAACTTTGTCTGCCGGGAGTTCAACGCAGAAACAGACATATGGATGGAACCCCGGATGCTGTCGATGCTGCGGGCAGGCCGCGTTGATGACGCCTATCGGGTGGCCTGCCGGCGTCTCAAGGCATCAGGACTGCAACCTCTCTCTGACGAACCGGGCATTGCCAACGGTTCCGAACTTGGCCGCCGCCTGGCCGCCGCGCTGCTCTTTCCTCTTGACGAAAACGCGCACTGCGCCCTCGCACAACGCGCAATTCGCAAACCGCACCAACCTGAAACACAAAATTCGTAACCAATATCAATCAGTGGAGGATTATCACTATGGCCATCCAATGGCAACAGTTGGAAGAACAACCCCGCCTTCTCCTGGAGGCACAGCTCAGGCCCATACAGGGCAACCGCTTTCAGCCAACCGGCTTTCCGGATCTTGGGACGGCAAAGTATGAGGCCCCCGGCGCCAACGGGAAAGTCGACATGGTTCTAGTCGAATCGGCGCAGTCAATGGCCAACCGGCTGGAGGCCGTGTGCTGGGACGCAGGCAGAGACACGGTGGTCGATGTGTTGGACGGAATGCCGTACGTCCACGTTGACCTGTGGGAGCAGGGACAAACCACGAACTCCATTATCGAGCCGCATAGGCTCAACTCCCCCTACATTCTGGAGAGTGACGATACAACCGTCTTGGACAAGCTGAAGCTTCGTCTGGCAGATCGAGAGAGAGGGCAGGTTGACCTGCAGGAACTCGCCCGCGTTCTGGCCGAGATGGATGCAAACTCGCTGCTGCACGGGGTCTTTCTGGCCAAAAGGGATCTGGCAGGTGGCCGCTATCGATTGCCAAGAGCGCTGTCCGCGTTCATCGAGGCAACAAGGGTCGCGCCTGCAGACAGCGGCGGCGTCAAAAACGATCCGGTTGATCCGAGAGGCGACAGGAACAAGGGGTTTGGCAACGTACCCTTTCACCGCACCGAATACACGGCTGAGGGCATCACCGCCTTTTTCAACCTTGATCTGGCCCAGATCAGGGCATACCCCCTGGGAACGGCGGGCGAACGCTTCCTAATCGCGCTGGCGCTCTGGAAGATCCGCAAGTTCCTGGAGACCGGGCTGCGGCTGCGTACGGCCTGCGACCTGGTTATGGATGGAGAGTTGACGGTCACGCGGCCCGCGGACGCTTTCAGTGTGCCTTCGACCGCGGAACTGGAGACAGAACTTCCCGCGCTGATCGCGGCCTGCGCCTCTGAGGGTATCTTTGGAGAGCCCCCGGTGACGCGAATGACGTTCAAGAGGTAAGGACTATGCTAGCCATCAAATTGGCCTTTACGACGGGCCGCTTTCACGCCACCCAGTGGGGGCGGCACGTAAACGAGGGGGTGCCGGAGTGGCCCCCCTCTCCCTGGCGCATCCTGCGGGGTATCGTCGCCACATGGCGGCGCACCCTGCCGCAGTTGCCCGCCGAACGAGTCGTCCCGATCATGGAGGCGCTGGCATCGGAACATCCGCACTTCCATCTGCCGTCTGCCTCAACCGGCCACACCAGGCATTACATGCCATACAACGAGGGCAGGAAGGAGCGGACGACGCTGGTGATCGACACATTCGTGGCTATGGACGCGAAGGACGCGGTCTATGCTGTGTGGCCGGAAGTAAAGTTGAACCAGGCTCAACACGACGACCTGTCCAGCATTCTGCGCAACATGCCCTATCTGGGCCGGGCTGAATCCTGGGTGGAAGCATCGTTGGTTCCGAAGCACCCTGAGATCAACTCCCGGGCTCTGGATACAGGCTCGCTCCCACAAGGTGACCTGGAGATCACGCGGACATTGACGCCGCGATCACCGCTAAAGTTGAAAGACTTGGAAGTAGAGAGCTCCACGCTGCGCCGGGGGGGACGCATAGACCCCGAAGGCGCCCAGTGGTGGCCCTACACCCGCAAGGCCGACTGCTTTACAGCGTACCGCGCCGTGCGGCGGCAACCGCGCGGACACGGCGCGGGCGCAACGGTGATCCGATTCGCGTTGGCAGGGAATCCGCAACCTGTCGTCTCCAACACGCTGCGGTGGGGAGAGCTGGCGCGTAGCAGCGCGATGGCCAGGTATGGCAGACGGAATTCGGGAGCAAGGTCGCCCATGCTTTCGGGCAAGAGCGCCGAGGGGACACCGCTGCAGGGGCACCGTCACGCCTTCTACGTACCGACCGACGAGGACGGCGACGGCCGTCTCGACCATCTGACCATCTGGACGCCCGCAGGGCTCGACGAGGCAGAGTTCAAAGCGTTGGTCTCCATAGACACGCTACACCCGGGCGGGCGACGCGATCCGGTACAGTTGGCCTACCAGGCCCACGGGAATCAGAAGGACTTCACCGGCGTCTCTCCGCTGTTCGGCAGTTCCAGGCGCTGGCGCTCGTTGACGCCGTACGTGCTGACGCGTCATGTCAAATTGCGCGGGCCCAAAAATCAGAAAAGAATGGTGGATAGCCCGGAAGAGCAGATCAGACGGGAACTCAGCCTGCGATTCCCCGATTGGCCTGCCGTGACAAACGTAGAGATCGCGGCGCACCGGGTACCTATCAAGCCGGTGCAGGCGGGAGGCTCCGGCGGGGTCCGTCCTATCGACTTCTTCAGGTACCGGCGGGGAGGCTCGAACGGAGGCGGAGCGTTCAATTTCCAGATAGAGTTTGCACACGAAGTTACCGGCCCGCTACTGCTCGGTTTCGCCTGTCACTACGGTCTCGGCATCTTCGTCCCAGACGACTGCCGCGGTATCCATGGCTGAAAGGCCGTGGCTCCTTTGAAGGTAGCCCGTCTCTCACACGTCCACGAGGTCGGCCACCGGGTATCCATGGCTGAAAGGCCATGGCCCCATTGAAGCGACGAGTGGCAGCTGATAAACGAGAGCGCCTGGGAGGAGTATTCATAGCCAAAAGGCTGCGGCTCCATTGAAGGTTGATCCTTGCATCGACTTCTACGTCGCCCAGCTTACGTATCCATGGCTGAAAGGCCGTGGCTCCTTTGAAGGTCGCGGATGGGGCCGTAATCGATGTAGTCGCGCAGAGCGTATCCACGGCCGAAAGGCCGCGGCTCCATTGAAGGGCGATGTCGATGTTGGGGTGGCTACCGCCCACCAGCATATCCATGGTTGAAGGGCCATGGCTCCATTGAAGGATGTTCGATCAGCAGGAAGAGGAGGAAGAGCCTGACCAGTATCCATGGCTGAAAGGCCGTGGCTCCTTTGAAGGCTCCGGAACACCGACGGGCACGTCTACGGCATCGACAAGTATCCATGGCAGAGAAGTTCCCGGTCCGCTGCTACTCGGTTTCGCCTGTCACTACGGGCTCGGCATCTTCGTCCCGGATGACTGAGGTAGGAGGCATTATGACATCAGACCTGACCCACCCCGCCGGTGCCCCGGACCTCGTTCCAGCCAGGATGCTGAACGAATACACCTACTGCCCCAGGCTCTGTTACATGGAATGGGTCCAGGGAGAGTTCGCGCACAGCGCAGACACGCTCGACGGACGCTTCCAGCACAAACGGGTGGATCGGCCGGCAGGGGATCTTCCGGCGAGGGAACGGAATGGCAAATCGCCGGGGCCGGACGACGAAGACGCGCAGCCTGAGAAGATCCACGCCCGCTCTGTCATGCTTTCGGACGAAGGCCTGGGCGCGATCGCCCGCATCGATCTCGTAGAGACGGAGGGGAATCGCGCCACGCCGGTCGACTACAAGCGCGGGACCGTGCCCGATATCCCAGGCCATGTCTACGACCCGGAGCGCGTACAGCTCTGCCTGCAGGGCCTGCTGCTGCGCGCCAACGGCTATGAAAGTGCCGAAGGCATCATCTACTACGTAGGGTCCAAGCGCCGGATCCACGTCGGCTTTGACGATAGCCTGGTCAAGCAGACGCTCGAGCTGCTGGAGGCCGCCCGCAAGATGGCGGACAGCGGCGAGATCCCGCCGCCCTTGGAGGACAGCCCCAAATGTCCGCGCTGCTCCCTTGTCGGCATCTGCCTTCCCGACGAGGTCAGCTTCCTCAAGGGCAGCCGCTACGTGGTGCGGCCAGACGACGTGCGACGCCTGATGCCGGCGCGGGATGATGCCTTGCCCATGTATGTCGTCGCCCAAGGCGCTCTGGTGGGGAAATCAGGCGATACGCTGACGGTCAAGGTCAAAGGCAAGGCCGCGGCCAAGGCCAGGCTGTTGGACGTTTCCAGCCTGTCAATCTTTGGCAACGCTCAGGTGACGGCACAAGCGACACGCGAGTTGTTGGAACGGGGGATACCGATCTGCCACTTCACCTACGGAGGCTGGCAGAAAGGCGTGACCTGGGGCATGGCGCACAAAAACGTAGAGTTGCGCATGCACCAGTTCCGCGTGGCAGGCGACCAGTCGATGTCGCTGGCGATAGCCAAGGAGATGGTGACGGCCAAGCTGCGCAACAGCCGGGTGATGCTGCGCCGCAACCACCCGCAGCCGCCGGCAACGGCACTGGAGGAGATAAAACGGCTGACCGCCATGGTGGAGACCGCGGACTCTTTTGGCACGCTACTTGGCATCGAAGGGGCAGCTGCCCGGGTCTATTTCGCCCACTTCGGCGGCATGATCAAAGCCGGGATATCCACATTCAACTTCCGCACGCGCAACCGCCGGCCGCCCAAGGATCCGGTGAACGCGGTACTTTCCTTCCTGTACTCTATTCTGATGAGGCAGGCCATGGTGTCGGCGATGGCGGTCGGCTTTGATCCCTATATGGGCTTCTACCATCAGCCCAGGTATGGAAGGCCGGCGCTGGCGCTGGATCTTGCTGAAGAATTCCGGCCCTTGATAGCGGATTCCGCCGCGCTGACCCTGTTCAACAACGCCGAGCTGAAAGAGAAGGATTTCATCCGCCGGGCTAGAGCCGTCTCCCTGACCCAGGACGGGCGCAAAGCGGTCATCAGGGCATTCGAACGCAGGATGGATACATTGATAACCCACCCCCTGTTTCAGTACTCGATAAGCTACCGCCGCATCATGGAGGTACAGGCGCGGCTGTTGGGACGCCACCTGCTGGGAGAACTGAAGAAATACCCCGGTTTTACGACGAGGTGAAGTATGCGCAACAGGTATATCGTGGCCTATGACATCAGCGACGGCAAGCGATTACGCAGAATCTTCAAGAAGATGCACGGTTTCGGCGACGCGTTGCAGTACTCGGTATTCGCGTGCGATCTCTCGCCAAAAGAGCGGGTCATAATGGAGGAAGCGCTGACTGAAATCATGAACCTCAAGGAAGACCGGGTAATCATAATCGATGTTGGTCCTGTAGAAGGTCGCGGTGGGGAGGTAATGCGTACTTTGGGCCGCCAGACCAAGCCAAGGCAGAGGGAGGCATTGGTCGTCTGAGCGGCCTGTGGCAGACTGTGCAAAAAGGGCGTGTTGCAGTCATCGACGGAATGCGAGTCGTCGGGTGCTATACTCCTTAGAGAGGAAGCTCTCGCACAAAAATTGGACGGAAATGTGTAATTCTGAGAGGACTATTGACAATTGAGTAGAGAAACGGACATCAAACCCTGGAATTGCGCGCGCGAACGGCACCATTTGGGCGGAAAATCCTGATTCCCCGCCGTATCCATGGCTGAAAAGCCATGGCTCCATTGAAGGGAGGATCGCCACCTCGTGGCTGCGCTCCAGGCCCTGGTGTATCCATGGCTGAAAAGCCATGGCTCCATTGAAGGACAAGCGTCTTGAGTTCATGCGCCCCTGCCACTCCAGTATCCATGGCTGAAAAGCCATGGCTCCATTGAAGGATTCCAGGAGATCTCGATCGTCCGCCGCTACACCGCCATGTATCCATGGCTGAAAAGCCATGGCTCCATTGAAGGCACCAGTCGGTGACGCTGCCCCCGTAATGCTTGTGGTATCCATGGCTGAAAAGCCATGGCTCCATTGAAGGGTCATACCAATGTATAACTTGCGGATTTCCTCAATCGTTGTATCCATGGCTGAAAAGCCATGGCTCCATTGAAGGTTTAGTGTTCATCCAGTCTATCCCTCCCATTGCTTCGTATCCATGGCTGAAAAGCCATGGCTCCATTGAAGGTGCCAGCAATCCGCCAATCTTGTCTCGTAATTCAGAAGTATCCATGGCTGAAAAGCCATGGCTCCATTGAAGGCCGGTATCGTCAAAGTAACGGCTGAAATTCTTGGACAGGTATCCATGGCTGAAAAGCCATGGCTCCATTGAAGGTGGCCCTCGCCTATCAGTTCGGCGAACGATTTACCCGGTATCCATGGCTGAAAAGCCATGGCTCCATTGAAGGTGGTGGACGTATGCGAGCCGCGAACCCCGGTGGATACGTATCCATGGCTGAAAAGCCATGGCTCCATTGAAGGATGGCATTGCGGAGCGCGACGTCGTTTGTGGGTCCGGGTATCCATGGCTGAAAAGCCGTGGCTCCATTGAAGCAGCTCGGGCGGGAAGTACTGGACGATCGGCTCGCGGAGTATCCATGGCTAGGAGGCCATGGCTCCATTGAAGGATGACGTTTGACGAAGGCGTTCCGCCGGGTGCAAAGGTATCCATGGCTGAAGGGTCATGGCTCCTTTGAAGGCGCAGCGACGTCGTCTTCTCAGCGCTTTCCGGCAGAGTATCCATGGCTGAAAGGCCATGGCTCCATTGAAGGCCGCCGATGCAGGAGGATGAGTTTTTGGGCACTGTGCGGTATCCATGGCTGAAAGGCCACGGCTCCTTTGAAGGCGCCAGTCGTACCAGTCCTTGCCGCAGACTGAGCATGTGTCTCCATGGCTGAAGAGCCGTGGCTCCATTGAAGGCCGGTCCCCATTTCGCCTACGATGGTGGTGCCCTGGTGTATCCATGGCTCAAAGGCCATGGATACATTGAAGCGCGCCCAGGACTGTTCAAGGCGGAATATCGCCCACAACGTCGATTCCGTCCGCTCCGGCAATCCGCTGAGGTCGGTCCTAGCCGCTGTCTTTGCTCCTTGGGCCTACAGGACTAGGACTGTGTGATCCCATGCACACAACAGTTGCCGGCGCCCACACGAGCCACAGCGAATAACAGCTACAGGTCCACAGGTTGCGGCTCACTTCCGCCCTGTGCTCGTACGCCGGCCTAACTGCAGTCCCAACGCTCGCTCCGGACCAACATATTGTCGCCGGCTGCTAGGCGCCCCTGGTTTTCCCTAGGGCGCATTCCGTCGCCTGCGGCGCTGGCGCCCTGAAAGGGGTTGCGCCCCCTCTCAGTCTCTCCACGCATGCAGGGGACAGCCCCCCACGCCGCCTCAACCTCCATGACGCTGCAGGACCATCAAGACACCGGGACGACCATGACGAAACCACCACACGCCGAAACGCCAGCCAGCCTTCACGTTACCCCTGCCGGCGCCTCCACGGCTCGTCCCTCGCACGCTCCGGCGCCGGCAGATCGCCCAGTCCAACAACGGGCGGCCCTGCGCTTCACCCTCGCCCTCGCTTCGCTCGACCTCTGCTTGGGCCGCCCAAGCGCGCAGACTGCCGGTTGCGGGCGTGCGCGCCCAAGTGCACAAATGACGCCGCCGCCGCGCGTGCCGGGCATGCCCCC
>VXOE01000163.1 GCA_009840225.1 Caldilineaceae bacterium SB0662_bin_25 | reverse complement strand
GGGGGGGGGGGGGGGGGGCGCCCCCCCCCCCCCCACAAGGGAGGGCCGAATAGGCACGACCGCCCAAAACTGCAGTGGTCAGCAGTCAGTAGCCAGTGGTCAGAGGCGGCGCTTTCACTGCTGGAATCTGGTAGGGAAACTGGTTGTGGCCAGGTTGCTTCCAGAGGGTTTCGAAAATACGCCCACGTTTTGGGATGCGCCTGTGGTGGATTCCCGATTTGGATTTTGTATTCTACATATATATAATTGCGCTTATTGTAGAAAGTGAACCTACAGATCTTCAAACTTACGTTTGGTCCCCTGCAAACGAACGAAGTGTACTGCTCAAAGACGAGCATCTCCTCTATTCAGGTAGTTGCCAACTTAAATCATCAGTCATTCAGATAGAAGCCGAAGGGCGTTGCGCGCCGCTGGCAGGCGGGCAAGGCAGGGAGATCCAGCATGGGGCGCAGAGTCATAGACCTGAGCATGCCCGTCCATAACGACATGGTGGTCTTCCCGCGAGTGACGCGCCCGACGCTGTTGATGTATGAGGACTGGGAGGGATTTGCGAGCGGCATCGGGGCGGCGGAGCATGGCGTTACTTCGCTGACGGCCCACTATCTGACGATTCTCGGAGACCACGTAGGCACGCACATTGACGCGCTGAAGCACCTGGTTGAGGGCAAGCCGGGGCCGGAAGGGATCCCGCTGGAGTATTGCTACGGAGACGGCGTGCTGCTGGATTTCCGGCACAAGGAGAATGGGGCCGGCATCAGCGTCGCAGACATGGAGGAGGCGGTAGACAGGATAGAATACGAGATCAAGCCGCTGGACCTGGTGCTGATCTGGACGGGGGCGGGCAGTTACAACGATGAGGACAGGTACCTGAGCGAGCACAGCGGCATGACGCGTGAAGCGACGCTTTGGCTGATCGAGCGCGGGGTGAAGGTGATGGGCATTGACGCGGTAACGTTTGACCCGCCGGTGTGGGCGATGTTTGAGCGCAAGCAGTTCTGGGAAGCGCATCGCGTCATGTACGAGCATGAGTACTATCATGTTGAGAACCTGTGCAATCTGGAGCAGATTCCGCGGCCGCATGGTTTCACGCTCTCGATGCTACCGGTGAAGTGGGTAGGGTCGACCGGTGCACCGGTGAGGGCAGTGGCCATTGTGGAGGATTGAAGCAGTCGCATTGCATCGTGACTCAGGCTTTCCCTGAGTCGGGTCCGTTCGCCTTCGATGGCGCCGTGATTCCAGTCCTAGTGGGACCTTATCGAAAGGGATGTCCTGGCGGGACTACAGTTACGCACTACGCTGAAGTCTGTAATTCACTTTAACCTTCCATTCAAGGAGAAAAGCATGAAAAAGCTCAGCAGACGATCATTCCTTCAGTCGATGGGTATGGCTGGCGCCGGCGTTGCGCTGGCGGCTTGCACGGCGCCCGCTGCGCCCGCGGATCAGGAGGCGGAAGCGGGTGACATGGCTGGTGGAGACGGGATGACCGGCAACCTGCAGATCTGGGTGCAGCACTATACGCCGACGGAGAGCATGGAGCAGGGCCCCAACAACCCGCTTCCGCACAACATGATCCAGGTCATCTCCGATGAGTACATGGATGCTAACCCCGGAGCCACGATCGAGATCATCAGGAAGCCGGACAACCTGGCCAGCCATGAGTGGATCGTAACGCAGCAGGCCGGGGGAACGATTCCTCACATCGTGTGGACGCACTCCTTCTGGGTGCAGGATGAGATTGACAAGAACTGGTGGATTCCGCTGGATCCCTTCTTTGAGCAGCCCAATCCTTACGTGGGCGCGGGCGACCCGGGCAGCGAGCGCTGGCTGGACCAGTTCTACGAGATTCCGACGGAGGCCAAGCGCGGCCCGGACGGCAAGCACTATGTCGTGCCGATCGACCTGGTGACGACGTTCTTCTTCTTTAACAAGAACGTTTTCGACGAGCATGGCCTGTCAGCTCCGAGCACGTACGGAGAGTGGATCGAGGTGCAGGAGGCGCTACTGGGGACGGATACTATTCCCAACGCCCGGCTGGCCTGGTACGAGTCACAGATCGGCGCGATGCTCTACGCGAAGAAGGATGACATCATCAACGCTGACGGGGGTGTCGCATCGCTGGAAGAGGTCGGCTGCGCCATGAAGAACGGGCTCTACAGTGCAACTGATCCCGAATATGGCGAGTGGTTCCGACTGGTCAAGCAGTTGATCCCGTATCTGGCGCCGGACTGGGCGGCAGAGGGTGCGGACTTCAACCGCAAGTTCCTCCAGAAAGATGTGGCAGTATTTGAGGACGGCAGCTGGCGCTTCGGCTATCTGAAGGCCGATCCGCTGGTCGATTTCGAGTGGAGCACATTCTACGCGCCCACGATTACAGAGGCAGATTCGCCGTTTGCGATTGGAGAGGCGGCTCCCCCGATCGGCGGCGCGACGGCGGCCCAGTGGGCGCTGGCGACCAAGACGGAGCAGGATGGAATCGTGCCGCTGGCGGTTGACTTCCTGCGCTATGTAACCGCACCGCAGAACGCCGGCCGGATGATTTCGGAGACGGGCACGTTCCTGCCCAATATCAAGGGCGTTGATGTCAATCCCGATCTGAAGGAACCGTTGCGCGCAATCACCGAAGGGTTGGGCGAGGCCGGCATGGTCACCTATCCCGACAAGATCGGTACTGAGCAGCGGGAGAAGATCGCAGCCATCTGGACCGACTTCAAGCTGGACGTTGTAACCCAGGACCAGGCGGCCGAGCAGATCAATGAGCTGCTGCTCGAGTACGCGGATGAGGCGATCGAGAAGAACGGCTGGGATTGCGGGTAGTAGTTTTTAGTTGTTAGTTGTTAGTTTCTAGTTTTTAGTTTTTAGTGAACTTCTGCGTGCCGATGGAGTTGGCCGGGAGCTAGAAACTTAGGATTTGAAGATTATGGATGTGGGTGGGTTCCACGGGGATAGGTTCGTGGAGCCCGCCTGCAGTGTAGGAACGGGAATAGCGCAATGACAACAGAAGAGATTCGTGCGCCTGCGTCACACGCCACGATGGCAGACGTGCGCGTGCCGCAGGAGAGGCAGTCTACGCTGGGGCAGCGCATCTACCGCTACCGCTTCGTATACCTGATGCTGGTTCCCACTTTCGCGCTGCTGCTGACCTTCAACTATTACCCGGCGTTTATGGGGTTGTACCGGGCATTTTTCAAATGGGACATCGGTCTGCAGCCTGAGTTCCTAGCGCTGGGGAACTTTGAGAAACTTTTCATCAGGGATGATATATTCCTCAAGTCGCTGCGCCATGTGAGCCTGCTCACTTCATGGCGGGTGATTAGCGCGGTCACTTTTCCTTTCATCGTGGCTGAACTGATCTTCAATTTGCGCAGCAATGTACATAAGTACACGTACCGCGTTCTGACCATCCTGCCGGCGGTGGTGCCGGGCATCGTCATCCTGTTGCTGTGGCAGTTCATCTATGACGGCACACACGGTCTGTTGAATGCTTTCCTGGAGGGGGTCGGACTGGAGGACTGGCAGCAGCCGTGGCTGGGCAGCCCTAAGACGGCGCTTTATGCGGTTACATTCATGGGGTTCCCGTGGGTAGGCGGTGTGACTGTTCTGATCTATCTGGCGGGCCTGCAGGGCATTTCCGATGAAGTAATCGACAGTTCGCTAGTAGATGGATGCTCCGGTTTGCGGCGTATCTTCGCGATCGACATTCCACTTATTCTCGGTCAGTTCAAGCTGATCATCGTGCTGGCGGTCATCGGCGGATTGCAGGGCTGGGTAGCCGTTTTTGTGATGACGGCGGGCGGGCCGGGGACGGCGAGCATGGTGCCCGGGTTATGGATGTACAACAACGCCTTTTTGTGGAACAAGATGGGGTATGCGTCCGCCATCGGCATGTTTTTGTTTGTTCTGATCATGTGTCTGACGATTTTGAACGTGAAGTTTGTCAAAACGGGCGACTATTGAGTGTCCAGTAATTTGCAGACAGACGTTGCCGGGATGACGACCAAACATGGAGCAGATTTAGTCCGGACCGACAGGGGAGTTGAGACATGACAGTACTGGAAGGACAACAACAAACAATCCAGCGACTGCCGTTGGCCGAAGGTTGGCGCCGCGCCTGGCGCACGGGGGACTGGTGGCGCCATCTGGGATTGTTCGGCTTCCTGTTCTTCATGTTTCTGCCATTCATCATCACGATAATTATTTCGTTCAAGGATATCCCGCAGTTCGACCATTACCCGTTCACTGTTACGTTTCCCCTCCACCCCGATAACTATCTTGAAGCCTGGCGCATTGTCTCCCGCTACATTCTTAACAGCATAATCACCAGCGGGACCTCGGTGGTAGGAATGGTGATACTGGCTGCGATTGCAGCGTGGGCTTTTGCCCGCTATCCTTTCCCTGGGCGGGAGCTCTTCTTTTTCGGTGTGCTGGCGCTGTTGATGGTGCCAGGGGAACTCACCCTGATTCCGGCCTTTCTGCTGGTCAAGGACCTCGGTCTTCTGAATACGCGCTGGGTATTGATTGCCCCCTACATTGCGGGCGGGCAGGTTTTTGCCATCTTCATTCTGCGGCAGTTTTTCGAAGCTCTGCCGGGCGAGATGTTCGAGGCGGCGCGGATCGACGGCGCCACCGAACTGCAGGTATTCCGTCACATTGGCATTCCGCTGTCGCAGTCGATTCTGGGTGTCGTTGCCATTATGCACGTACTCAGCACATGGAACGACGTAATCTGGCCCCTGGTCACACTCCGCAGTAACGAACTGATGACCCTGACCATCGGACTCTACGCATTTCGAACGGCCTGGTACACAATCTGGGGTCCACTGATGGCGGGTTATGTGATCGCTTCAATTCCTCTCATCATCCTGTTCGCCTTTACCAGCCGTCTGTTTGTCGAAGGGCTTAGCTCCGGCGCCATCAAGATGTAAGCTGCTTGGGAGCGCTGCGGTCTCTCCTGCACAATTCAATGCGTTCCGTTTACAGCTATCTTGGCCTATGGAGAATCGCTCTCCGGCGTTTCAGTTCGGAACCGGTTCTGACTTTTTGTCTTCTGCTTGGTTGGAGCGTGGTGGTGGCGCTGGCATCGGCGCCGCCGATGTACACTGACGCGGCCAACCGTTCCCTGCTGCAGCATGAACTGCAGACCGTACCAAACCGCTCCGCTTTCTCGTTTTTCTATCACTATGTAAAGGGCTCCAGCGTCGAGGGCGCGGACTGGGATGCGTACGCGGCCCTGGACCAGTACATGGAGACCCGCTATAGCCAGGATCTGGGGCTTCCGCACCGGTCGGACATGCACTATGTCAAGAGCGATTTGTTCCAGGTCTTTCCCCTGCGTGACGGGCAGTATGAAGTGCGGGACAGGCCTCTATTGCGGGGTTACCTAGGCTTTATCGACCGCCTTGAAGAGTACGTTTCCGTTGCCGAAGGCGAGTTTCCCGCGCAGGGAGACGTTGAGGGGAGCAGTGACGAGGTCGTCGACGTCCTTGTCAGCGAGGAATTTGCGGTGGAGGCGGGGCTGCAGGTGGGGGAGGGGTATACGCTCTTCGACCCAAGCGCGCGCACATCGACCGGCAATGTTGTGCGCCTGGAGATTCCGATACGGATTGCTGGGATCTGGATTCCTCGCACAGAAGGCGGCGCAACGTGGCATTTGCCGGCGTTGTCGTTCGCCAATGTCTTCCTCGTTCCTGAGAACACCTACATCAGTGAGATTGGGGCGAGGGTTCCGCATGCGTTGACGGACGTCGGCTGGTACAAGGTTGTTGACGGCGACTCGGTGCGTGCAGAGGACGTGGACAGGTTCCTGGGCAGAGTCAACCGTGTGGACAGGCAGATCAAGAGCCGGATAGCGACGACATATCTGGAACTGTCGCCGGTCTCCGCGCTGAGACGGTACCGGCTGGTGGCATCGACCCAGGCGATATTGCTGCTTCTTTTCAGCATTCCCATTTTGGGGCTTGTCCTCTATTTTATTGTTCTGATCGCCGATAGCACGGTAAAGCGGCAGCAGATTGAGATTTCAATCCTGAAGAGCCGGGGGGCGACGACCGGTCAGGTTTTTTCGATCTATCTGCTGCAGGGCGCTACGCTTGGGATCTTTGCACTGGCCGTTGGCCCGGAGTTAGGCAAGTTGGTGGCGCAGTTCATTGGCGGGACGCGCTACTTCATGACATTTGAGGCGCAGACGCCGCTGCAGATCGAGACGACGACGACCAGTATGACGTATACGGTTGTCGCGATTGGGGGCGCTCTCTTGGCGACTGTGCTGCCGGCGATGGGGGCGGCGCGGCTGGCGATTGTCGAGGCGAAGCAGGAGGTAAGCCGACGACAACGCCGCTCCTTCTGGGAGCGTTCGTACCTTGACTTTCTGCTGCTGGGGGTAGCGAGTTACGGCTACTACATGCTCAGGACGCAGGGGCGGATCGCCTTTCTGCAGGCCGATGTTCCCGCGGACCCGCTGGACAACCCACTGCTGTTTCTGGCGCCGGCGCTGTTTATTCTGGCGGTGGCGCTGGTGGCCGTCCGTCTCTTCCCGATCATTGCGTTAGTACTGAGTATGCTGTGGGCGCGGCTGGGCGGGATCTCGATGCTGCTGGCATTCTACAATCTGGCGCGCACGGGCAGAGTCTATACCAGCTTGCTGTTGCTGCTTATCCTGACCACAAGCCTTGGGACTTTTACGGCATCGATGGCGCGCACGCTGGACGCCAACCTGGTGGCGCGCATCTTTTACGAGGTGGGGGCGGATGTCACGCTGACTGAGGGGGCGGCGCTGCGGATACTTCCCTCTGAAAACGGCGAACCAGTAGAAGAGGGGGAGGAGGAGTTTGTGTGGATCAACATGCCGGTGGACGAACACCGGCAGGCACCGGGGGTCACGGCCGCGACCCGTATCGGAGATTTCCCGGTTTCCACACGCGTGGGCGGCAGGCTGGTCAGCGGCAGGCTCTTCGGTATCGACCGCAGCCATTTCCCGGAGGTCGCGTATTTCCGGCCGGACTTTGCCAATGATTCGCTCGGTGCGCTCATGAACGCGCTGGCGCTGGAGTATAGCGGCGTCATTGTCAGCCAATCGATGTTGGACGCTCTCGGGCTACAGACTGGCGATACGATCGCGCTGAGCGGACTCGTCCAAGCAAGCAATGCGACGTTCGATTTTCAGATCGTGGGGGCAATGGAGCTGTTTCCGACCGTCTACCCGCAGGACGGAGAGTTCTTTGTTGCCAACTTAGATTACATCTTTTCTCTTATTGGCCATGAGGTCCCTTACAGGGTCTGGCTGGCAACCGAGGAAGCCATTGATCCGGAACTTCTGGTAAGTTCATTGGACGAACTTGGCTACAGGATAATATCGATGGAGGATGCGCATTCGGAGCTGGCGGAGGCGCAGGCAAGACCGGCACGGGTCGGGCTGTTCGGGTTTCTTTCGGTTGGCTTCATCGCCGTAGCCATTCTGAGTATGCTGGCATTGGTGATTTACTCGGCATTGTCGTTTCGGCAGCGATTCATCCAGCTGGGCATATTGCGGGCGATGGGTCTTTCGACAAGCCAGCTTGTCTTTTCGCTTGGCGGCGAACAGGTGACGGTTACGACGGTGGGTATTGCTGCGGGCAGCTACCTGGGCCTGCTGAGCAGCTATCTTTTCATACCCTTCTACCAGATTGGGCACGACCAGGCCGATCTGGTTCCGCCGTTTGTCGTGCAGATCGCGTGGGACGATGTAACGCAGCTGGTGCTGGCGATGATGACCATGGTTTTGGTGGCAGCGATCGGCACGTTGTGGTTGCTGGTGCGGATGAAGACTTTTCAGGCGGTTAAGATGGGCGAAGTGCTCGCATAGTTTTGAACGGCGCCGGCTTGTGAAGGTGTGCCCCGTCACCCGTCACCTAGAAAGGAGTTCCCATGAAAGTTGGTCTTGACGCTCTGACGCTGAAGGCTGTAAGCCTCGATCCGCTGGAGCTCCTGGAATTGACGAGCGCCCACGGCATGGAGGGCCTGCATTTTTCGGCGAGGCTGCTGGAAGGGCGCGACGATGCCTATGTGGACAGGCTGTCGGAAGAGGCAGAGGCCCACGGGCTGTATCTTGAACTGGCCGGCGCCGGTGTCAACCCCGGTCAGAGCGGGCGGACCGTGGCCGAGATGGTGGCGGAGTGGAAGCCACTTTTCACGTTGGCGAGGAAGTTGAACGCTCCGATACTGAATACCTGTTTTGGTCTGCTCAAGGAGCGCACGTTTGCTGTGCCGACGCTGGCGGAACAGATCGAGTTGACGATCGAGGTGTTGCGGGCGTTGAGTCTGATGGCTGCGGAGTTCGACGTGATCATCACGATGGAGCTGCATGTCGATCTGACTTCGCTGGAGCTCGTGCATATCATTGAAGCGGTCGACTCGGAGCACGTCCAGGTCAACCTGGATACGGCCAATGCATTGGGGCTGCTCGAGGATCCGGTTGACGCGGCGCGGGCGCTGGCGCCTTACGTGCATACGACCCATTTCAAAGACACGTGCATCTATCCCACGGCGGAAGGTTATAACTGGCAGGGTGGTGCGCCGTTGGGGCGGGGCCTTGTCGATCTGCCGGCGGTCGTGGAGATTCTGTACCAGGCCAATCCGAACGTCCATCTGAACATTGAGGACAGCGGGGGGTTTATTCCGATTCCGATGTATGACGAGGCGTTCCTGGGGAGCTTTACCGACCTGACGCCGCCCCGGATGGCCCGCTTTGTGCGGCATCTGTGGCGAGGCGAGCAGCAGTTAAGGGCCGGTCTCCATCCGCGTCCTGAGGAGAGCAAGGATATCGATTGGGCGACGATTATTCCGGCCCGGCTTCAGTATAATGTCGACTACGCGCGACGGCTGCGCGACGAGACGGTGGCGCGCGCGGCAACCACAGCGAACCGTAGTTGAAACATGCATTTCGCCATTGATTTCGACAGGGGAAACTCCAATGACTGAATACAAAGCGGCGGTGATCGGGTGTGGACGCATGGCCCGGGGCCATATGCAGGCGTACAAGGAGTTGGGTATTCCGATCGCGGCGGGGGCCGATATCTCCGAAGATGCTCTGAAGGCTTTCGCCGAGGAGACGGGCGCTGAGGGGTTGTTCACCGACTACAAGGAGATGCTGGCAGAGATCCAGCCGGACCTGGTGTCGGTGGTTACGCATGATGCGCTGCACTGTGAGATGGTGGTGGCGGCGGCGCAGGCGGGGACGAAGGGGATCGTGTGTGAAAAGCCGATGGCGATGGATCTGACGGAGGCGGACGAGATGCTGGCAGCCTGCCTGGCGTCGGGCTCATGGCTGACGATCAGCCACCAGCGCCATTATATGCCCCAATACGTGCGCGCCCGGGAGCTGATTGCCGAAGGTGCGATCGGCCGCGTCGTATCCGCTGAGGCCTCGCTCAAGGCCGGGTGCCTGATGACGGACGGGACACACACGATCCATATGCTGCTGGCGCTGCTGGGAGAGCCGGAAGTCGATCACCTTTTGGGGCAAGTAGACGGGCATGAAGGCTATGAGTATTACGGTCACCGCTGCGAAAACGCGGGGATTGCCTTCCTGGCGTTCACGAACCAGGTGAGGGCCAGCATGGTCTGGGGCTGGATGGCACGCTCGCCCGCATTCGATGGCAGGATCAGGCGGCAGCATTCGCTGGACCCAAGCTGGAACGATGAGATCCATCGCTACCATCATTTCATCATTCACGGCGATGAGGGCAGACTGGAACTCTACGGCGACGTATTCCGAAGCGCCGATCTTCTGAATGCGCCTGCGCTGCGCATCTATCGGGGCAGCGAAGTCGAAGAGATAAAGATCGAGTGGCCTGCTCCTGTCAGCGCAATTGGGCTCGAGATCAAGGACCTGATCGGGACGATTGAAACGGGGGCGCCGCATCCGTTGGATGGCGAGAACGGGCGCAAGGTTACCGAGGTGATGATCGGCATTTATGAGTCGGCGAGGCGCCGCTCGGTCATCAAATTTCCGGTTGAGGTAGGGGACAATCCGTTTCTGGCGATGTGCGATACAGGAGATTTCCCGCCGCAGGGCGATGAAACGGGGCGCTACGTTTCGCCGAATGTGCGCGAAAGGTGGCGTGACAGGTCTGAAACTGAAAATGGAAAAGGAGCGTAGAGATGGGAATTCTGCAAGGGAAGGTTGCGCTGGTAACCGGTGGCCGCCGCGGGATAGGGCGAGGCATCTGCCTGGCGATGGCGGTGGAGGGGGCCGACGTGGCCGTTAACGATGTAGAGGGGGCGGAACAGGCCGAGGCTGTGGCGCAGGCGGTTCGCGATTCAGGTGTTCGGGCGGTGGTGGCGATGGCCGATGTTGCCCAGCCGGACCAGGTCCAGGCGATGGTGGACCAGGTGGTGGCGGAGCTGGGCGGTCTGGATATTCTGGTGAATAACGCGGGTGTGGAGTCGATCGTGCCCTTCCTGGAGATTACGCCGGAGGAGTGGGAGCGTGTAACCAACATCAACCTTCGGGGCGAGTTTCTGTGTGCGCAGGCTGCGGTCCGTCAGATGATCGCCAGTGGGAAGGGCGGCGCGATCGTCAACATCGGCTCGGTGCAGGCGGGGATGGTGTTGCCGGGACGGGCGCATTATGCGCCGAGTAAACGGGCGGTTGAAGCGCTGACCGCGAATCTGGCGGTTGAGCTGGCCGAGCACAACATTCGCGTCAACTGTATCAATCCGGGTCTGATCGACACGGACATGACAAGCTGGGTGATGAAGGACCCCGAGATCCTGCCAATTGTATTGGAGAGTATCGCGCTGAAACGTGCGGGCGCGCCGGACGAGATTGGGCAGGTGGCGGCTTTTCTTGCTTCGGATAAGGCCAGCTACGTGACAGGGCAATCTCTGTACGTGGACGGTGGGTTCCAGATCATGTAAGAGGCCGGCGGCAGGCGGTCAGCGTTACAGCCGGGCATTTATTGTGAGGAGAGGATAATGAAGATTGGCCATACTGGAATCACCTGGGGAATACCGGGGGATGTTGAGCAGGCGTATCGCGAGACTGCCGAACTGGGCTATCAGGGCTTTGAGACTTTTGCGTTCAAGATTCTCGAACTCGATGGGAGCAGGGCAGGCGGATACCGCGGCCTGGTGGACAGTTTTGGCATTCCAACCGCTGCGGCGTACTGCTATAAGGAGTGGATCAACCCGGATACGGCAGCTGCCGATCTGGAGGGTGCCAAGCGGGAGGCTGACGCGCTGCGTGCGCTGCCCGGCGGCGAGACGCTGGTGCTGCAGGCGGGCCCGCGACCTGCGGAGGGGTATACGCAGGCCCAGTTTCGCCGTCTGGCCGATGCTCTGAACCAGATCGGAGAGTACTGCCACGGGAACGGGCTGGCGGCGGGGCTGCATCCGCACACGGGGACGGCTATCGAGACCCGCGAGGACATCGACACGATTTTGGGGCTGGTGGATGCATCGCTGATCGGATTTGCGCCGGATACGGGGCAGATCGCCAAGGGAGGCAGCGACATTCTGGAGGTGATGCGCACATATCGCGAGCGCATTGTCCACGTGCATCTGAAGGACTGGAACGGCAGCTACAAGCGGGATGCCGACGGCAAGGAGATTGACCGCAGCGGCTACGTGAACTACGAACCGATCGGAAACGGTATCCTGCCGATGCCTGAGATCTTCGCCATTCTGGCGGAGAATGGCGGTTTTGGCGGTTGGGTCAACGTTGAACTGGATGGGACACCGCGGGCGCCGCGGGCGGCGCGAGAGGCGGCGAGGATGAGCCGGGCGTATCTTGAATCGGTGCTTGGCGATGAAGCCGCATGGACTTCGTGAGGATCGAGGGGGAGAGAGTCCCCTGGGAAACAGTTTGAACCGGGAGAACGAGATACCATAGAACGGCCATGAAGAAGAGTTTCGTAGAGGCCCTTAAAGAGGACAGTTGGGATGCGTTGCGGGCGGCTCCCAAGGTCGACCTGCACTGCCACGCTTATTTCAGCACACGACGCCACAACCTGGAGAGTCGCCTGGGCCGCAGGCTGGAACCTCCTCCAGACAAGATGAATAAGCTGGGGGGAATGATCGTATACGCCATGGACGTTCTGGACCCCCACTTGCGAAACAGGGAGACCATCGAGTTCGTGGCGGAGTCTGCGCTTCGCGACGCGATCGGGGACGGTGTCGTTATGATGGAGATAAGCTTTGACATTCGACGGGCGGCGTACTATGCAGACGGTTTGACCGGGGTCGTGGGGCATCTACGAGAACTGGTCGCGCGTTTTCAGCCGCTGATTGAATTGCGCCCGGAGTTAGGTATTCCCCGTCAGGCCGCATCGGACCCAGAGCTAATGTCGCGGGCGCACGAGGCCATCGGGTTAAGTTTTTTTCATTCGATCGACCTGTACGACCACCAGGAGGCGTGCGAGCCTGAGGACGTCGAATCACTCTATGCAGAGGCGAAGGCCGCGGGCATGAAGTTGAAGGCACATGTCGGAGAGTTCGGGGGCGCGGAGGAGGTGCGGCGGACGGTTGAATTGCTGGAGCTGGATGAGGTTCAGCACGGCATTGGCGCGGCCGAGTCGGTGGAGGTGATGCGCTGGCTGGCGGGGAACGGGATTCGACTGAATGTGTGCCCGACGAGCAATGTGATGCTGGATGCGGTGCCCGACATGGCGAGTCACCCGATCCGCCTCCTTTTTGACAACGGCGTGCCGGTGACGGTCAACTCTGACGACCCGATGATATTCGACCAGAGCGTCACTGACGAGTATCGAAACCTGTACAGGGCAGGTGTTTTCAGCGCTGACGAGCTGGATGGCATTCGACGGGCGTCGCTCGAGGGCGTCGTCAATCGGGTCGCAAACTATTCTGAACTGTGATAGGCTTCCCTCTGCAGGCAACCCAACACCCACCAACGGTCACCCGACAGTCCCTACGTTTCCCAAATCGCACAAAGGAGAAATACGGTCATGTATGTCATCATCGCCCCCTTAACAATCAAGGAAGAGTTTACGGAGCGGTTCATCGAAGAGATATTGCTGGACGCCCAGGGTTCGGTGGAACATGAGCCCGGTTGTCTGCGATTTGACGTGATCCGGGATGGCGACGATCCGAACACGATCTGGCTGTACGAGGTCTATGAGGACGAGGCCGCGTTCCAGGCGCACATGCAGACGCCCCACTTCAAAAGGTGGCGGGATACAACCGAGGACTGGGTGGCTGAGCGACCTGAGGTCAGAACGATTGGGGGTTCTGTGCTGTGGCCGCCACGCGCAGACTGGGACAAATAGCGCTACGCTACGCACGCCAAGAGTTGGTCAATTGCCAGCGCATGGGGAGGAAGACGATGTCCTTTACAACACGGCCAGTCTTCATGGGCCGCCACGGTGTGGTCACAGCGGGACATTACCTGGCGGCGGAGGCCGGCGCCCGCATGCTCGATAGAGGGGGCAATGCGATCGATGCCGGTGTGGCGGCCGGTCTTGCGCTCAACGTGCTTGAGCCGCAGTCGAACGGCATCGGCGGCGAGGTGCCGATCCTGATCTATAGCGCGCGGCAGAATCAGGTGTACGCCATTAACGGACAGGGTTACGCGCCCAAGGCGGCGACGATAGGGTGGTTCAAGGCGCAGGGCATCAAAATCATTCCGGGCGATGGGTTTCTGCCGGCGACTGTGCCGGGGGCGTTTGGCTCGTGGACGACCGCACTGCAACAGTTTGGGCGTTTGCGGCTCAGGGATGTATTGGAGCCGACGATCGAGCTGACGGAAGAAGGGTTTCCGGTCTATCCGGGGTTGCACGGTTCACTGGCCAATCTCAAGGAGAAATTCGAAAACGAATGGCCCAGTTCGGCGCGGGCTTATCTGCCGAACGGGCGGGCGCCGGAGGTGGGCGAGATTCTGGCCAATCCGGACTGGGCGGGGACGTTCAAGGCAACGGTTGACTCCGAGATACGCAACAGTCACCTTGGTCGTGAGGCGGGGATTGCTGCGGCGCGTGACTATTTTTATAAAGGGCCTGTCGCGGAAAAGATGGTCGCCTTTCAACGCGAGACTAAGGTGCGCGACGCCAGCGGGCAGTGCAACGCCGGCCTGCTGGTAGAAGCCGACTTTCACGAATATACGACGAAGGTGGAGTCGCCGGTCTCGTTCAACTATCGCGGTTATGATGTTCACAAGTGTAATACGTGGTGTCAGGGGCCCGTCTTCCTGCAGCAGTTGGCGCTGCTCGAAGGTTATGAACTCGGCGCTTTCGAACACAATTCAGCCGACTACATCCACACCGTGGTCGAAGCGTCCAAGCTGGCATTTGCCGACCGTGAACAGTATTATGGCGACCCGGATTTTGTGGACGTGCCGCTAGATCGCCTGCTATCGAAGGCGTATGCGTCCGCTCGCCGGGAACTGATAGACGCGCAGCGGGCGTCGCTGGAATTGCGACCGGGCGATGCCCCCGCCAGCACGCCCACTCATGCGGAAGCTGATCCGAACGTCTACACGGGGGATACGACGCACGCCGATGCGGTCGATCACGAGGGAAATCTGTTTGCGGCGACGCCCAGCGGCGGCTGGATACCCTCTTCGCCGGTGATCGAAGGCTTGGGCTTCCCGTTGGGGACGCGGGGGCAGATGTTTTACCTGGACCCGAAGCACGCCAATGCGCTCGTGCCGCGCAAACGGCCGCGTACGACGCTAACGCCATCGCTGGCGACAAAGGGCGGTGAACCGTTCATGGCTTTCGGCACGCCAGGCGGCGATAGCCAGGACCAGTGGACACTGCAATTCTTCCTCAATGTGATCGACTTCGGCATGAACCTGCAAGAGGCGATTGATGCGGCAAGCTTCCACACCAACCACTTCCCCAACTCCTTTTATCCGCACAATGCCAAGCCAGGCAGCCTTACGCTGGAGGCGCGCATCCCTGAATCTGTGCGCGACAAGCTTGCAGAGCGCGGCCACAAGGTAACGGTGGGAGGGGCGTGGAACCACGGCAAGGTGCTTGCCATCACTTTCGACCCGAAGAGCGGTCTTATCTCTGCCGGCGCGTCGCCGCGTGGGCAGATCGGGTATGCGATGGGGCGGTGAACGGCGGTAATAGGTGGTCAGTGGTTAGATTTGGCAGACACCAAATAATGCTTTTCTGATAGTTGGAGGTGAGGAATGCAATCGCCACACGGAATTACGGCATCGGCGTTTCGGCCGTCGGTGATGGGCAGGAACGGGATGGTTACGTCAGGGCATGCGCTGGCGTCGCAGGCGGGGATCCGGACGATGATGCGGGGAGGCAACGCCGTGGACGCGGCGATTGCCACGGCGGCCGCGCTGGGCGCGGTTGAGCCGGCGGGTTCGGGGGTCGGCGGCGATGGCTTTATTCTGATCTATTGGGCTGAGACGGGGGAGGTCAGCGGGGTAAACGCGACCGGTCCTGCTCCTGGGGCGGCCACGCGCGAGCGCTATCTGGAGGATGGCGGGATCCCGATGAAGGGGATACGCAGCGTCTCGGTGCCCGGGTTGGTGGATGGGTGGCTGCTGGCGCATGCACGGTACGGGGCACTGCCGCTGGAGGAGGTATTCCGTCCGGCTATAGCTCTGTGTGAGGACGGTTTTCCGATCAGCCATCTGCTGGCCGGCGGCTTGCAGGCGGAGCACGAGCGTTTCGCGGCGGACCCGCACACGCGGGCAATCTATACCAATGACGGGGCCCCGATCGGGACGGGCGGGATTCTGTGCAACTATAACTTGGGCGAGACACTGCACCGGATCGCGCAGGATGGCGGAAGGATCTTTTACGAGGGGGAAATTGCCAAGGAAATCGCAGAGTTCAGCCGGGCGCGGGGCGGCCTGCTGACGGAGGAGGACCTGGGCAACTACCATGCGCAGTGGGTGGAGCCGATTCAGGTCAACTATCGCGGGCACGAGGTGTACGAGATGCCGCCCAATTCGAGCGGGCATATTCTGCTGCAGGAGTTGAATATTGTTGAGCTGTTCGATCTGCAGGAGATGGGATGCAATACGGCCGAGAGCGTTCATCTGATGGTGGAGGCGAAGAAACTGGCATTCGCCGACCGAGAGAAGTATATGGCGGACCCGGAGTGGGTCGATATTCCGCTGGAGGGGATGCTGTCGAAGTCGTATGCGGCAGAGCAGGCGGAGCGCATCGACATGGGGCGGGCGGCGGTCGACGTCGCGGCGGGCGGGCCGGAAGCGCACGAAGACACGACCTGCTTTTGTGTGGCGGACCGGGCGGGAAACCTGGTCTGCATACTCCAGAGCATCCAGTCCGGATTTGGTTCGAGCCTGGTGGCGGGTGACACGGGAATCCTGCTCAACAACCGCATGACGTACTGGCATCTGGAGGAGGGGCATGCGAACTGCCTGATGCCGGGCAAACGGGTACGGCATACGATGAATCCGGTCATCATAACCAAGGACGGGAGACCGCTGATAACATGCGGGACGCCGGGCGCGGATACGCAGGTGCAGACGAATCTGCAGCTTGTTACGCATATGCTCGATTTCGGTATGACGCCGCAAGAGGCGGTTGCGGCGCCGCGCTGGCGGAGTTTGCAGAACCCGATGGAATCGACGATTCCGCACGTGTGCTCCAACAACCTGCAGGTGGAGGACCGCTTTCCGGAGGCGGTGCGGAAGGAGCTGGCGCGTAGGGGACACGAACTCGAGCATGTAGGGGATTGGGGCGGACCGGGCAGCGCGCAGGCGATCATGGTGCATCCGGAGTCCGGGGCGTTGATCGGGGGTTCTGATCCGCGGCGGGACGGGTACGCGGTCGGGTATTAGGATCCTCGTAAATTTTGGGAAGGGCGCCAGGAATTTAAGGAGAACGGGAAGCCTGCAGGCCTGTTTGGGATGTTTCTCGCGTGTGTGTTGCAAAAAACATTTGATCCGCGAAATCACGCGAAGGGGCGCGAAGAACACCTAAGGTGTATTGAATTTTCTATGCGCAGTGGCGCGGTACTGCGGAGATAGGTAGTTTGCTATTGGAAGGCAAACTTTGGTTGAAGTTGCCTTGTAAATCCTGAGGGGTGGAGTTCATTCCACGCGAGATTTTCAGTTTTTCCCTTTACATTTCAATTCTCAGGTAAACAGGGAAGGCTCCTGGGTTCCGCTTTCGGGGGCCTAACAGTTTCTGCAAGAGAGGAATTATTGCTGTGTCTACTCCCAATATTCTGTTTCTGATGACGGACCAGATGCAGGGGCGGGTGCTGGAGCCGGACAATCCGTGCCAGACGCCGCATCTGGACAGGCTGGCGGCGAGAGGGGTGCGATTTCGCCGGGCGTATACGCCGAACGCGGTGTGCTCGCCGGCGCGCGCCAGCCTGATGACCGGTCTGCTGCCGCATAATCACGGTGTGCTGTATGTTGTGCACACGGTTGACGACGATCAGGCGGTGCTGCGCACGCAACATCCGCACTGGGCGGAGCGGCTGACGGAGGCCGGTTACCGTACCGGTTACTTTGGCAAATGGCATGTGGAGCGTTCGAACGAGCTCTCGCGCTTTGGTTGGCAGGAGCAGGGAGGGCTGGCCATGCGCCAAGACTGGGACTCGGTCAATTTTTCGTTGGAGCGATTTCTGGAGAGCCCGCCCGGTTATGAGCCGAACCGCTTCTACGGCGTCTGTGACCGGCCGGCCGGTGAGCGCGGGATGGGCAAAAAGACGGACGAGGCGCTGGGCTTTCTCGACACGGCTTTGGAGGAGGACGCGTCCTGGTGCTGTTTTGTCAGTTTCACCGAACCGCATGACCCGTTTTTCTGCCACGAGGAGACGTTTGCGCAGTATGACGTAGACTCGATTCCGCTGCAGCCGAACGTCCACAACGATTTGAGCGGGCAGCCGAATCTGTACAAGCGGTCGGCGCAGGCGTGGAGCGACTGGACGGACCGTGAACACCGGGAGGCGGCGGCCTGTTACTATGCCTCGATCAGCGAGATCGACGAGCAGTTCGGGCGTCTGCTGGCGCGGGTGGAACGCGCTGGGCAGCTTGACAACACGATCGTGGTGCTGACATCGGACCACGGGGATTTTCTGGGCGCGCACGGGTTGTATTGCAAGAATATCGGCGCGTTTGAAGAGGCGTACAACATTCCCCTGGTGGTGGCCGGGCCGGGCGCGGCGGAGGCGGAGGTGAGCGACGCCCGCGTCGGTCTGCAGGATGTGGGCCAGACGCTGCTGGAGCTGGTGGGAGCGCAGCCGCTAGGGGAGATCGACGGGCGCTCTTTCGCGCCTGTGCTGGCCAGTCCGCAGGACACATCGGATTATCAGCAGGGTTTTGCCGAATACTTTGGCGGGCGATATATTATCAGCCAGCGGCTGCTATGGGACGGTGACTGGAAGTTTGTCCACAACGGCTTCGACTATGACGAGCTTTACAATCTGGCCGCAGATCCCTTTGAGATGAACAATCTGGCGCAAGATCCGGCACATGCCGAGAGATTGGCAGCGATGACGCAACGGATGTGGGAGATAGTGGTTGAGTCGGGGGACCACAGTCTCTTCAACACGCACTATGCGTCGATGCGGATGGCAGCCGTAGGGCCGGGTCGTTCTGACTTTTCATTTTTAGGGTAATTGCTAAGCCATGTTCTGTGTGTACTGTGGCGGTCTGTCTGGGCGGAATGTAGTGTCAGTAATTCTGTAGCGGGCTCTCGATGGTCATCGCGGTATTCGTTGGGCATATATGGGAGTGGCCTCGCCTGTCTTGCCTGCGCTGGCACATGCTCGGAATCTGCCAGGACGCGGGGTGGGGG
>VXOE01000010.1 GCA_009840225.1 Caldilineaceae bacterium SB0662_bin_25 | reverse complement strand
TCCTCTACGTCTGGTGGGCTCGGTTTGGTGTATAATATACTGGCCCCCGCACAAGGGAGGGCCGAATAGGCCCGACCGCCCAGAACTGCAGTAGTTAGTAGTCAGCAGTTAGTAGTCAGTGGCGGGGCTTTCCCTGTCTCAGAGTAACGTCGTAGTTTTGATTGAAAGGGCTGGCTGAACAGGTTCTGCCGCAGAGGAGATCCGGAATGCAGACTTACTCTTCGAACTTAAACTTGCAGGCTTTGGAGGATGGGACGGCGCTGCCGGAGATGGTGACGCCGCCGCCGGGGCCGGAGTCGATCAGGTTGACCGAGCGGCTCGGGAAGGTGGAGCCGCCGACAAGCTCGGTGATTCCACGGGGGCAGACGCCGGTGTTCTGGGAGCGGACGCGGGGTGCGAACATCGTGGATGCCGACGGCAATGTTTATGTGGATTTGACGGCGGGATTCTGCGTGGCGACGGCGGGGCACAGCAACCCGCGCATTGTGCAGGCGATTGCGAAGCAGTCGGAGACGATGATGCACAGCCAGGGCGGGCTCAACCCCAACAGGAACAGGGTCGAGCTGGCGGAGAAGCTGTCAGAGCGGGCGCCGGGCGAGCTGTCGGTCTCGCATATCGCCAACACGGGTGCGGAGGCGGTGGAGACTGCGCTGAAGACGGCGCGCATTTTTACGGGCAAGCACAAGATCATTGCTTTTCAGGGCGGGTTTCACGGCAAGACGACGGGGGCGCTGTCGGTCTCTTCGCAGAACTATTACCGGGCGCCTTTCCAGAACATGCTGGCGGATACGACGCACGTGCCGTACGCGTATCCCTATCGCTGTCCGACGCATGGGGACGGGGACGACTGCTACTTCTGCGACGGCGGGTACCTGGAGCATGTGCTGACGATGCCGGACTCGGGCGTTGCGGACGTGGCGGCGATCATCATGGAGCCGGTCCAGGGGCACGGGGGTTGGATTGTGCCGCCGAAGGAGTTTGTGCAGACTGTGCGGCGGCTGTGCGACGAGCACGGGATCCTGCTGATTGCCGACGAGATCATCACTGGGTTCGGGCGGACGGGCAACTGGTTCGGCATGGACGAGTACGACGTTGTGCCGGACATCATGGTGGTGGGCAAGGGGCTGGCGAGCGGTTTCCCGATTTCGGCCACGATCATGTCTGAGGAGGTGGCGGAGGCGTGGGGGCCGATGATGCACACGAGCACCTTTTTGGGCAACCCGGTGGGCTGTGCGGCGGCGCTGGCATCGCTGGCGGAGATTGAGGAGAGGAACCTGGTGGAGCGCGGCGCGGAGCTGGGGGACTACTTCATTTCGCGGCTGCAGGAGCTGCAGCAGGAGCACCATTTGATCGGTGAGGTGCGCGGGGTAGGCATGATGGTGGGTGTGGAGTTCGTCAGGGATCGAGAGACGCGTGAACCGGCGACGGAGGAGGGCGCACGCGTGGTTGACGGTCTGCTGCAGCGGGGCGTCATCTCGACGAATTACGGGGGCTCCTACCACAACGTGCTCAAGATGTCGCCTCCGCTTGTGATCACGCAGGAGCAGCTCGATTACGCGATCGAGGCGCTGAACGAGAGCCTGTCTTCGGTAGAGGCTGCGCTGTAGGAGAGTAGCGGCCAGGGGTTTCGGAGTCAACTGCGGCCAGCAATTTCAAGCGGTGATTGACATGCTTCGCATTGGCATTCTGTATCCGCTGCATTCGGCCGAGGACGATTATCCCGCCATGGCTGCGAGGCTGGAGCCGCGGGTGGAGGTTCGGGTCGTCCACACTGATGCGGTCGATCTGCATACGGTAGAGGACTGCCGGCGCACGGGGGATTGGGCGCAATTGGGGCCCGGCGCGGCTGCGTTGCGAACGCCCGGCGTGGACGTGTGCATGTGGGCGTGTACGAGTGGCAGTTTTGTCTACGGGCTGGCCGGGGCTGAGGAACAGGCGCGGCAGCTCGGCAGTTTTCTGGGGGTCCCTGCCTCCAGCACATCACTTTCCTTTGTAAATTCCATACAGGCACTGGGAATCACGCGGGTGGCGGTGGCCGCGACCTATCCGGAGGAGCTGGCGACCGAGTTTGTCGGTTTTCTGGGCGAGGGCGGCATCCAGGTTGTGCATCTGGGCAGCCTGGGCATCTGGACTGCGGTCGAGGTCGGCGAGGTCGGTGGCGAGGAGGTAATCGACTTCGTGCGGGCGAACGACCACGCCGGTGCTGAAGCCATTCTGGTTCCCGATACGGCCCTGCATACGGTTGCGTTCCTATCTGCGTTGGACAGTGCGGTGGGCAAGCCGGTTTTGACGGCAAACCAGGTTACGATGTGGGAGGCGCTGCGGCTGGGTGGGCGGGTCCGGAGGCAAAGTGGTTTTGGACATTTGTTTGCAGCTGCCGAGGACGTGGTAGGAGAACGGGAGTGAAAGGCCGCTTTCGGGAGTATTGCGACCGCGACCTGGCGGCCCTGTGCGAATTGTTCGCTCGAGCCGACTCTCATGACGGCGCGGCGCGTGCGCTGGGTCCCGAGGCGGCAGATGAATTGCCGCTTTTTGCGTTCGCGCCTCGTTATCCGCTCGGACTTGAGCGCGGCTTGACGAGGGAAGAGGTGCGTAGTCGACTGGGAGGCCGTTTGGCGGAGGTCGAGCGCTTGGTGCTTGTCACTGGAGAGGACGCTGTCGTCGATGCCTGCGTGACGGTTTATCCGGTTGGCTCCGAGGCGTCGTGGATGCTTGACTGGGTGGTGGATCCGGGGAGGCGGGGGACGGTTGCGGTCGACGGGATCGTTCAGGCGGGTTTGGACCGCATCCAACATCTGGTATCGGAAGGGATACGTGGTGCGGCCGCAGAGTGCAGTGTCGAGGCGCGGGGGTTGCGTGAGGACGAGGAAGTCATGGCCGGGCTGAGGAGGGCCGGATTCCGGGCGGTGCGGACGTTTGTGATCATGGCCTGCGAGCTGGGTTCAGCGCCGACGGCGTTACAGTCGGAGGAGTGCGTTCCTGAGGGCATATCGCTGCGGAGTTACCGGTCGGGGGATGGGCCAGCCTGGATTGCGGCTTTCAACGCTTCGTTTTCGGACCATTGGGGCGGGTTTTCGTATTCGGACGAGAGCTGGGCCCGGCACGCCAGCTCGCCGCGTTTTCGGGAGGAGATCAGCGTTGTGGCCGAGGCGGGCGGGGTTTTGGCTGGCATCTGCCATTGCGCGCCGAGTCTCAATCCGAGGGAAGAGGGGCTGGCGCATCTACACATTCTTGGCGTCCGTCCTGAGTTCAGACGGCGAGGGCTGGGTAACTGTCTGATGGAGGAGGCGATGGGCCGGTTGCGGGAGAGTGGGTTCAAGCGTGTTGAACTGGATATGGATAGTCTGAATTTCAAGGCGCTGCCGCTGTACGAGCGACTGGGTTTTCGTGAGGTGGAGGGGATTACGATTTATCGGAAGCAGTTAACGGTGTAGCGGGCTTGCGGCCGCGAAGAACACCTTTCTTTATCCGCGAAGGCACGCGAAGGGGCGCGAAGAACACCTTCTTTATCCGCGAAGGGACGCGAAGAGGCGCGAAGAACACCAGAGGTGTATTGATTTTGTAATTCTTGCTGCGCGGCCCTACGCGGATCAACACTTTGCTACGGCAATTCGTTTATGTGAAAGGCGTCAACTATCCCAGGTGTCGGATGACAGTCTATCGGGCAGTACAACGCAGGATTGCGGAGGATTGAATCGATGAGAATCGCACTGTTTGCACACGACGACCACAATCACGTTGGCATTGTAACCGACTTCGGGATGCTGGATTTTTCGCGGGCGTACCAGGCTCAACAGTTGATCCAGCAGGGTGACGAGAGTCCGCAGCTGATCACTGACATGGTTGCGTTGATGAAGGCGGGCCTGTTCAACGCGGAGACTTTTCAGTCCACGATGATGTTTGTCTTTGAGCATCATCTGAATGGCGCGTTCACTGTTGCGGACCCTAAACTGCGCACGCCGATTCCGCAGCCAGGCAAGCTGATTGCGCTGGGGGGAAACTATTCGCATCCCGGCGAGGAGGACCCGGATGAGCCGCCGCTCTTTTTCAAGCCGACCTCTTCGATCATCGGGCCGGGCGAGCCTATCATTTTCAGGCGGGGCCTGAACGTGGTGGAGCCGGAGATCGAGCTGACGGTGATCATTGGAAAGGAGGGCAGCCACATTGCGCGGGCGGATGCGTACGAGTACGTGGCCGGGTACACGCTGCTGAATGACGTGACGGCACGCGACCTGCAAAATGTTGCCTTCGAGGTGCAGCGTCCCTGGTCGTACACGAAGGGAGTCGACACCTTTACTCCGATCGGGCCGCATGTGGTGCTGCCGGGCGCGGTCAGCGATCCACACAGTCTGGCGATGACGATGCGTGTGAATGGCGAGGAGATCGAGCACGCCAATACGAACACGATGCTGTTTCAGATTCCGGTGCTGATCGAGTATATCAGCCAGTACATGCGGTTAGAGCCGGGCGACATGATCGCGACGGGGACGCCGGTGCATCCGCCGGGGCTCAAGGTGGGAGACACGGTTGAGCTGGAGTTCGAGGAGATTGGTGTCTTGAGCAATCCGGTGGTGGCGGATAGTTGAGACGGGAGAAGGGCGAAGGCTGCGCTTTGACGCAGCGGCTGCAGGGGACGTGGGTCCGACAGAAGGTGCGCCGGTGGGCGGGATAGAGGGGGAATAGCAGATGGCGCAGGTGCATCAGACGCTGGGGGCGATTTATCCGGACGATATGTGGCTGGATCATGACATCAACCGGATGCTGGATGAGATTCGCAAGTATCTGCCGGAGGAGGTGCCGATGGTGTCGGCGCGGACGCATGTGCCGATGTTTGCGGAGGATGCAGAGCTTGAAGAAGGCAGCAGCGTGGAGCTGGGGATCTGGCTGGCTGAGAACGGGGACATAGAGGCCGCGGCCAAGAGATTGATGCGGTTGAAGCCGAGCGTTTTCGCGTACTACTGCACGACGGCCAGCTTTGTGCAGGGTGTAGCGGGCGACGAGGCGCTGAAGAAGAGGGTTGAGGAGGCGACTGGGCTGCCGTGTACAACTGCCAGCAGCGCTATCGTCGAGGCGCTACACTGCCTGGGCGTGCGGCGCGTGGCGACGGCGTCGCCTTACATGGAGGACGTGAACCGGGCGCTCATCGGATTTCTGGCGGAGTGCGACATTGAGGTGGTGAACAGCAATCCGCTGCACTATCTGCAGGACCACGGCATCGTGCCGCCGGAGACGATTCGCGAGGCGGCACTCAGGTCGGACGTGCCGGAGGCGGACGCGGTGCTGATCAGCTGCACGGGGCAGAAGACGGCCGACTTTATCGGCGACCTGGAGGAGGAGATTGGGAAACCGGTGGTTACGTCAAATCAGGCTACCGGCTGGCAGGCGTCGAAGATGATGGGGGTGGAGCCGCGTTTGCCAGGGCGAGGCGTATTGTTTGAGAACTGAGTCTCATTACCGGAAAACAAGGATAAGTCTATATGGCTCGCAAGATCAGGATTTCATTTGAGAAACATGACGTGTCGGCGGTGGCTGAGCTGCTTGATGACGCGGCGCCGTTGACGGCCGAGGCGGTCTGGAATGCGCTGCCGCTGGAGGGCGAAGCCTATCATGCGAAGTGGGCGAACAACGAGGTCTATATTCTGACGCCGCCGTTCGCGGAGAAGGATCCCGGGAGGGAGAATGCGACGGTCTTTCCGATTCCGGGCGATTTTCTGTATTTGCCGGTGCCGCCGGGCAGCAACGTACCGCCTTTTTTGCGGGAGCAGTGCCGGGAGACGGGGCTGATCGATCTGGCGATCTTTTATGGGCGGGAGAATTATCTGCTGGGGCCGGAAGGGCATATGCCGGGCAATCTGTTTGCCACGATAACGGAGGGGCTGGAGGAACTGGCTGCGGCCTGTCAGGATCTGTGGCGGAACGGCGCCGGCGATGAGCGGATGGTCATCAGTCGGGTTGAGGAGTGACTCTTCGATTTTATCCGCGAAGTTACGCGAAGGGGCGCGAAGAACACCTTTCTTTAATCCGCAAAGTTGCGCGGAGGGGCGCGAAGAACACCTAACGGCGTGTTGGGACTTATTGCACAGTTGTGCGGCCCATCAAGGGTCGGCCGCGCTTTGTCCCTGCAAGACGTTGTTCAGTTATGCATCAGGAAGCCATAGCTGAATGCCATTGCGGGCTGGCCCTTACTTAATTCAGTCCTCGTATTTTTCCTTCGACATGCGATGGCGGGAGGTGAAGTTCTCGCCGTCGGACAGCGGCATCAGACCTCCGATCATTTCGCTGCGGCGGCCCATGTGGGCCGACTGCGGTTCGGTGATGCGTTCGAGCTCGGCGTCGGTTATGGGGAGCGTGTAGCGGACCTGGGGCTGGAAGCGCTGGAATTCTTCGGCGTAGGCTACGAGGGCGCTGTTTCCGGAGCTTCCGTCGGAGGTTTCGGCGCGCTTGCGGGCGTAGGGTCCTCCGTAGTACTGGCTGGCGATCTGGTCGAGTGCGCGGACTTTTTTGTCGATAACGTCGGTGATGTCGATGTAGAGGTCGACGCGGGCGGTGCCGGCGTATTCGAGGCTGTTGTTGCCGATGTAGGCGGTGGGGTTCATGAAGTAGATGACGGGAACGGGGTGGCGCTCCTGGCGGCCGCGGCCGGAGCCCATGGCGAGCTGCCAGGCGTAGAGGGTGCACTGGCCGGTGGTGCCGTGCATTTTGAAGCCGCCGCTCTCGAAGGGGTGGTGGGTGATGAGCATGTCGGGCTTGACGGCGCGAATGACTTCGGCGATGGCCTCGATCTTGTCTTGGGTGACGAGGACGTCGTCGTCTTCAAAGCCGAGGTCGCGCACGTCGTCGAAGCCGAGGATGCGGCAGGCGCGGCGGACCTCTTCCAGTTTTTCCTCGACGGCTTGAGCCACAAATTGTTCGACATCCAGTTCGGCGCCGGCGAGGCGCCGCTGCTCGCCGAGTTCCCAGTGGTGGGAGCGTACACCGGTGGTGAGGATGGCTGCTGTTACGCGGTCGCCCTGTTCTACGTGGTGGGCGAGGGTGCCGCCGGCCATGTCGAAGCTGTCGGCGGGGTGGGCGGCGACGAGTAGGATGTGGATTGGTCTGCTGGCCATGGTTGGTTTCCTTTACAGTGGAATCGGGGGGAGTTGGGGCACCCACAAGGGGTGCCCCTACTGGGGCGATTCGAGTATCAACCGGGCACTCACGTGGGCACACACGAGCGGTGCCCCTACGGGGCGATTCGAGTATCAGCTGGGCACTCACGTGGGCACCCACAAGGGGTGCCCCTACAGGGGCGATTCGAGATTCAAAAGGGCACTCACGTGGGCACCCACAAGGGGTGCCCCTACAGTTGGTTGGCGGATGGGAGGTTGCGCTATTGCTCCTCCAGGGCGGGGAAGAAGGTGAGTTCGGCGCCGAAGTTGGACATGGCGGCGACTCGGTCGCCGCGGAGGCGTACTTTGATGTCGCGGGTGCGGTGGCTGAGAACGATGTCGCGTTCGGCCAGATCGAATTGGATGGTGATCCAGCGGTTGATGGGCGGCTGGCTGAGGACGAGGTAGCCGTTGTGGAGGCGGGGCGGGTCATCGAGGCCGTCTATGCTGAGGGCGTCCATTTCGACCCAACTGGGGAGGCGCACGAAGAGGGGACCCGGGCGCTTGGCGCGCACGCGCATGTGGGGATGGGTGTAGGGCGACTCAACGTCAACGGCTTCGGTTTCGTGGTCGAAATGCAGATTCACGTAGTGGCCCGCCGGGGTCGTGTCCACCGCTTGCCTGTAGACTTCACAGAGTGATCCAACTGAGCCGCCGACGATGTCCATGTTGAAACTGATGCGTTCGGCGTCGATGGGCTTATGCCCGTAGGGCGCGGGGAAGCCGAAGGCGCCGAGGTGCCTGTTGGCGACGTCGCGCTTGCCGTCCTCGTTGTGCGGGTTGTCGGGTTCGCAGATGAAGGAGATGTCGCGCAGCTGGGAGGGGAGCATGTGGCAGCGGAGGATGCGCTCGGCGTCTTCGTAGTATTGCGGATAGCCCCACTGCCCGAGCAAGAGCGCAGTCTCGACGATGTCGCCGGTGTTGTTGACCTCGCCGCGGTCGGGATCGCGGCCGTCGTCGCTGCTTTCGATAACCCAGCCTAGCTGATCGCGAATGTCGTTGAGGCCGTTGTCGTAGAAGGCGCGGACTCGCTGCATCAGGCTCGCGTTGCGGGTGAGGTCGGCCAGTTGGGCGAGCGAGGACATGACGCAGGTGGTGGAGTGGGTATGTGCGCCGAAGGTCTCGCGATCGTAGGCGCCGGACGGGAGGAAGAACTCGTCAGTTGCTTTGCCGGCGAGCCCAATTGCCAGGTCGAGTGCGCCGGCGCAGCGGGTGTGGCGGTGCAACTTGACCAGGGGGCCGATCGCCCGCGCCAGTCCGATTATGAATGTTGTGGAATGGAGTTCGAAGTTGCTCTCAATCCGATCTCTGTCCCAGCCCCTGCGCGGATGCCAGAGCTCCTGAATCGCACGTATGCTACGCTCTGCCAGCTCGACTGCCTGTGCGCTGTTGCGGAATCGGGCCAGGGCGTATAGGGCGTGAAATCCCTCGCGGACGTGATGGGGATAGAAATGGACGAGGGGGCCGCCTATGCGATCGCGGTTGAGGGGAAGGGGAAGATCGCCGGAGTAGGAGAGGAAGGCGGCGCGGGCGTGGCGGTCGATGCAGCCTTGATCCAGGTTGAGGCCGAGCACGTCTTCGGCGTTGAGGAGGGCGTTGAGATGGCGGCCGGGTACATGCGCCTCGGAGGCGGAGGAACTGAAGCTGAGAAAGGCCTCGGGCCAAACCTGGGAGCCGAAAAAGGGCACGTCGTCGTCATCGGCGTCGAAGACCGAACACATGGTGCGGCATCCCAGCCGGATGGCGCCGGCGACGTCGGTCGTGTTGACATTGGCAAGCATAGGCTTAGCCTCCTTCATTCGCGGAATCAGGTTGGTAATGAAACTGGAAGCCGTAGAGGCTACTCTCCAGGAGCGAGAAGCAGATGCGTACGGGTTTGTTCCACAGACGGCGCAGGTCGGGCATGTCTTTCCAGGTAGCCTGGTGCCATATCTGATGGGAGGGCGCGTGGAGCGGGACGGAGTCCTCCAGACTGAAGCCGGGATAGGGTTTCAACTCGGAGTCGAGGAGGGCGACGCGGATCAGGCCATAGGCACAGTCGGCGTTGACGCGGAGGGCGTTGCCTTCGAACACGAACTGCTTGGTGATGACATGGCCGGCTTCGTATTTGGGACGGAGCGCGGCCCAGCCGTCCTCGCGCAGGACGATGGCGCCGATGCTCCGCTGCAGGGGCAGGTGCGGGCGCACGTGATCCATCATGGGGCTGCCGATGCCGTGGCGGGTCAAGTCCTCGACGTGGAGGCGGGAGGCGGCGGCGGATGAGCGGGGCGCGTGATTGGATACGCCGGCGGGGCGCGTGTCGCGCTGTTTGTGGGGGAAGGCGGAACAGGGGATGACCATTTTGCCCTGGTGAAGGAGGTAGCCGGCGACGGTGTGGCAGAAGTAGCCGTAGTACTGGCTGCCGGGCGGGCCGTTGCCGGCCCAAGGTTGGTAGCCGTCGGCGCGGAAGAAGCGGTGGCCGTCGCGGCTGGTGTAGAGGGCGGCCTTGGTGTGGAACTGATCGCGCTGGTTGCTGCCGTCGCGGTTGACGAGCCACTGGTGTTCGCCATGCGCCTCCTCGACGATGCCGATGTAGAGGCTGCCCTCTTTGCGCACGGACATGGTGTGGAACTCGACATTGGGGCCGACGTTGGGGTCCCAGTCGCTGGAGAGGATTATCTGTTTGGGGGACCAGGTGATGAAGTCGGCGCTCTCCTGGCGGCCGATGGTACGGACATGAAGGTGACTGGCGAAGGCGTGCGAGGCCTGGGAGTATCCGACCCACATCTTGTAGGCGTCATCCCAGATGACGCGCATCTGGTGGTGGTGGCGGAAGGGGGAATCGTCGCTGATCACGTGCCAGCTGATGCCGTCGGGAGAGGTGGCGACGCGGGACATGACGCGCAGGCCGCGGCGGGTGGCCTCCATGGAGGGGTTGTAGACGGCGAGGAATTTCCGGCTCGGATCGGTGCGGTCGGGATTGAGGACGATGGCGCCGTTGTCGAAGTCGCGGACGACGATATTGGTCTTTTGGCTGTCCTCGAATGGCTGAAAGTCCTCGCGCAGGGGTTTGCGCCAGTGCAGGGCGTCGTCGGACTCGGCGTAGCAGAGAACGACTTCGGTGCCCTGGGCTATGTTGGTGTTGCCGCTGACCAAGGTCTTGTACCACATTTTGAAGAGGCGGTCGTCGGGGTCGTAGAGGGCGGCGGCGGGAACGCAGGTGAAGTGGTAGCGTTCCCAGGGGAGGTTTTCGAACTCGATGAGGGGCGGTTCTGCCTTTTGCGGTGGCGGTATGGTTCGTTCGGCGTCGATCAGCTCGTCGAGGATGTAGTTGTCGAGGAATAGCTGCTTCTGCAGGCCGATGTGCTTGAAAGGGAGGCGGTAGTCAGGGTTGAAGTAAGGATATGTGCGCGGATCGACTGGTCTGTCGCCGGCCCATGTTTCGTCCATGCGGCGTTGCACGTCGACGATTTCGGAGTCGTATCTGGCTTCGGGGGTTTCGGGTTGTTGTTCAGTCATTTGTGGTCAGTAGCCAGCAGGTGCTAATTCTTGAATGTTGATTGCGGGGGATGAACAGTTTTGGGACTTACCTTGAGAATTCCTTGGTCAGAGTGGGCTACACGACGATCCAACATCTGACTGAAACAGGCAGGGAGCTCGAACTTCCTGCTTGGCGTTGGAACCTCGGAGGCATTCCCGCCGTTGATCGGGCAGATTTGCCTAGCCAGGCCCGGTGTCAAAAGCAGACTACAGAGACTCTGACATGAAATTTTCACAGACCTTCAAGCAAGATTCTACCGCTAGCCTTGTGAAGAGCCCGCGGTTCAGGCAGGTGGGCACTGTGTCGGCGGTTATCCTGCTCATCCTGTTGGCGTCGGCAGCTGTCCTTGTCTTTCGGGCGTACATTGAGGGCAAGGAGATCCGGGAATACGTTGGGGGTCCTTTCAGTTCGCAGCTCCTCTACCTACAAGGGTGTGCGCCGGGAACTGGGAATGGTGTTGTGCAGGCTAGCACTGCAGCCTCTCTGTTGGAGCAGTTCGACGAGTGCCGACGGGCAGCAGGTGGACGGCCCGGCTATTACGTTTATGACTTCAATATCGGGAGGTCGGTGTCTCTTTCAAGAGCAGACATGGAACAGTTCAGGAAGTATAAGGTACTGACTTTTCCTGATTCAGTCACAGGAAGGGTCGGGAACAGCCTGAACAACCCATTCAACAAGATCATACCTTTCGAGGAGTTCATGGGCTTTGAGCATGACTGCAGTTTTTCGGTTGAGAACCAGGAATCAAGCTGCAGCTTTGCGCCGGTAAAGTGTGATTCGAGCCGCGACGCGATCTCATGCTCTGTATTTGATCCGCGTACAGGGAGATTTGATTCTCACATCATCAAGCGGGACAGGGCGCTCGAACTGCTCCTGCCACAGGGGTACATCAACGGACCTGACCTCTTCAAGCTGTTGAAACCGCGCTTTTTCCCAGTTCTTGAACGATAGCAGACCGAGCCCGGTCTGATTCTCAGCCGGCTTGCCGACGCCAGTGCCTACAACTGCTCCAATGGACTACCGATTTGGAGCGGTTCATTCTTGACCTGTCGATGGGCGTAGAGCTCCTGAACCGGCTCAGGGAGCTTGTCGAAAATGTGGGCGGGAATAAAGGCGCAGTTGCGTTTGCCGTAATCGACGCTTAGCCACCAGGGCGAGTAGCGGGCGACGACTGAGGTCCTGATGTCGTCGGTAGCGTTGGCGCCGGCGGAGTGCCAGATGCGGCTGTCGATGAGGATGACGTCGCCGGCGTCGCCGCAGATTTGCACCTCGTGGGGAATGGAACTCATGCCGTCGATGCCATCGTTTTGACCGCGGGGATTGCGGGGGTCGCGGTGCGTGCGGGGGACGACCCAGGTGGCGCCATTCTCGGGCGTGAAGGGGTAGAGCATCCAGATCGAGGTGATACTCATAATGGTGTCGGGAAAGGGTTGATTGATAAGGCCGCAGAAGGAGGCGTCGGTCAGGTCGTGGGGCCAGTCGGTGTGGAAGTTGCGCCATTCGGGTGGATTCCTGTAGGGAGGCACGCTCTTGAACTCGGTCTGGGAGATTTTCACTTTGGCATGGTTGAAAGCGGTGCGCGCGATTTTGAGGAGACGCGGGTTGGCGAAGTAGGGGGCCAGGGACAACATGTGGGTGACGGCAGACCAGTCATGCTTGTTGTACGCTTCTAGGCCGGCTTGCATATTGTTGTCTATGTCCTGACGGACCTGGCCGACATTGTCCTGGGGAATGACGCCTTTCAAGAGGCAGTAGCCCTCCAGTCGAAGTTGCGTGATCTCTTCCATATTGCGTCTTCCTTTCGGGGCAGCTTCGCGGCGACCGGTTTTTCGCCCTGCATTGGGACCTGGCAGGGCGTTCAGAGTCGGGACTGACTAAAGATCATAGGGCAGGACAGGTGGAAAGAGGGACTATTCCACCTGTCCTGCCTTTGCTTTTTTGGTTGACCTCACAATGCGCCGGGTGATGCCTTTTTGCGGTCAGGCAAGGATGGGGCATCAGTAATTCGGCGCGTGTAGTCACCTAGCGCCAGTCATCGACCGAAGCCGTGCCGGCGTAGTTGCAGCCCATGATGCGCCAGTAGCCGTTGGTCTCGCCGCCGACGACTACGACGTGGATTTCGTCTTCCCTGTAGATGGGAATCAGCTCATCGCTGGCGGCCTTGAGCTTGGTGGCGTAGGGCTCGACGCCGTTGAGGGCGTGGGGGTAGACGTAATTCTCGATCAGCTGGTAGTCCCAGTAGACGCCGGCGGGCATGGTGGCGTTTTCGTAGACCCACTGGATCAGTTTTTCCTTGGTGTCGAAGCCGCCGCGGTCGATGAACTGCTGTGCGGTGATGGGATCGAGCACGAAGGTGGGCGGATTGTGCGGGTTGAGGCCGCGCAGCATGTTGCGGACGTGGTCCTGCCAGTGCTTGGCGCGCAGGCCGAGGTTGAAGGCGGTGGAGCGGCAGCCGCCGAAGACGCTGACGGCACTCTGATCGGCTTCGAAGCCGTGCTGGACGTGGAAGGGGACCCAGGGGCTGCGTTCTTCGTTTTCGGCGAAGGTGACGCTGTTGTAGGCGTAATTGTTGCCCTGGGAGCCGAGATAGGTCTCTTTGGGGACGGAGCCGCCCTGGAGGTTCTGCGAGAGCAGGCCGTAGGCGCGGCCGATGGTGGCGTTGGCGTGGTTGTATGGACCCATGGCGCCGATGCCCCAGTTCATGCCGATTTCATGGCGGACGGGACCGTTTACGACGGCCATGGAGGCGGCGGAACTGGTTGTGCTGGCGCGGGCCGAGGCGCCGGTTGCTGCCAGGGCGAGGATGACGGGGAGGTACTCGGGCTTGGCCCCGGCCATGACGGCGTTGACGGCGACCTTTTCGACGGTGTACTCCCAGGCTTCGCGGGTACCAGTGGGGCGCATGCGGCCTACGACGGTGTCGGGGCTGCGGCTGGTGCCCTCCAGCATGGCTGCGACCCGCTCCTCGGTGGGGAGGATGATGGGCAGCATGTCGGTCCAGAGATTTTCAGCGAAGAGCTGGTTCAGGTTCTCCTCGGTGTCGGGCTCGACGAAGCGGGGGGTGGAGCGGTCAAAGTCGTGGGCGCGGGTCTCGTCGGCTGACTTGGGCCGCGTGAGGGCGGCGATGACTTCGCTCATGAAGGGACGGCCGGTAATGTCGTCAGGGCCGTCGACGTAGGCCCTCAACTGGGCGGGCGAGCGGCCCATCACCGGTTGGGGCACAAAGGCGTGGCGCAGATAGGGTATTCCCTGCTGAAGCGTGGAGGCCTTCACCAGATCCAGAAAGATACCGGTCTGGATGGAGGCTGTGGGGACGTTGTACTCGGTTTCCAGAATAATGCATTGGTCGGCGACCGCCGGCGCGCAGGTACTTCAATGGCCGACGGCCATGACGGCCCCCGCTCCTTTCTGCTGGATTTCCTCGTAGAGGTTCTCGTCGCGTTCGGTATAGACGCCCGACTTGCGGCGCACTTCAATGTTGATGTCGGGGCGGTTGTCGCGGAACCAGTTGGCCATCTGCTCGACGAGGATGTCGCCGTCGTCGAAGCGACAGTCGACGAGATAGACGGTCTTGCCGGCGAGGTCGTTGACGCGGGGGGCGAGATGTTTCTGGTCGATCTGGGGCGGGTAGCCCATTGGGTTGTGGACCTTCAGATGTGATCCCATATTTGGCTCCTTTGGGTTCATTGGGGACATGAGTGCTTGTTTGGGGTCATTCTGGCATGGAATGGAAAAACTGGAAAGCGTAGATACTGGCTTCACGGATGGTGAAGCGGATGCGGACGGGCTTGTTCCAGAGTGTGCGCAGGTCGGTCTTGCCTTGCCAACTGACGGTGTGCCAGATCTGGTCGGGTGGGCCGATGAGCGGGTCGCAGAGGTCAGCTGAGAATCCCTCGTAGGGGGTGAAAGTGGGGTCGAGGAGTTCGACCTGCACGTAGCCGTAGCTGCAGTCGGCGTTGACGCGGAGGGCGTCGCCTTCGAAAACGAACTGTTTGGTGAAGACCTGGCCGGTCTCGTATTCGGGGACGAGCTTTGCCCAGCCGTCCTCGCGCAGGATGAGTCCGGCCACGGCGCGTTTGAGACGGGAGTCGCCCTGCAGCGCTTGGCGGGCGTGCCAGGCGTCGTGTTGAAGCCTGTAATTCTCCTGTGGATAAAGGGGGCTGGGAGGTTCCTGAGTGTGCCAGCTCTGCTTCTGGGGATTGCCGCTGTAGGGGATCACCATCTGGCCGTTGTGTACGAGCTCGCCGGCGGGGGTGAAGCAGATGAAGCCGTAGTCCTGGTCGCCGGGTGAGCCGGTGTCCACCCAGGGGCCGGGGCCGCCGGCGCGGTGCCAGCGTTTGCCGTCGCGGCTGGTGTAGAGGCCGAGGCGGGAGAAGGCCTGGTCGCGCCAGTTGTGGCCGGCGCGCTCCTGCCAGAAGGGTTCGGCCATGAATTCACTGGTGAGACCGATGTAGAGTCCGCCGACTATGCGCACGGACATGTCGTGCATTTCGAGGTCCGGCGGGAGGTTGGCGTCCCAGTCGGCGGAGAGGACCAATTCTTTGGGTGACCAGTTGATGAAGTCCGGGCTTTCCTGGCGGCCGATCTGGCGTTTGCGGTAGAGGAAGTTCTGGTGGTGGGAGTACTGGCTATAGCCAATGTAGCGCTGGATGCTTTCGTCCCAGATAATTTTCTGCTCATGGTGGTGGGGAAGTGGGGACTCTTGGCTGATGTTGTGCCAGTGGATGCCGTCGGGGGAGGCGTCGACGCTGGAGAGGCGGGGGCTGCCGGGAGGTCGCCGGGCGGCTGTCTTTGGGGGCCAGTTGACGAGCAGGTATTTGCGGTCGCGGTCGCTGCGGTCGTGGTTCAGGGCGAGGCCGGACTGGGAGATGTCGGGGTGGACGATGTTGGTGGTGGTATGGTCCTGGAATGGGAGGCAGTCATCGCGGAGGGGCTTCTCCCAGTGGAGGGCGTCCTTTGACTCGGCGTAGCAGAGGACCTGGCTGGTGTTGAAGGGTTCGCCGGCCAGGCCCTGCCAGTACCACATCTTGAACAGGTGGTCATCGGGATCGTGGATGACGCCGGCGGTGCCGGGGTTGAACTGTACCCGCTCCCATGGAAGGTCGGTAAAGGAGAGGAGAGGTTCGGGGGCTTTCTGCGGCGTGCACAGATCTCTCCTGACTCCGTCGAGATGATCGAGAATGAAGTTGTCGAGAAACAGTTGTCGGTCCGTGCCGATGTGTGGGAAGTGGACCTCGTAGTCTGGTGGAATGTAGGGGTAGTCCTTGTCGACAGGCCGGCTGCCGCTCAGGATGGCATCGGTCTTCTGCTGAATGTCGAGTTGCTCGGTGCGGCTCTTGGGCTCGGGAACTGTCATGGCGGTATGGAGTCCTTATGAGAGCTGTAGGTGTAGCCTATGACTTCGGGTTCATATGCCCCATTTTTCGCGCATTTCGGCCATGGTCTTGCGGTTTTCGGCCTTGGGAATCTGGTCGGGGTGGGGGCCCATGTGGCGTTCGTCGACGGGTTCGGAGGCGAGCTGGTAGCGGTTGTCGGTGCTGAGGCGATAGCGGTTGGAGACGTTGTCGAGGGAGCCGTGCAGGAAGTACATGCCGAAGATCATGACATCGCCGGCACGAAATGGCGTGGACGACCATTTGACGCCGAGTATATCGATCAGCTCCAGAGGGTTGCGGCTGAGGTGGCCTTCGGTCATATCGTTGTGGGCGTCGGCTGCCCCGTAGGTGCGGCGGAGGAGGTCGAGCTTGTTGGAGCCGGGACAGAAGGCGAGGGGGCCCATATCGAGCGACAGGTCGTCGAGGGGGGTCCAGACGGTGTAGAGTTGCTTGGTGCCGGCGCCCATGAAGACGACGTCGTAGTGTGCGCCGGTGCTGTGGCCGCGTCTGACGGCGCGGGGCCATTTGTGATCGAGGGTCAGGGCCGGGCCGCCAAGGAAGCTTTCGAAGAAGGCCATGATGCGTTGGGAGTTGACGACGCGCAGGTAGGCGTGCATGTTTACTACATCTTCATTGCGAATGGCTGCGGCTTCGTTTTCAGGGCCGATCACACCTTCTTCAGGTGGGGCGCCGGGTTCCAGCAGACCCTGAGCAGACAGGTAGGAAAGTATGTCTGCGCGGGCGGCCATGATCTCGTCGCGGTCGTAGAAATCGCGGATCAAGAGGTAGCCGTCCTCTTCGATCCTGGCGCGCAGGGCAGACAAGTCGTCTGCGATGTCGTTTGCTTCACGGGGTGTAAAGATGTTGTGGCCGAAGACAAGCTCGTGGCCGGCCATCGTGACTTTGGTTCCGTCTGCAACTGTCATTGATTGCATGGTTTTTCAGCCCTTTGCTTTAGCCAAATGGCGTCCTTTAGAATTCCGTCAGTCGGTTTTCACTCGTCCCGCAAAGACTGTTCCGTACGTGTTTCCGCGAATACTGTCTCTCGTCTCGTTGCCGACGAGGAAGGCGCGGTTCTGCCAGACTGCGACGCGGTGCGAGGCGATGCCGTAGGGGAGCGGGTCCAGCGCTGCCCAGCTTGCTTCATGTGTGTCATAGGCCCAGACTTCGTGGGAGTGGCAGACGAAGTCCAGATCCGGGACGTGTCCCATGATGTGGACGGAGCTGCCGTTAGGAGAGACGACCCAACTCTGGCCGCCGGTGAGCACGATCCAGCGGTCGTCCACGGTGAAGGCATCGGCGACGAAGGCCCGCGGCGGACGGGGCAACTCCTGCCAAGTTTCCGTTGCCAGGTCGCATTCCCACAGTTCGCCGAAGACGACGTGGCTGATCCTGTCAGCCGTCGCTTCGCCTTCAGGAAAGATTCGCAGAGCGTTGTGGGGCTTGGGGCCAGTGACTCCGCCGATGGGGATGTCGTGGCCACCGACTACGAATAGTTTGTTGCGGCAGATGCCCATGCCGCACATCCAGCGCGGTTCGCCGGGAAACTGGGCGGCCACCTCCCAGTTGCAGCTGCCGCGGACGTCGAGGCGGTAGATGTTGGGGTCACCGGTGGCGTGTTCGTGGGGGCGCCAGTCGGTGCCGAAGGCGGTGTAGAGGTGATCGCCGTGGGCGAAGGTGGTGGCGACCATGGCGGGGGAGGGGCGGTCGGGCAGCTTTTCCCAAGCGGCGGCGCCTGCCTGGACGTCGAGGAACCAGACGTCTGCGGTGGCGCGATTGCCCACGGCGCGGCGGCGTCCGCCGACTACGGCGAGGCCGCCGGCGACAGCGGCGCCTGAGGTCCAGCCGGGGCCGATGGGTATTGGGGGCAGGGGGTACCATTCGCCGATTAGGGCGGTTTCGTTGTGGATTGACGCGCCGAATCCGTACTCAACTTCTCGCCAGGGATAGGACATCCCGCCGGCGACATACAGATGGCCGTCGACAATGCCGACGGCGGGGCCTTTGATCAGGGCCGGGTATATTGGGGCTTTTTGCCAGCTGATTTGCAGTGACATTTTTCAGGTACGCATTGTTTCCACGGAAGTGTATACAATCTGAGGTAGCGGGTCAAGCATATTCTACGTGCGGGTGCATTCCAGATTTTTGTGGTGGTCGTTGTCTGAATCAGGATTTTCGGGATTGAATGGGATTTTCAGGATGGCCGGCGACCGGTTGTTGTCTGTTGAATGAATGTTTCTGCGCGAGAAGAGAGGGCGGGCTGCAAGGAGACAATAGTACGGGAGGCACCCCTACGAACTGGTACCTCCCAGATTCGAGGGTCGAAAGGGTCAGGCGGGGAATGCGCGGCGGTGGGCGGTATTGTAATCCAGTTCTTGGCGGGGCACAGGGCAGGCACAAGGCCTGCCCCTACCGGTTCGTGTGGGAGGGGACCGGTTTGGCGGCATGACGCGGGTGAGCGACCGGCGGCATAGGGGCAGCGGCGGTTACGCGGCACGAGGTGGGTGAGCGACAGGTGGCATGGAGACGGCGCCGGCATGGCGGCTCGAAGGCGGCGCAGGCTGGTGTAAAGGAGGTGGGGCGTGGGGGGGGGGGGGGGCCCCCCCCACACCGGGGGGGGGGGGGGGCCCCCCCCCACAAAAAAAAAAAAAAAAAAAACAAACACCACCAGGAATAAAATATAGGCCGTGTGAAA
>VXOE01000022.1:9049-18855 GCA_009840225.1 Caldilineaceae bacterium SB0662_bin_25 | reverse complement strand
ACAGCCCAATACCGTCTGCTCTCGCACGCCGGCCACGCCCCCACCCCCGCCTGACCTCCGTCGCCGCCGCCCCATTAGACGACTGGGGTCACTGAGAGCGTTACTACTCAGCCACAATCAATCCACGAACCCAAGTGAGGAGAGCAAAGCCGTTTCTCTCTCCTCACTCTTCTTTACTCACTCCTCGCTTCTGGCACAACATGCGTTAACTCCTCAATGAACCGTCCTTAACACGCCCGTTTACCGCTGCCGCAAAAAACTGCTTCCATTTTCGTCAAATTTCCGCCCTGTTTTGTGCTAGACTTCTGTGGCGCGCGGCATTGCCAATGGCACTGCCAGCGCGTACCTGTTTACAGGCCCGTCTGTCAGTTCCGATCCGGACGGAACGCAGACTGGCTCCAAAATTCGCCTTCCTGAGCAAAGGCGTGCCCACAAACACACAAGACTGGGGGAAGTCTCTCATGTTTGTCAAGAGTATCGGTAAGGTGCAGTTGGTTCTGGTCATTCTGGCCGGCCTGTTCCTGACCGCCTGTGTGCCGGTTCAGGCGCCGGCGGACACGGCGAGCGCCATGGAAGCCACAGAGCTGACCATCTACTCAGGACGCAACGAGAATTTGGTCGGACCTCTGCTTGAGCGCTACCAGGAGGTCAGCGGCGTCACCGTCAACGTGCGCTACGGCGGCACCGCCGAACTGGCCGCGACAATAATGGAAGAAGGTCAGAATTCACCGGCCGACGTCTTCTTCGGCCAGGACGCCGGCGCGCTCGGCGCGCTCTCTCTGGCGGGGCGCTTCACACAGCTGCCCGCAGAGATCCTGGACAGGGTCGATCCCCGCTTCCAGAGCGGCAGCGGCGACTGGGTCGGCGCCAGCGGACGCGCCCGCGTCTTCGTCTACAACACCGAAATGGTCAGCATGGACGAGTTGCCCAACGACATCTGGGAGCTGACCGAGCCCCAGTGGAAGGGGAAGATTGGCTGGGCGCCCACCAATGGCAGCTTCCAGGCCTTCGTCACCGCCGTCCGCGTCCTTGAAGGCGAGGAACGGGCGCGCGCATGGCTCGAAGCCATGATCGCCAACGACGTGCAGATCTACGCCAAGAACACCCCCATCGTTGAAGCCACCGGCCGCGGCGAGGTCGTGCTCGGCCTGGTCAACCACTACTATCTCTACAGATTCCTGGCCGAAGATCCCGACTTCCAGGCCAGGAACCACCACCCGGCCGCCGGTGACGCCGGCGCAATGATCAACGTCGCCGGCGTCGGCATCCTCGATACCGCCAAGGATCAGGTCGCAGCCGAGGCCTTTGTCGCCTTCCTGCTCTCGGATGAAGCCCAGACCTACTTCTCCGAGCAGACCAACGAATATCCCCTCGTAACCGGCATTCCGACCACAGCCGAAGGGCTCCTGCCCCTCGCCGACGTCAACACGCCCGACATCGACCTGACCGACCTCGATGACCTCCAGGGAACGCTCCAGCTCCTTCAAGAGGTAAACGCGCTGCAGTAAGGGTAAGTTCTCCTCTTTCACCTCCAATAGCACACCCGGCGGACGCCAACCTCCTCGACGTCCACCGGGTGTGTTTCTCTCTCTATACCAGATGCTGCCAACTGTTCAGGTTTCCAAGTACCCCTTCGTGCACTTCGAGGATCATTACGGGGTTTCGATTCCCCTCCACGCTGGTCCACAAAAACTAAAAACTGCAGTCTCAAACTATCTTCAACTGCGGCTGACTCCCCCCCGACACCGCCCGCAGCTGCGCCACCACCTTCTGCGCCAGCTCACCGAACGTGCGCGCCGCCGCGCCAGCGGGGTTGGCCGCCACGATCGGCCTGCCCCGGTCGCCCGACGCGCTGATCTCGGCCTCCAGGGCGACAACGCCCAGCAGGTCCGTGCCCAGTTCGCGGGCCGCGGTCTCGCCGCCGCCGCTGCCAAAGACCTCCCCGCTCATATTCTCAATCACGCCCAGGATCGGCACCTCCAACTGCTCGAACGCTGCCGCGCCGCGCCGCGCATCCGCCACCGACACCATCTGCGGCATCGTCACGATCAGCCCGCCGGTCAGCGGCGCAATCTGCGCAAGCGAAAGCTGCGCGTCCCCCGTCCCCGGCGGCAGGTCCACGATCATATAGTCCAGCTCGCCCCAGCGCACGTCGGTGAACAGCTGCTGGATGGCCTTGTGCAGCATCGGACCCCGCCAGATCAGCGCCTGCTCCGGCGGCAGCAGAAAGCCCATGCTCATAATCCGCACGCCATGCGCCTCCGCCGGGATCAGCTTGCCCGCCTCCACCGGCGGCATCTCGTCCACGCCCATCATAATCGGGATATTCGGCCCGTATATATCCGCATCCAGCAGGCCAACCGCCGCGCCCGTCTGCGCCAGGCTCACCGCCAGATTCACGCTGACCGTACTCTTGCCGACTCCGCCCTTGCCGCTCGCCACGGCCACGATATTCTTGATCGCTATCCCCAGCTTCGCCTCAATCCGCGGGTCCGAAGGGACCCCGCCCCCCGCGCCGCCTCTGTCGTTATGTCCACTGGCCATTATGGTTTCCTGTCCCTCGAATCCCGGCATGCCGCCGGAATGTTGAATGCCTGCCGCTACCTTACTCTGCCCCTATTCGCCTGTCAAAAAAGAACCATCGCGCTAAGCATCCGCTTCCTTTGAGGCCGTATCAACTTTCCTAACCCCTGCAGTTCATTGACTACTGACCAGTGTCGTTAACAATCATCTGCGCCGCCCGCTGTCCGATCTCCACCGCGTAATTCGTGCCCCGGTCCCACGGGTACACCTGGCTCATCGACGCGAAGTAGAGCCCCCGCAGAGGCGTGCGCAGCTCCGGGATCATCGCGGCGTAGCCCCGCACCGGCACCGGCTGCGCATACGTAGCGCGGTGCAGCCACGCGCCCGTCACCCATTCGGGCTGGAACTCGCGATTGAAACGCGGCAGCGCCGGCAGAAACTCCGCCAGCAGCTCCGCCTGCGACATCGAGAAATAACGGTGCGACGGCTCCAGGTAGTCGCCCAGATAGAGCAGGTGATCGCCGCCGTAGTGGCTCGGGGCGATCATGTTCGTGTGCTCCACCAGCACCAGGAACGGCAGCCCTTCCGCCTTCGGCACGTTCACCCAATAGGTATCCTTGAGCAGGGGCCGGTCGAGCGCCACCGTCATCACCACCGCCCCCATGTGCCGCAGCGAACCCAGCTGCGCCAGATAACTTTCAGGAAGCTCAGGCGCCAGACGCTGCATCAACCCCGGGCTCACCGTAGAGAGTACGGCGTCAAAGCTGCGAGAAGCCGGCGGCTCGCCTCCATCTCTACCCTTCTCCTCGCTCTCTATCCTGAATCCGCCCGCCGGCAGCGGTGTCAGCGAGCGCACCGGCGCATTCGTCTCGATCGTCACGCCCCGCTCGCGCGCGGCCGCGCCCAGCCTGTCCACGAAAGACTGAAAGCCCCCCTGGTAGTAGCCCAGACGCGGCGTCCGTTTGTAGACCCTCGCCCAGAACCATGCCAGATTGACATCCTGGAAATGCGGGCCGAACTTGCCCTCCAGCATCGGCCGCCACAGCTTGCCGTACGACGTCTCCCCCATGCGCCGCGCCAACCATTCATCCGCCAACAAACCGTCAAACGCGCGCCACGGCGGCCGTGGATGATATTTCAGATAGGCCAGCACAAGGCCCATGCGCAGCTTCTCGGGCAGCGACAGATGCGGAAACCGCAAGAGGTGAGCAGGGCTGTCAAGCGGATAGTTCTGGCCCCGGTAGTGCATGACAGTCGAGGGGCGGTGGATCTCCAACAGGTCGCCCGCGCCGATCTGCTCCGTCAGCTGGATGATCGCGTCGTCGTTGGTGAACAGATGATGATAGAACTTCTCCAGCGGCCAGTCCCAACTTGCCCGCCCCTTGAAACCCGACGCCAGCCCGCCCAGCTCCGGCCCGTTCTCAAAGACATGCACCTTCACACCGCCCGCGCCCGCGAGCTCGTAGGCCGCGGTAAGGCCTGCAACCCCGCCTCCTATGACGGCAACTCGAAGGGCGCCGTCCCTTTGAGGCGATGCATCCCGTACGAGCGGATTCGGGGAGTTCATCAGAGTCCTGTCCCGTCGCAAACCGTCGTGATGCTGTGTCCTGTTGACACTTGAAGAATCGTCCTCCGCGGCCCTCCGTGGAAAGAAAAAAACCAGCGCACAGAGGCGCTGGTCTATCTCCATTCGCGGAGCCCTGTCTTGGGTCGCACAACTTCCTGATCAGGCTGCCGCCAGCGTTAGCGTACCCATGCCGCTCAGCTGCCGGTCGATCTCATCCTGCGCATTGCTGTAGAGCCGCAGCAGGTCGGCGTCGGTTCCCTTGTAAGTGCGGATCGTCTGCAGCGAGCAGAAGGCGCAGCCGCGCAGGAATTTATAGTAGTTGCTATGACACTTCATACAGTCGCCCAGATTGATCATCATCAGCACGAAAGCCAGACTGTCCGGGTGCGTATCGGGCAACACCGACACTCGATCGACCAGCTCGCGCCAACTGTCGCCGCGCAGATCCCGCAACGAGGGGATCAAATAGGCCGGGAAGAACAACTCCGCCTTTCCGTCGAGTACCGCATCATTTACATCAACCATACGTCCTCCCTTCACTCGTCCAACGCACTTCGCATTGGCGCATACACCACTGCCGGGCTGTTTACGAGGAAGACTCCCGCTTCAGCATACGTCCTTTCATTATACGTCTAAACTATCGCCGGGATTCAGAATTGCGCACTCAATGTCGGTTTCGTCCTGCAGCTTTTGCGCAAAGGCTTCCACATCCTGTTCAATCGGCGGGAAGGTGTTGTAGTGGAAGGGGATGACCTTTTTGGCCTTCACAAACTGGGCCGCCTGGATGGCGTCGTCCGGCCCCATCGTGAAGTTGTCGCCGATCGGCAGCGCCGCCAGGTCCACGCCGCCCACGTCGCCGATGAGGCGCATATCGTAGGTCAGGCCGGTATCGCCGGCGAAGTAGACGTCGGTCCCGTCGTTGAAATGGATCAGGATGCCGGCGGGATTGCCGCCGTAGCTGCCGTCCGGCAGGCCGCTGCCGTGATGCGCGATCGTCAGCTTGACGCGGCCGAAATCGAAGTTGAAGCCGCCCCCAATGTGCAGCTGGTGAACGTTCTCCACACCTTGCGCCATCAGCCAGTCGCCGATTTCAAAGTTGCAGATCACGAGGCAGCCGGTGCGCTTGGCAACCGGGATCGCATCGGCGATGTGGTCGCCGTGTCCGTGCGAGATGATCATCACGTCGGCGTCAACGCTCTCCGCGGTGGCGTCCGCCGGCGCCACCGGGTTGTTCGGCGCCAGAAACGGGTCGATCAACAGCTTCGTCCCGTCCGCATCAACCCCAAACGTCGCATGCCCATAAAATGTTATTTTAACCGTCATCGCCCTATCCTCACTTCTTGAGCCTATATCTGCTAGCTCCTGGTGATTTCCTCAGGCTCGGACAATCGGTATCACTAAGAACTAAGAACTGACTACTTAAAACCGCAGTTACTCGCCTGACTCGGCCTTTCGCGCCCGCGCCCGTTCCTGCGCCCTGCGCTTCAGCTCCTCCATGCGCGCCCGCTTGGCCGCGGCGGCGTCATCCTCGCTGCCGCCGCCCTCTGCCGCCTGGGCCTGGCGCTGCGCGGCCCGCTCTTTGGCCAGCGCCTGCAGCTCGGCCGCTGAGCGCCTTGGCGCTGCCCCACCCGTAGCCGACTCTTCCGCGGCCGCCGCACTCTTAGCTGCGGCCCTGGCCGCTGCCTTGGCCGCCTTCTCCTCCTCCTGCTTGCGCTTCTGCTCCTCTTCTTCCTTACGCCGTGCCTGCTCCTCTTCGTACTGCGTCGGCCACAGCGCCGCGTAGTACTCCAGCGGGACAGTCAGCTCCGCCATGTCGTAGACAAGCTGCGGGTAGCGATCATAGACCGCCAGCTCGTAGTCATGGTTCATTTTGATGGCGTCGAAGGGGCAGAACTCAACACAGAAGCTACAGCTCATACAGACCGCCGCATCGATGTAGAAGTCCGAGCAGCGGGTCATCGGCTTGCCGTTCTCATCGCTGTCGCGCACGATCCAGATACACTGGGGCGGACAGACCTTGGCGCAGATGCCGCAGGCCGTACAGCGGTCCTCCTGCTTCTCCGAGTCCCAGATCAGCATTGGGATATAGCGGAAACGTTCCGGCAGCAGCCGCTTCTCCTCCGGATACTGGATCGTCAGCAGCCCTTCCTGGTCGATCGGCTGCTGGATCACGCGGCGGTTGTTGCCCAGCTCCAGGCTGCCCTTGTAGCGGTCGGGCACGCTATCGCGGTCGTCCTCAAACGTATCCAAAGCGTGCTTCAAAGTCACGCCGAGTCCCTTGAGAAGTCCTGTTCCAAACATTCTGTAAACCCCCAAGTGCAGTTTCTGGTTTTTGGTTTCTAGTTTTTAGTAACTGCGCACAACGATACGCCTTGCCTTCACTAAAAACTAAAAACTGACTACTAAAAACTACCTATCCACTTCGCCCAGGACGATGTCGATGGCGCCCAGGATTACGATCGCGTCCGCTACTTTGTAGCCGACGCTCATCGGGCCGAGGGCGTTCAGGTTGATGTAGCTGGGCGAACGGATGTGATAGCGCCACGGCTGTGTCTTGCCGTCGCTGGCCAGGTAGAATCCCAGCTCGCCTTTCGGCGCCTCCAGCCGGCCGTAGACCTCGCCTTCGGGCGCGCGCAGCGTGTAGCCGCCGCGGCCGCCGAGAATCTCGCCCTCGGGCATGTCGCGCAGGGCCTGCTGCAGGATGCGCACGCTCTCCTTCGCCTCCAGCAGCCGGATGTAGTAGCGGTCGAAAATGTCGCTGTTGGGCAGCGTCGGGACGTCGAAATCGAAGCGGTCGTAGATGCCGTAGGGCTCTGCCTTGCGGATGTCGTAGGCCAGCCCGCCGGCCCGGATCATCGGCCCGCTCACGCTGAGGGCGATCAGGTCCTCGACCGCAAGGTAGCCGACGCCGCGGCCGCGCGCCCTCAGGATCTCGTTCTCAGTCAGCAGCCGGTCCAGCTCATCCAGCGCGCGCGGCAGCCGTTCGTTGGCCAGATAGGCGGCCTGCTCGTGCCAGCCCTCGGGCAGGTCGCGCACAACGCCGCCGAAGCGCATGTAGTTGCACATCATGCGCGCGCCCGACACCGCCTCGAACAGGTCCAGGATCATCTCCCGCTCTTCGATGGCGTATAGCGCCGGCGTCTGCAGCGCGCCCAGGTCGTTGAGGATAAAGCCGATCGACCAGGCGTGGTTGACGATGCGGGTGAACTCGGCCATGATCACGCGCAGGTATTCGGCCCGTTCCGGCACCTCGATGCCGGCCAGCTTCTCCACCGCCAGCGCGTAGGCCCAGTTGTTGCTCATCGAGTTCAGATAGTCGAGCCGGTCGGTGAAGGGCATGTTCATGAGCCAGGTATTGCGCTCGCCGATCTTCTCGTGATTGCGGTGCAGATAGCCCATCTCCGGCTCGAGCGCCAGGATCGTCTCGCCCTCCACCCGCGTCAGCATGCGGAACACGCCGTGCGTGCTCGGGTGATGCGGGCCGAGGTTGACCACGATGCTCTCGGTGTCCAGGTGCGGCTCGCTCTCGTGCTGGGGCGCCTGGCTCACCGGCACATAGGCGACGGCCTCCTGCCACGAGTCCGGGTCCCATCCGGCCGGATAGGTCGTGTTCTTGGCCCAGGGCAGCTTGTCTTCGTGGAACTCGTAGTCGCCCTTCGGATGGCGGCTGCGGAACGGCTTGGCGTCCTCCTCGTAGTAGGCCTCATGCCAGTCCTTGCGCATCGGGTGCCCGTGAAACCCGTCCCACAGGAGGATACGCCGCAGGTTCGGGTGCCCGTCAAACTTCACGCCGAACAGGTCGTAGACCTCCCGTTCCTGCAGATTCGCGCCCGGGTAGACCGAGGTCGCGGTCGGCACGGTATCGTCCTCCGGCACGCGCACGTGCAGCGCGACCGAGCCGCCGCCGCGGCGTGTGCTGTAGAGGTTGTAGACGATCTCAAGCCGCTCGCTCACGTCGCCGCGCAGCTTGCCGCCGTACCCCAGGTAGTCGACGCAGGTCAGATTGGAGAGAAAGTCATAGCCCTGCGCATCGCGCAGATGGGTCAGCACGTCCAGGATCCTGTCCGGCGCGATCACATAGGCCGTCTCCGTATCCTCGGCCCACGTACCCACGACCGCGTCCGCAAGTTCCGGCGTAAGCCCCAAATCGTTAACGGGCGCCTCTGCCACAGCAGTTCCTTCAGTCATCCTACACTCTCAATATATCGCTGAATTCTGTCTCTTACGTCCCTACCAGCCCGGTCACAGCAGTTACCGAAAACTGACTACTGAAAACTGACCTATCCCTGCTTCGCGCGCCAGCGTCTCTTCGCCTCTTCCATGCGCGCAATCGCCTTCTCCGAAAGCTGCACCGGCCCGCGTGCTTCTGCCGCTCCCTCGCCGCCGGCCCCGTTACTGGCAGCCGCGGCGCCGTTCGAAGCCGCCTTCAGCGTCGTATCCTTGATCAACTCCACCTGCCGCGGGTCGAAGACGTCCGGCCCCAGCCTGGGCACCGGCACAAACTGCGACGAGTCCTTCTGGTACCAGGGCACCGACACCACGCTCTGGCGGTCCACCTTTTCGTGCATCTTCATCAGGCCGTAGATCAGCGCTTCCGGTGTCGGCGGGCAGCCCGGCACATAGACGTCCACCGGGATATACTTGTCGATGCCGCTGACCACGTTGTAGCCCTCTTTGAACGGTCCGCCGCCTGTGGCGCATGCGCCCATGCTCACCACATAGCGCGGCTCCGCCATCTGGTTATAGATGCGCACGATGGCAGGCACCATCTTCTTCGTCACCGTGCCGGAGACGATCATCAGGTCGCTCTGCCTGGGGCTGGGCCGCATCACCTCCATCCCGAAGCGGGACAGGTCGTAGCGGCTGGCGGCGGTCGCGATCATCTCGATCGCGCAGCAGGCCAGCCCGAACAGGAGCGGCCACATACTCGAGCGCCGGCTCCAGTTATAGATCTTGTCTACCGTCGTGATCAGAACGTTCGCCTCCAGCTCTTCGGGAACGCTGATCTCGTCGTGCAGGAAAGGTCGTAGCTGGTCCTGTTTCAGCTGTTGAAAATCGGGCGGAAGTGATGCCATGCCGGGATCCCTGTCTAAAGCTTCCGCGACTCCTGTCCATCCACACCCCTCAGGGCTCGGGCCGCGTACAGATTAAAAACGGAACGCCCCATGCGTCCATTTGCCCACCATAGTCCAAATATACCTTATCGCAGGGGAAAAAGCAAGTGAATTTCGTTACAAGTGGATTATAAAGCCGACGCATACACGGGTCAAGACACACCGGCCAGGGCAATTGCATTTCAGTTTTGAAGCACCTTGAGAAGATATTTCCGATTGCAGCCGGCCCGTTTGCGTTTGGCAGCGATGCCGACCCTGCCGGATTTCTCATCTGTGCGGTGGACGAGAGTTCATGAGCGTTTACGGGTTGTCTGAACTGTGATTCATGGGATTTATGGGATGGGCTGTGATTAGGGCCTAGCTGGCGCTGGTTGCCTCGTACGAGTGTTGGACGAGAGTTCATGAGCGTTTACGAGCGTTTGCAAGCGTTTTCTTGTTGTCTTAACAACATCTCATTGGATATGCCTGACGGGCTGTGACAGGGTCTTGCCGGAGCAGGATGTCTCGTATGAGTGTTGGACGAGAGTTCATGAGCGTTTACGAGCAGTTGCAAGCGTTTTCTTGTTGTCTTAACAACATCTCATTGGATATGCCTGACGGGC
>VXOE01000022.1:0-9039 GCA_009840225.1 Caldilineaceae bacterium SB0662_bin_25 | reverse complement strand
TTGCAAGCGTTTTCTTGTTGTCTTAACAACATCTCATTGGATATGCCTGACGGGCTGTGACAGGGTCTTGCCGGAGCAGGATGTCTCGTATGAGTGTTGGACGAGAGTTCATGAGCGTTTACGAGAGTTTACAAGCGTTTGGGTGATGTCTGAACTGTGATTTACGTGATTCAGGTGATGGGCTGCAGTTAGGGCCTGGCTGGCGCTGGAGGTCTCATTCCAGTGTCTGCGAGAGTTGTACGAACCTTTACATGGCGGGTCGTGTTTTGGCGGGAATATGGCGGAAATAGCGGAAATGGCGGAAAAGTCGGGTAAAAGCGGGTGATTTTTTTTCTGGTTCTTGCTGTCGTTACGCTTTTGCATCAGTTTTTGCGTAGGTGGCGTCATTTCCCGGTTCTGACAGGCACTCCACGACTCTCAACTGCGGCAGACTCATGGCGGTCAACTGGCGGTTGGGGGGCGGGGTGTCGTTTCCGGAGGCTTAGGGTCGCGTTAGGTCGGGTCAGGGCGGGCCGTTTACCTGTTTTTGGGCTTCTTCGCATGGCTTCGCACAGGATTCCTTGTCGTCTTTGTTGTGCTATGGGCAGCTTACAGTCCTGCCACGGCCCTCTCTGGCCTTCAGATTCCCAATGCCAGCGGGAGTCATGGCTTGGTGAGAACAGTACGCTCTCATTAATGCCAATTGAAATTTCGGCGCCAAGCCATTATCTCACTGCTCTTGATGCAATTGCCCTGATTTCGGGCGGTTCAAGTCGAGTCAAGTAGTGGTAAGTAGTGATAGGTAGTGGTAAGTCGTGGGGATTTCCTTTTTTTACTCTTATGCTTGACTTCGCAGTCGTTTTCTCGTCGCCTTTGATGGCATATAGGTAGACAGCTCATGGGCAATTCATCGACTTACAGCGCCCCTCTATCACGCACAGATTTTCTTTTGGCGAGAGTCATGGCTTCTCAAAGCCAGAGCGATCGCATCAAAATTCGGACGCCATTATAGCACACGAATCGCGTCCACAAGGGGCGCACTTACCCGAATTTGGAAGCTTCACGAGGCACTATCTAAATTCGATGCAATTGCCCTGGGCCAGGGCAGGATTGGACGTATTTCGACGTATTCTGACGGATTATGACGTACTACGACGGATTATCTCTTTTTTTTTCGGTCCTTACATTCTTGATTTCGCAGACGTTTCCTCCAACCACTTCAGGCAGCCTAACCAGGTCCGTCCCAATTCATTGCAATTGCCCTGGGTTCGGGCGGGTAAAGTCGAGTCAAGTAGTGGTAAGTAGTGGTAGGTAGTGGTAAGTCGTGGGGATTTCTTTTTTTCTTGACTTTTGTGCTTGAGTTCGCAGTCGTTTCCTCGTCGCCTCTGATGGCATATGGGCGGACAATTCATAGGCAGTTCATCGACTTGCAGCTCCCATACTTCGGCTTCAGATTCTCTCTTGGCGAGAGTCATGGCTTCTCAAAGCGAGAGCATACGCATCTAAATTGGGACGCCATTATAGCACATGAATGGCGCCCAGAAGTGGGTACTCCTACCCGAATTTGGGAGCTTCACGGGGATCTTATGTAATTCGATACGACTGCTATGTCGTCGGGGATGTCGCCCACATAGGGGAACACTTCTCGTGGACCAGTATTCGAGGCCTGGCTCAGAAAGATGTCTCTCCAACATTTTCCACAAGAGCGCAGAATGTGTCAGGGGAGAGCACTTCGTACGGACTACTACAACCCCGATGAAGCCCAGCGGAAAGTCGTCATGTGAACAATGCTATTCTTCGGCAACTTCATATCCATAGTCATACTCAGAGGAAACCAGCTTTGTAGGAAGTCCCGCTCGATATCTGTTGTTAGGGTCCTTCAGGCGGTTCGCCACACTTTCGACTACCTCTCCTGGGGTTCGTTCAGTGTAGTAAACGCTCACTACAGCTTCATTGGGTATGCGCAGTAAGTTTATTGGCTGCCCATGTCTATCCGAATGCCCAGTGCCAATGGTTTCGTTCAAATCAACGATCAATCGCCACTCTTTTTCATATTTCCAATGGTCGTTCTTGTAAGACAGCAAAGGGCTGAGGTTATCTTCAGTCAACACAGGATATCCATCGATCGGAATGGGTCTGGGGCCGTAGGAAACCGGACGCAAGCGTCCTTCTCCCCCACTGAGTCTGATCAACTCGGTCATATCATAGCCTATGACGAACCCTGAGCCGTCTAAAGTGTAGTGGGCCCACATAAGCAAATGACGAGGATCCGATGCGAATGAAACGATGCCGCATCGTCTGGACAACTGCCTTGAGAGCAATTCCCGCAAAAAATGACTGCCGTAACTAACTTTCGCCTTGGCAATATCCCCTTCGCTGACCGGGTTGATTGGATAGAGGCGAGTGAGCACTTTGGACAACTCTGCATCAGCCTCCTCTTCGTTGTCCTCAATGAAGACCTTGTTCACTGCGCACTCAAAAGGGTCGTTCAAGGCCGAAGGCTGTGTTGCTCGCAAAGTGCCATCGCCCACTTCGGGCAGGCAAGTGAAGACTCGCTCCGATGTAACGTACTTGTAAATTACGGGGGTGGAGTCTTCAAGGTTCAAGGAATAGTTTTCGGGAGTAATCCTAGCTTTTCCCAGATAGGACACCACTTCCTCAATCTTGTCCATTTTTTCTAGTGGCACAGGTCAATATCACATCAAATGTTTTCCAGAGCAGAGTCCTGATTGAAACTTCGAGATTTCTCTTCCTCCCCCACCCCCAACTCCGGCAACCCCTGCACAATCTTCACCGTCTCCAGACTCACACTGATCACCTTCCCGATTAGCCGCACAATATACTGCGGATCATCAGCCCGATTCGGATCGTTCACAATCCCGCTGCGTTTGTCCGTCTTCACCCGGTACTGGTCAATAATCCACTCCAGCGCCGACCGGTTGCCTAGCCGGTAGTTGAACGCTTCGGAGGGGATCCCGTCCAGCGTCAGGAAGTCGTTATAGTACAGTTGCGCCTTGTCCCTGGAAAGTCGCATCTTCTCGACACGCCAGTCGAGTGGCATATCAGGGGTTTCGAGCTGGTTGAGACCGAATTCCGGTTGCTCTTCGTAGTCAACATGAATCGTTGCCAGCCGCGCGCCCGCCACTGCGAACGCGCGGAAATCGGGAGCGAAAGGAATGCGCGGCAACTCTCGCTTGAGGTTGGCTTGGTAGCGTTCACGATAAACAGGGTGATGCAGAAGCCCGTAGACGTAGTGGAAGATGTCCCATTTGGTGATCGTGTCGTCTCGGTAGTGGGTGCGGAATCGGTCCAGCGCCCAATCGGTGATGTTTTCGCGACGGCTGCTGCCGTCTTCGTCGTAAGTGTAGAAGGGGAAGCATTGGGAACCATCGAGGGACGTCAGCGTCAGATTGGGAATGGCACCTGCGCAAAAGCACCAGTACTCAGCGCGCCCTCCAGCGCTAGGCACCACAATGACCTGGTTTTCCGTTTCGGTTTCCCGTGTAGGGAAAATGGAGGGAAACACGTACACCCTCTCATTCATCATTCGATCAAAGTAGAGACTCGATTCAGTAAAAGGGCGATAAAGTGAGCTTCTCACCTTGCCTTCAGTGAATTCGGCGGCCTGTCCTTTTTTCAGTGCCTGCTTAAGTCTGTATGTCCAGGCAATCTTCTTGGCATCGTGAGTTACAAAATCGTCAACATTGGTTTCTGGGTTTGCTTGCTGTTTCCACTTCGCCATCTGTTCGTTATAGAAATCGACCATCCTTTCCATACTCTCTGTGAGCGCGAGTCGACCGAAGTTATAGGCCCACGCGTCACGATTTGTGCTGACACCAAGGCTGAATACCTTAAAGATCACATCAGTCGCCACGCCTTTCTTTCCTTTTGCCACCCTGGTTCCCAATGGAATAAACGTCTCATAGTCGGCGTGGAGTCCCTCAGTCAACCAAGTATTTCGTTGGTCTGGCGTAAGTGGCTCCCACTTGATGTTGTCGTATTGTGTCTTTGCTTCAAGATAGCGGTACTTCTCTTCTTTGCGCCATAATTTATCGACACTTGCATATAATATCTCAGCCTGTGTTTCTACTTTTTTGGTCTTCTTTACAAAGAAGTTGATGCTGACACCAACCTGAATCCCAAAGACGTTGTGCGTCGTGCCTGAGAGCTTGGGATTCTTGCGCACGTTCCCCCCTAAATCCATTATGTAGATTGCATCGAAGTCGTCTGAAAGGCACTTCCGCATCCCATCAAACGCTACGCCATCGAGAAAACCGTTATTGGTTACAAGTGCGACAACACCTTCTTCACCAATGCGGTCCGCTGCCCAGCGAATCGCTTTGACATACGGATCGGCAATGGCTTTCTTCAGAGTTGCTTCAGATGATTTGGCGAAGGTATCCGCCACCCGCTGGTCCATAACAGGGTAGGTTCGGTTACGATTGTTGTCGTTCTCGTTGACCTGTCCGATGTTGTAAGGCGGGTTGCCGATAACAACGAACATTGGTGTGCGCGTCTGGCTCTCAACACGCTGAGTATTTTCCGGCGCAAACAATGGCAACTGTCGGTCCTCAGCCAGGTCGAATGTGTCTACAAGACAGATTCCCTCGAACGGTGCGTAAGCCCCGGTGGCATCGTAGAACTCGTGCTCGATATTCATGCTAGCGATGTAGTAGGGCAGCAGCATGACCTCGTTGCAGTGCAACTCTGATGCGTATTTGCTTTCGAGCGCGGTGCGGGGGATCTCGCGCATGATTCGCACGATGAAGTTGCCAGTGCCCACAAATGGATCGATTATATGCACACCTTCGTCCGCCAGCGAACGGCCAAACTCCCGCTCCAGGATCGCGGCTACACTCTTTACCATGAAATCCACGATTGGTTGCGGCGTATAGACAATACCGTGCGTATCCGCCACTTTGACCGAAAAGCCCTGGAAAAACTGTTCGTAGACTGTGTTGAGAAAGTGCTGTTTCTGCGAAAAGTCGCTGATCGTCGCCGCGGTGCGCTCGATCGCAACGTAGAACCGGTCCAGGCTACGCAGAAATTCGTCGCGGCTGAAGGCGTGGGAGGTGAGCGCGTCGATTACGTTTTCGATTTCGAAGGCGATGACGTTACGGCGGGTGAAGGCCGGCCGGTTGAACACCGTGCGGAAGAGCCGCTCTGTCATCAAGTGCTGAATCAGCATTTCCTCGACCGCTTCCTCCGACAGATTCGGGTTGATCGACTGGCGGCATTTGTCCAAGAATCCGGCGAACGCGGTGGTGAAGGTGTGGTTGCTTTTTCGCTCCTGCTGAATCAGTTTGGCCAAGCCCTGGCCAATGTCCGCCACCCGGTCCTTGAACTGAGCGACCGCCTCCTCCCACGCCACATACTCTTGCGGCCGGTAGCCGAAAAACATTTGCAACGTCTCGATTAACTTCCTCGCATCCGTCAGATCTGAGTCCAGAACCAGCCGCCCGTTCTGCCACAGCATCGCCCGCTGCGGTGTCTGAAACAGGATATTGTCGGTTGGGTAGCCCGCCTTAAGCTTGCGGTCCACCTCCGCTGGCAAGTCGTCGTGGATGTCTTTGGCCTCCCAGTAGCCGTGGGTGAGTTGGAAGTCGTCCACCAGCGCCCCGTCCACGACGATTCGCTTGCCGCGCCCGGTATTCACCCCATATTCCGGCACGAGCGTCCACTTGCACTGCCGCGCGCAATTCTCCAGCAATGCCTGGAAAGCCGCCCGGACTGCCGTTTCGTGCGTGACGCCGAGCTTGGCGAATTGGTCGAGGGCGGCGTAGTAGGTCTTGACTGACTTATGGGTTGGTTTGAGGTTTAGGGTAGGCATGGTTGGTTTGGTTGGCGTGGGTCGTGATAGAGTTAGCCTTCGTATAATACACTAATCGTCGCTGATCCGCGCCTGAGCTGAGCGACCGCACACCATCCCAATTCCCAATTCGTGAACGCAAGATAGTAACCCACCCGAGGCTGCAAAACGAGATGCCTATGCATGTGGCCGTTATTGTTTAGGATGAGTGAAATGGTAACTGTCGCCCGTTCATGGGTTGGCGGGCGACGGTCATCGCCATAGGTTCAACAGTTCTCGTTACCAGCTTAGACAAGAAATCCAAGAGACGTGGAGGACTACCATGTACCAAACAGGTGAAACAATCGCAAAGACCCTTGACCAAATACATCGACACGATTTGGTGTTGCCCGCTATCCAGCGTGAATTTGTATGGCGGCCCGAGCAGATATGTAAGTTTTTTGACAGCCTGATGCAAGGTTATCCTTTCGGTACATTTCTCTACTGGCGCGTCGATCCTGAGAACAGCGGTCAGTTCAACTTTTTTGATTTCGTTCGCGACTATCACCAGCGCGACAATCCTCACTGCCCTCCTCTGCCCGAGATGCCTAACAGCCGGTTGACTGCAGTTCTCGATGGGCAACAGCGCCTTACCGCTCTAAACATAGGTCTAAGAGGGAGCATGGCAATCAAGTTACCTTATAGGCGGTGGAAAAGTCCCGATGCGTTTCCCCCTCGAAAGCTTTATCTGGACTTGCTTTGGCAGCCTGACGAAGATGACGAAGAGGGTCTGAAGTATCGGTTCAACTTTCTGACCGATTTGGAATTCAAAGAAAACAGAGTTAGGGGATGCTGGTATCCGGTGGGAGACGTACTCGCACTAGAGAACGCAGGGCCTGCCATGAATCGGTGGCTCAATGAACGTCTTCCACAAAACCAGGTAACGCCTGCTTTTGATACTCTTTTTGAATTGTATCAAGTCGTTCACACAAAGCATTTGGTTGCCTACTATGAGGAGACGGGACAGGAGTTGGACAAGGCTCTGCAGATTTTCATTCGCATGAACGACGGTGGTACGCCTCTTTCCCATTCCGACCTGCTGCTTTCGATCGCCGTGGCACAGTGGAACGAGCACGACGCCCGTAAGGAGATTCATGATTTGGTCGACGAGCTCAACCGAGTTGGCACTGGATTCAATTTTTCTAAGGATCTTGTCCTCAAGGCGGGCCTCATGTTGAGCGACATCGGCAGTGTCGGTTTCAAAGTAGACAACTTCAACCGGGAAAACATGGACACGTTTGAAGACAATTGGGAGGAGATCAAGCGTGCTCTCATGTTGACCGTACGGCTCGTTGCATCGTTCGGTTTTACGGACCGAAGTCTAACTGCGCACAGCGCCATTTTGCCGATTGCATATTATCTTTACAAGAATAAGCCAGAGGAATACTTTCTTACCCACAGCAGTTTCGAGGTGGATCGAAAGGCGATTCGTGAATGGCTGACTCGAAGCTTGTTGAAGTCTGGCATCTGGGGTAGTGGCTTGGATACACTGCTAACGGAATTAAGGCGGATTATTGGCGAAAGTGACACTGATGCCTTTCCCTTCGACCGAATTAGTGTAGAGATGGCAAGAAGGGGAAGGGAGTTGGAGTTCAACGACGAAGAGGTCGAGGATTTGGCAGACATGCGATCCGGCGACAGGCTCACGTTCGCCCTGTTGTCGCTTCTGTTTCCTTTTGTTAATCTGCGCGATAATTTTCATGTCGACCATATCTTCCCTGCGGCGAGATTCACCGACCGCAGATTGATGGATGCAGGTGTTTCCGCGGACAAAGTTTCAAGTTTCAGGGAGCGCAAGGACGGACTGGCCAACCTTCAGTTGCTCCCAGGGGAATTGAACACGGAAAAGAACGCTACTATGCCTGCTGAATGGCTGTCTAAGACGTATAGCGACGACGCGTCCAGGCAAGATTATGAAGAGCGCCATCTTTTGGGATATGTGCCGGAGTCGATCACCGAGTTCGTAGCGTTCCATGACGCGAGGAGAGACCGCTTGAAGGAAAGGATAAAGGAAGTGCTCGGATATAGCGGGCAATTCGGGTTTAGTGACCGGTCAGATAGTTAACACGTCACGATTCTGATCAGTCTATCAGTGATTCTGACTGCCCCGGATCATAGGATCACAAGATGGGAAAGAGAGGGTGCATCTAGTAAGGAGGCTACTAGGGGGAGAGTGCGTTGTCACCGTATCTTGGCCACTATATCCTTCTCTCGCGTCCTCGGCGAACAATCCTGTCATCAATTTCAGTTCGCGGCCCAGTACGGTCAACCGGCTGGTGTACACGTTGCGCGGTCTCACCATGTAGACCTTTCGTAGTGGAAGGGAGTTCATGCAGTCTCGTTCCAAAATGCTACTCGATCGAGCTATTGCAGCAACCATTGCTGCAATAGAAATCTACAACAAACCGGATTTTCCGTATCGGTCGGAAACTTTCTGCATTCTGGCAATTAATGGTTGGGAACTGTTGCTCAAGGCGAAGTGGCTAAAAGAAAACGACAACAGGATTCAATCCCTATATGTTAAACAATACGGAACGAACGGCGATGGGTCCAAGAGCAAGCGATCGACATTCAAGCGCTCTCATGCCCGGATTCCAATCACCCATGGGTTGAACTACCTTGCAAAAAGGCTTGTCGAGCAAAAGCATTTGGATCCAATTGCAAAGGACAATTTGGATGCGCTGCTTGAGCTTCGAGATACTTCCGTCCATTTTTTCCATCAATCTGGATCAAGGTTGGCGGAAAGCCTTCAGGGAATAGGTGCTGCCAGCCTAAAGAACTTCGTCTTAGTAGTGAAAGAATGGTTTGATCGAGATTTGAGCAGTTACAATTTTTACCTGATGCCACTCTCCTTCGTAGACCTGCCTCGTCAAACGGAAGCAATTGTCCTTAATAGGGAAGAAAGAAGCTTCCTGCAATACTTGCAACACCTTGCAGAGCGAGCGGAGGGAAGCGTAACCGACTATTTCGTCATTGCAAATATTGAGGTGAAACTAACTCGGTCCAAGGCAAAGGGTGTGCCGGAGGTTAGGGTTACAAATGATCCCGATGCAACCGAAGTCCGTATGACCGAAGTACAGATTCGGGAAAACTATCCTTGGGACTACAGAGAACTTACAGATAGGTGTCGCAAGAGATACCCAGTCTTCAAAGAAAATAGGTAACTACTAAGCCTGTGTACCGAAAAAGAGCCAATGTGCGATTGCTCTTGG
>VXOE01000053.1 GCA_009840225.1 Caldilineaceae bacterium SB0662_bin_25 | reverse complement strand
GGTGGTCGCCGTATCAATAAAAAAAAAAGAGGGGGGGGGGGGGGGGGGGGGGGGGGGGGGGCGCGCCCCCCCCCCGCCCCCCCCCCCCCGGGGGGGCCCCCAGGCCCCCCCACCGCCCAGAACTGCAGCAGTTAGTAGTCAGTGGTCAGTAGTCAGAGAAGGGACTAACTCTGACGCGGAGTCTAATGAGTGATGGTTGAGGCTCCGCAGCGACCTGAGTCATGGGGAAGTTTGCCCCGATTTAGGGATGCACCCGTTGAAATTGGCGTTTTGACATGCACTGGATGTAGTGCTATAGTGCCGCCCAATCACATCGCTGAGCAGCAAGATCCTAACCAATTTGTCATTTCTGAACACTGATCTTTGCCCCTGTTGCGCACTGGGTCGTAGTTGACCTGTACCCCAACGGTACAGTTCGACCATAATGGAAACATTCCGTCCTTTTTCTCATTAAACAGCACATTCAAGGAGGAGACGTAGATGTTGTCGACACGCAAGATCCCCAAGAAGTGGGTCATTCTGATGGCGTTGATGGCGATGGTCCTTGCCGTCTCGGCCTGTGCAGCGCCGGCAGCGGCGCCGGCGGCCGATTCGGGAGAGATGGCCGCTGACAGCGATGACGAGATGATGGAGGAGATGCACTTCCGCGCGACGATTCCGTTCTTCGCGCAGGACTGGTCGCCGCTGCGGGGCGGCGGCTGGAATATGCATTACCTGGCGTTCTGGAATGCCGGGCCGATGTACATTGACGAGCATGGCGAACTGCATGCGTATGTCTTCAACGAATGGACACCGAACGAAGACATGACACAGTGGACCTTCAAGATCGACCCGGACGCGGTCTATTCGGACGGCAGTGCGATCACGGCGCAGGATGTTGTGGCGACGTGGAATCTGATTGCCCACCCTGCCACTACGCACCAACGCGTTACGTTGTTCCTTACGGGCGTAGTTGGCTTTGAGGACGTGTTCAACGGCGAGGCGATGGAGATGCCGGGAGTGGTCGCGCTGGACGACAGCACGGTGCAGGTGACGCTGGAAGGGCCGGATCCGCTGTTCCATAAGAAGCTGGCCACGAACCTGATTGGCCCGGTAAAGGCATCGGTTGCGATCGGCGAGGACGGCTTCGAGGTCGCGGAGTGGTGGCACCCCAAGAACAACCCCGTGACGAGCGGCCCGTTCATGCCGGATGAGATGGACCTGAACAGAGGTGTGGTCACCTTTGTGAAAAACCCGAATTTCTGGGTTGCAGAGCCGATGTTGGACAGATTCACCGTCACGTCAATTGAGGACACGACGATCGTTACGACGATGCTGGCCAATGACGAACTGGATCAGGGCTGGCCGCCGAACGACGCCACATCGCAGGCTTTGTTGGGCGCGGACTACTTTGAGTGCGCAGAGGCTCCCGGCATCGGCGGCTTCTTCATGAATCCAACGATTGAGCCGACGAACGATATCAACTTCCGCAAGGCGCTGATCCTGGCGGTAGACAGGGAGCAGCTCTTCAATCTGTCCAGCCCTGACGGCAGCGGCTGGGTACCGTCAGGGGAGCCGCTGCGGGCATTGCCGGGAGCGGACCCCAACTTCGTACCCCATCCATATGATCCGGAGGCTGCTCAGGAGGCAATGGCTGCCTCAGCTTATTCAGACGTTGCCGACGTACCGAAGATGATCATGGCCGGGGTGAGCAGCCCAGGCATGGAGGTGCTGGCGCAGTATATGGCTGAGCAGTGGCGGCAGTTGTTCGGCATCACGGCGATTGAGATGAGCCCGCAGTTTGACAGCTGGGAAGGCCCCGGCGCGCCGGCCCTGTTCCGCGACGGCGCGGGCGTGCGTGTTCCCGATGCGGCGCTGATGCTGCTCGGCTCGCTGCACTCTTCGTCCAACCTGGCGCGCAACATCATGGGCGGCTATGCCGATCCTGAGGTGGACTCGCTGATCGAACAGGCGGTCACCAAGGGCGCCGATGATCCGGACCGCATTGCGCTGGCACAGCAGGCGCAGCAGATTTTCCAAGACCAGTATATGGTCATTCCGATCGGCACAGGCTGCGGCGGCTCGGCCAAGGGCGGGGCGATGCCATGGGTACATGGTGCGCGGCGCAACGCCGACGCCCAGTTCATCGAGCCGTGGAAGATTTACATCGAGCATATGGAGTAGTTGTCAGCAAGCGCTGATATCGTAGTGATGTGAGGGCAAGGGCGTCAAGAAACCTCTGGCGCCTTTGCCCGCGTATACCAGTCAAGCCTGTACGAAGCCCTTCAGGGCAGTTTCGCCTCACACCGGCACTTGCATTCCCGTTACAGAATCCCGGTTCGGGCATTAGAGGAATAGCAATGGGTCAATACATCCTGCGCCGCATTCTCTACTGGATTCCAGCACTGCTGCTGTTGGCACTGACCGTGTATGCTCTGGCCTTTTACGGCGCGGGGGATCCGATCAAGCTGATGTTCCTACGTGAAGAGGGTGATGTGACCTATGACGCCCAGCGGTTGGATGCCATCCGCCGCGAGAAGGGCCTGGACCGCCCCTTTCTGGTGCAGTTTGGGGAGTACACGTGGCATCTAGTACAGGGCGACCTGGGCATGTCGGTGATTTCGGGGCGCTCGGTGAACGACATGGTCGGCGCGACCGCGCCCGTCTCGTTTCAGATTGGGCTGGCAACAGTGATCCTGGTCGCGATCCTCGGTATACCATTAGGCATAATAGCCGGCCTCAATCATAACAATTGGATAGATAACTCGATACTTGGCTCCGCGCTCTTCATCAGCGGCGTACCCAGCTATGTAGTGGGCCCGATGCTGATGGTTTTTCTGGTATTGGGTTTGGGCATTATGAAGACGACGCCGTATGGGTGGGAAGGCCTGTTCAGCAAGAAGGCGATCCTGCCGATGTTCGTGATGGTGTTTGGCTCGATCGCTATAATCATTCGCCAGACACGGTCAGGTGTGCTGGAGGTATTGTCAGAGGACTATGTGCGGACGGCGCGGGCCAAAGGCGTACCGGAGTTCATGGTGATCGTCCGTCACATGTTGAGGCCGGTGCTTACGCCGGTTGTCACGGTATTGGGGCAGATGTTGATCGGGATTGTAAACGGCGCAATCATCGTGGAGAAGATTTTTGGCATCCCCGGCCTGGGCCGATTAACCATCGACTTTACTTACGGCGTTGACTATCCCGTCATCGTGGCGATCACGTTGATCGGCGCTTTCCTGGTGATGGCGTTAAACCTGTTGGTGGACATCACTTATCCGTTGCTGGACCCACGGGCGGCACAGGCCATGACCGGCGTAGAAGATTAGTGTTCTCAGGGCAACGGGTAGAAATCAAGTGTCCAAATCTGAACGAGTTCGCAGGGATGCAATTGGGTGCAGAGCACGAAAAGAAAACGGGCAAGCGGTGACGAATGACAACCCAGGAAATCACGGCGACTAGCGATATCGAAATAGCTGAGGCCAGCCGCACTAATCTGTGGCGGGATGCGGTGGCGCGACTGGCGGCGAATCGTCTTGCTCTCGTGGCCATTTTGCCGATTGTACTCCTGTTCTTCATTGCGGCTTTCGGACCCTACCTGACCCCCTATGATTTTCTGGCGCAGGATTTTACGGCACGGTTGGCTTCACCATCCAGTGAACACTGGCTGGGTACAGACGAGCTGGGACGCGATGTTTTCAGCCGCATCCTCTACGGCGCGCGTACGGCCGTTTCAGTGGGTCTTGTCTCGACTGCGATCAGCTTGATCGTCGGGCTGGTGATGGGTTCGCTGGCGGGTTATCTGGGGGGACGGGTGGACATGTTGGTCGTGTGGCTGACCGACGTTACGCGTTCGATGCCGGCGTTGCTGCTGGCGATCGTGATCAACCTGACGCTGAAGGTACCACTCGAAGCCTGGATGGAGCAGATGTACCTTGCGACCAAGAACACGTTCTTCCGCCAGACGATGTGGGTGGATTTGGTGTTGGTCTTCGGCGCGCTGGCGCTGATCCAGTGGCCCGGTTACGCCCGCCTGATCCGGGGCCAGATACTGTCGATTCGCAGCCGCAACTACGTGCTGGCCGCACGCGCCCTGGGCATGCCGACAGGGCGAATCCTCACGCGTTACGTGATTCCGAATGCGATGGGCCCGCTGATCGTTGCGGTCAGCGCCGGGATGGGGGGCGCGATGGTACTGGAGTCGGCGTTCAGTTTTCTGGGCGTCGGTGTGCAGCTGCCCATTCCCAGTTGGGGAAAGATGATCAGTGACGGTCTGCGTATGTGGCAGACGCATCCCCACCTGCTAGTCGGCCCGGCAGTGATGATGGCGGTGATCACGGTCTCGTTTGCGTGGCTGGGCGACGGCCTCAATGATGCACTCAATCCCCGCCAGTGGGGCGGGTAACTTCACAAATTGGAGACTGGCGCGGCTCCCACCCGTTGATTGACGGCCTCCGACCACAGTAGATGGAAGCGACGGCGGCGACTATGTCCGTTCTTCTCGACGTGCAAGAATTGCAGACCCGCTTCAAAGTGCGGAAGGGTTACGTGTACGCGGTGAATGGCGTTTCCTTCACGCTGGAAGAGGGTGAGACACTGGCGGTTGTTGGCGAAAGCGGCTGCGGCAAGAGTGTCACGATGCTGAGCCTGGTACGGCTGCTGCCGCCTGCGGCCAGCATTGAAAACGGGCAAGTGCTGCTGCGGGGCGAAGATCTGCTGCAGCTTGACCTGCGCCAGTTGCGCGACGTGCGCGGTGGCCAGATCGGCATGATTTTCCAGGACCCGATGACCTCGCTCAACCCGTTCATCAACATCGGCACACAGATGGCAGAGCCGCTCATCTATCATCGGGGTATGAGCAAGAGCGAGGCGCTGGCCCGCAGCGCGGAACTCCTGGAGATGGTGGGCATACCCGACGGCGAGGCGCGGTTGCGCGAGTACCCGCACCAGTTCTCCGGGGGGATGCGCCAGCGGGTCATGATCGCCATGTCGATGTCGTGCGAACCGGCGGTCCTTATCGCGGATGAGCCGACGACGGCGCTGGACGTCACGATTCAGGCGCAGATCGTCGAGCTGGTCAAGGCGCTGCGCGACCGGTCGGGCGTGGCGGTGATCTGGATTACGCACGATTTGAGCGTGGTGGCGGGCATCGCAGACAGGGTCATCGTCATGTATGCCGGCTATATCGTGGAGGAGGCGCCGGTCGACGCGCTGTTTGAAGATCCGCGTCATCCTTACACGGTCGGACTGATGGGGGCATTGCCCAGTCTGGAGGGAGAGACGGGCACTCGCCTGACGACAATCGGCGGATCGCCGCCCGACCTGGAAGATCTTCCTGATTATTGTCCCTTTCACACGCGCTGCCCGTATGCCTTTGACCGCTGCCGGACAGAAAACCCGATGCTGGAACTGGTCGCTGACGCCAGTGACAGGGGACATCGGGCAGCCTGTTGGGTTGATATCCGTGAGGTAGAAGTGCAGTCAAATGGAGCCGGCGCCAGCAGTTAGGGGAAAGCCCTCTGCATGCTCTTCGACACGTAACCGAAAGTCAATTCCATGAGCCAGACTGACAACGGCAACAGCGCCCCTCTTGTACGGGTGGAGAATCTGACCAAGCATTTTTCGGTGCGTATAGGCGCCTACGGGGAAACCAAGGCGACGGTACATGCATTGGACGATGTCTCCTTCAACGTACAGCGGGGCGAGACGTTGGGGCTGGTAGGCGAGTCGGGTTGCGGCAAGTCGACCGCCGGGCTGACAATGCTGCAGCTGCATCGACCCACATCGGGGCAGGTGTTCTTCGACGAGAGCGAGGTTACCGGGCTTTCGGACAAGGCGTTGCGCCCGCTGCGCCGGCGGATGCAGATTATCTTCCAAGACCCCTATTCGACGCTCAGCCCGCGCATGACGATTGGGAACGCGATCGGTGAGCCGCTGTGGCTGCACGAGCTGGCGACGGGCCAGGAGGCACAGGAACGGATCGCCAAGCTACTTGACGACGTCGGCCTGAACCCGGCCTTCGCGTTTCGCTACCCGCACGAGTTTTCGGGCGGCCAGCGCCAGCGGGTGTGCATTGCGCGTGCGCTGGCATGTGAACCGGAGTTTATCGTCTGCGACGAACCGATCTCGGCGCTGGACGTTTCGATCCAGGCGCAGATCATCAATCTACTCCAGGACCTGCAGGAAGAGTACCACCTGACCTATCTTTTTATCGCCCATGATCTGGCGGTGGTGCGCCATATCAGCGACAGGGTAGCGGTGATGTACCTGGGTCGCGTGGTGGAGATGGCGCCTAAAGAAAAACTGTTTGACAACCCCCTGCATCCCTACACAAACGCGCTGTTGCTGTCGGTGCCAGTGCCCAACCCTCGCCAGGAACGGCAGCGAGAACACACTGTCATTCAGGGCAATGTGCCGAGCGCGATCAGTCCACCCAGTGGTTGCCGTTTTCATCCCCGCTGTCCACTTGCCTTTGAGCCGTGCGATCACGAGGTGCCTGAGTGGCGGGAGGTAGAGGCCGGCCACTGGGTCGCATGCCACGCCGTGTGACAGTTGGGGGCTGGCGGTACGCGCATTGCCACCGGTAACCAGACCTCGCAGAATATGCCCGCTGGCAGCGGCACACAGACTGGAAATCTTCGATTGTTTGTATCCACCCTTCCTTCACCAGACTGAGCAGGCTGGCAGATGAATAAGGTTCTTGCGGGCGACTATCAGATTCTGGCTGAGTCGCCCGACCCGGAGAGGGTGTATACCGGGTCTCCTTGCTTGGCGCAGGTGCCGTCGGGCCGTCTGATTGCCAGTTTTGAGTGGTTCCGCCCGCAGCCGCTGGTGGAGAAGATCCCCGATCAACTCGAGATTCTTGTGAGTGACGACGACGGCACAAGCTGGCGTAAGACGGCTGTGCTGGACATCATCTGGCCGTCGCTGTTTGACGTGGAGGAGACGCTTTACTGTATCGGAAACGGCAGACTGAGCCGGGAGATCGTCATTGCCCGGTCGGAGGACGGGGGCGAGAGTTGGAGCGAACTGTCGGAACTGTTTGGCGGACGTCATCACAACGCGCCGACCAGCGTTCTTTTCCGCAATGGGCACGTATACCGAGCGTTCGAGACCTGCCCTGTCGGAGACGACGCCGTGGGCAGGAGCCAGTGGGAGTCGCTGGTGGTGGCGGGCGACCTGTCGCGTGACCTGCTCGATCCGGCGGCGTGGCGGATGTCCAACAGGGTGCCTTTTCCAGGTGTACCGGACGTGCTCAGCCAGCGGCGCTACGAGGCGAGTGCGGCGGACAAGGTGGTGGAGGACTGCTTCATCGAGGGCAACGTCATCGACGTGCGCGGTGAGATGCGCGTGTTGCTGCGCACGATTATTGACGGGCATACAACGGGGGGCATGGCCTCAGTTTGCAGCCTGGAGGATGACGGGGAGAAGCTGGAATACCGCTTTGTGCAGTTCTATCCGATGCCGGGCGCGCAATGTAAGTTTCACATTGTTTTTGACGAGGAGAGTGACCTCTTCTGGACGACGGTGTGCCTCCCAACCGACACGTGGCAGGCGCGCGAACCGCTGCGCGCGGTTGGGTTCGCAAGCCCGCCGGGCAACGAGCGGCGCATCCTGATGTTGATGTACAGCCTGGACGCCCTGAACTGGTTTCAGGCCGGCTGTGTGGCGATGAGCAGTAGCATTTTTGAAGCGTTCAGCTATGCATCGCAGCTGATCCGGGGCGAGGACCTGCTGGTGATATCGCGCACGTCGCAGGGCGGGTACAACCAGCATGACACGAACCTGGTGACATTGCACCGCATCGAAAAGTTTCGAGAGTTGGCTCTTGATTTGAAACCGACCTACAGCAGGGGTCCGCGGCCGCACTAAAGGATCACGCAATGAGAGAGGGAGGAAGAAAATGAAATTGGGCACATTCATGATGCCGCTTCATCCGCCGGAGAAGGACTACACGCTGGGATTTGAAGAGGATATCGAGTTTGTCGTGCGTGCGGACGAGTTGGGCTTTACGGAGGCCTGGATCGGGCAGCACCACACGCTGGCGTGGGAACCGATCCCGTCGAACGATGTCTTTATCGCCAACGTGCTGCCGCGCACGAAAAACATCAGGCTGGGCAGCGGTGTCTCGATTTTGCCGCAGCATCACCCGGTCAATGTTGCGGTGCGATTGGCCTATTTGGACCATCTTTCACGCGGACGCATTAACGCTGGTTTCGGCCAGGGGGGTGTGCCGACGGACTGGGGCCTCTTCGACCTGCCCGATCCGGGTACGCAGGGGCTGATGACGGTCGAGAGCATCGACATGATCCTCAAACTATGGCAGACCGATCCGCCCTTCGAATTCAAGGGCGACTTCTACAATATCAAGCTTGAAGGCGGAAACCCAGAGCTTGGAATCGGCGTGATGTTGCAGCCCTACCAGAAGCCACATCCGCCAGTCGGGATGAGCATTATTCGCGGCCGGTCACGCGCCGCGAACATGGCGGGCGAGCGGGGCTACATTCCCATCAGCACGAACGTGGTTGCCGGCTCGACGCTCGCCGAACACTGGCAGACCTACTGCCAAGGCGCCGCGAATGCCGGCCGGCCGGAGCCGGACCGCGAGATCTGGCGTGTGTCGCGCAGTATCTTCATTGACGAGACTACTGAAGCTGCCTGGGAACGGGCCAGCACCGGCGCGCTGGCAGGTTCAATGGCTTATCTGCGCTGGCTGATCGGATCGGCAAACATGGTCGAAGTTCTGAAGGACGACCCGGAGATGTCTGACGACGATGTCACGGTAGAGTACATGCTGAATAAGCTGTGCATCATCGGCGACAAGGAGGAGTGCTTGCGCCGGCTGAATGAACTGTATGAAGAGACGGGCGGCTGGGGCACGCTGCTCATGATCGCGCATGACTGGGACGACAAGGAGAGGTGGCTGGCCTGCATGGAGACGCTTGCCAACGAGATTGTGCCTGCACTGCCATAGAGGCACTTTTGCAGGGGGCCGATTTTCGATAGAAGTACAATAGTCTTATCGAAAGGACACCGTCAGGAAACCTGATTTATGGCGAGAATGAATGGAGGGGAGGCCCTCGTGCGGTCGCTGGCCGCGGAAGGGCTGCGCGTCGTATTTGGTGTGCCCGGCGCGGGACAGTACGAGGCGATCGACGCACTGTATATGACGCCGAGCATCCGTTATATCGCGGTGCGGCACGAACAGGCGGCCAGCTATATGGCGGACGGGTATGCCCGAGCCAGCGGCGAAGTTGCCGCGGCGTTGGTCGTGGAAGGACCGGGGCTCTTCAATGCCTTAGCGGGAGTCGCCACAGCCTATGCCACGTCTTCACCCATACTGGTCGTCAGCGGAGGGCACCACCACCGCAAAAAAGGATTGGAACTCGGCGAGGAGGCATGGCTGGGGCCGCTGACGAAGTGGGTGGGACGGGCCCAGAGCCCTGCGGAGATTCCATCACTGGTACAGGAAGCGTTTGCGCAGTTGCGTTGCGGGCGGCCGCGCCCAGTTGGGATTGAGGTGCCGCCGTCGGTGTTTGCAGCGAATGAGGAGGTCAGCCTTGTCGAGAAGGACGGCGGTTCGGCGGCCTCTGTTGACCCCGGCCCGGAGGCAGTTCGGAGGGCGGCGGAGTTGCTTACGGCGGCGCGGCGGCCGGTGATCTGGGCGGGCGGGGGCGTGATGCGCGCAAAGGCGGCCACGTTGGTGGCGGAACTGGCCGACTATCTGCAGATCCCGGTCGTGACTACGAGGCAGGGAAAGGGGACCATCTCGGAACTTCATCCGCTCTCCCTGGGTATGGCGGAGATGCGCTTTCAGCCGTTGCGCAACTGGCTGGCGAGCCGTGATGTAATCCTGGCGGTGGGGACGAGCCACTACTCAAGCAGGGACGGTCAGCAGGTCATTCGCATCGACATCGACGAGGGGGAGATCGGCGATGGGGATTATGCGGTGGCGATCCAGGGGGATGCCTATCCGGCAGTGATGGCGCTCAACCGGGCGGTTGCGGCTGCCGGACCGGCGCGAACGGACAAGGCAGAGGCGGTGCAGGCCGAGGTTGCGGAGATTAACGGTGTGCGCTTCGATCCGTCGCGGCAGTTGCAGCCGCAGTGGGGTTTCATGGAGGCGATCCACGCGGCGCTGCCGGACGACGCCATTGTGATCCAAGGCATGAACCAGATGGGCTATTACAGCCGCAACTATTTCAGGGCAAAGGGTCCGCATTCGTATTTGACCAGCTCTTCGCACGGGACACTGGGCTGCGCGTACCCGATCGCGCTAGGCGCGAAAGTGGGGTGTCCGGACCGGGTCGTGGTTTCGGTGTCGGGGGACGGTGGATTCCTATACAACGTGCAGGAGCTGTCGACCGCTGTTCAGTATGGGATTAAAGCCGTAGCGGTAGTATTCAACGACAATGCCTATGGGAACGTTTTGCGGGCGCAGATGGAGGAGTTTGACGGGCACGTGCTCGGCACCCGGCTGCACAACCCCGATTTTGTCGCGCTGGCGCAGAGTTTCGGGGCGCACGGCGTGCTGGCAGAGGACGCGGATGCGCTGCGGGGGGCGCTGGAGGAAGCGGTGGCCGGGGAGAGTGGGAAGCCGGTGCTGATAGAGGTGCCGGTGGGGATGTTGGACAGGGAGTTCTGAGGGAGGAAATGGTATGGCGGAAGTTTCCAATCTGAAGGAGCGAATTCACAGCGGCGAAGTGATTTTTGGCGTGGGCGCGCAGGTCTATTTCAACCGAACCCAGCTGGAAGATCTGTTGGCCCAGGGCGATTACAGCTTCGTGTACGTGGACAGCCAGCACACGGCGTTCTGCGAGATTGACCTGGAGAACTTTTGTGGTCACGCGGAACAGTTGGGGATTCCAGTGCAGCTGCGCATCCCGCACACGCGCCACACTTACCTGGTGGGGCGCTATCTCGACCTGGGACCGACGGGCATCATGGTGCCGGAGGTGGAGAATACAGGGGAGGTTGATGAGGCGATCAAGTATTTCTACTATCCCCAGGTAGGGCGGCGGAGCTCGGGCGGGGTGGCGCGGCGTAATCTGGCGGCGTTTGGGGAGCCGACCAACCCGGGGACTGTCGACAGGCTGGCGTATGCCGACTGGTGGAACAGTAATGGCTTTCTCGCGCTTCAGCTGGAGTCGGTGGAGGCGGTAATCAACGCGGGGAAGCTGGCCAAGCCGGGTGTCGACCTGCTGGCGTTTGGGCCGAACGATTTGCGTTTCAGTATGGAGAGTCTGCCGCACAGTCCGTTCAAGACGGTGGACGAGTGTATACGGCATGTGCTGGAGCAGATGAAGGACAGTACGGTGCAGGTGAGTTTGGGGGCGTCGAGTGAGGCGGAGCGGGACAGGTTGATAGAGATGGGGGTGACGGTGTTGCAGGTGGCGCCGGGGATGTGAGCAGCCCAACGGCCGCCCGTAACTCAAAAATCACTCGCCATCCATCATTTCTCAGTTCAGTTGACCCTGCCACGGCCTTATTCTAAGTATATCCTGATTCGAAGGCACACACGTTTCTTGTGAATGCCAGGCCTGGGGTACAATCCGCCCCATTCCACTGGCCGTCTTTGGCGAATCCAACAATGGTATCGAACGCCCAACCTCACTTTCACTATAGATTGCGCCGGTATATAACCAGAAGCTTGCCAACCATCACATCACTCTAAACAGGAGAATAATCAATGAAGCGCTACTCAGTTTGGATGGCGATCCTCATCTTCAGCCTGCTCATTGTCGGCTGTGTCGCGGCAGCGCCTGCCGGCGAAATGATGGAAGATGAGGGCCCCAAGGTGCTGGTCGTAGGCACCTCGCAGGAGCCGGAAAACGTATTTGTCATGTGGGGCTCGACGCGCACGGGCTCGGACGTGATGTCGTTCATGTGGCGCAAGCCGATCGCTTTCGGCGGCGACAACCAGCCCTTCGCCGAGATCCTGGAGTCGCTGCCCAGCCAGGCGGACGGCACCTGGGTCGTGGACGAAGAAGCGGGCACGATGCAGGTGACCTACAAGTTCAGGCAGGGGCTGAAATGGTCCGACGGCGAGGAGATCACCGTCCATGACCTTGCCATGGCTTTCGAGATCACCTCGGACCCCAACTACATCTACTTTTCGGAGAGTTTTCCGGTCGAAAGCATTGAGATCGTTGACGACTACACGGCTATTCTCCACTACAAGGGGATCAATCTGTTCCCCGACCAGGAGGTGCGCACGCACGTGATTCCTGAGCATGTCTACCGTCCCTTGTGGGAAGAGGCCAAGGCCAAGGGCGGCAACGTATGGGAAAACTTCGGCAACATCGAGCAGGTTGCCATCAAGCCGGTCGTAAATGGCCCTTACATGTTGGAAGAGTGGGTGCCGGGCAGCCACATCCGCCTGGTCCGCAACCCTCACTTCAACGTTGGTGAAGAGCCTTCCATCGATGAGGTCCTTTACCGCATCATCCCTGACCTGAATAGTCTTGCAGTGAGCGTCGCCAGCGGCCAGGTCCATTTGACCGACGGCTGGCTTTCGCTGGAGCAGGCGAACGCAATGGAATCGGCCCCTGAGGTCGACCCCACTTTTGTGCCGGCGCTGTGGCTGGAACATGCCACCATTCAGGTCAACCGCCCGCCTTTGAGCGACAAGCTGGTGCGTCAGGCCATTCTGACCGCAATCGACCGCGAGGGCATCAACGAAGCCCTGTTCAAAGGGCAGCAACCGCCGGCCCATTCGTGGATCAATTCGGCGCATCCCGCCTACAACCCTGACGTTCGCCAGTATAATTACGATCCTGACGAGGCCCTGAGGCTACTGGCCGAGGCCGGTTACACGCCCAACGCAGACGGTCAGTTGGCCGACAGCGACGGCAACCTGCTGGAAATCCCCATCATTACGATCTCGGGAGACCGAACGCGCGAGCAGGTTTCAGCGCTGGTTCAGGCGCAATGGCAGGAAATTGGCATCACGACCGAGGTGAGACCGGTTTCGGCGCGGCTACTTTTCTCCGAGACACTCTTTGATCCGCCCAATTTCGAGGGCATTGCGATCTGGCGCTGGGTATTCAATGCCAGGGTCGAACCGCGCAGTTGGTGGTATCCGGGTCAACCTGCCGCACAGCTGGACCAGCTTTTCGCCGAAGGGAACACTTGGGCGGAGAATGAGCGCAATAAGGAGTTGATCGACATGATCGACGCCGAACTGGACCAGGATAAGCGCTACGCGCTGTTGCAGGAACAGCAGGCGATTTGGGCGGAAGAGTTGCCCGTGTTGCCGATCTACTGGCACGTGCGCGTGGCGACCGTCAACACCGCACTGGAAGGCTACCAGCCTGCGGACCAGGCGATGGTCGGCTGGAACGTAGAGACCTGGGAACTGGAGTAAGACTCGTATCTCAAGAGCAGGGCAGGTGGTTTGACGCCGCCTGCCCTGCTCCTGGCATTATGCCGGCGGCCGTGTCCTCATGCGTCCGTCGGGAAACGATGCCTCCACAGTTTTCCGCCCATGAGCCAGTACATCCTGCGCCGCTTTCTTCAGATGATCCCCACAGTGTTGATCATCACGGTGGCCGTATTCTGGATGCTGAAACTGGCTCCGGGTGATCCTCTCGACCTACTCCTGGCCGGCAACCCGGACATATCACCCGAGCACGTCGAACATATCAAGAAGCTGTATGGCTATGACCGGCCGATCTATGAGCAATACGGAAGGTGGCTGTGGCAGGTAGTGCAGGGTAATCTGGGCTACTCGCGCATTTACCATCGTCCCGTTCTCTCGATCATACCGGACCGGCTGGTGAACACACTGGTGCTGACCGGTTCGAGCCTCTTGCTGAGCCTGCTGGTTGCGATCCCCATCGGCGTCTACACCGCCCTGCGCCAATATTCGATTCTGGACTACCTGTTCTCATTTCTGTCCTTCTTCGGGATCGCCATGCCGGTCTTCTGGTTTGGCTTGATCCTGATCCTGTTGCTATCCGTTCAATTGAAACTGTTGCCGCCAGGGGGCCATTACTCGTTGGAACAGGATGTAGGTATCTTTACCGTCCTGCGCTACTCCATAATGCCGGTTATTGTGCTCAGCCTTTTCAGCATGGCGAGCTGGATGCGGTACATGCGGTCCGGAATGCTGGAGGTGATCCACGAGGACTATGTGCGAACCGCACGCGCCAAGGGTCTGGCAGAGGGCAGAGTGGTCGTCCGCCATGCACTCAAGAATGCACTGATTCCCATGGTGACGCTGATTGCGTTGAGCATTCCCGGCCTCATCAGCGGCGCGGTGCTGACGGAAACGATTTTTTCGTGGCCGGGCATGGGAAGGCTGATCTACGATTCGCTGATCAATAATGATTTCAATATCGCGATGGCGGTCTTTCTGATATTCGCTTTTCTCGTGGCCCTATTCAACCTCGCGGCGGACATTCTCTACGCCTTTATCGACCCAAGAGTGGTCTACACATGATCGATCACGGCCTGATTTCAGCGAAAACGCCCAAGCCCCCAGAATTGGAAGGTCCATTAGGGTTCTGCGGAAGCGGGGACTGACATGGCGAGCGAGTTGATCCAAGAGCAGCAGACCCGTACATACTGGCAGGATGTCTGGCAGCGATTGCGCCGTCACCGCGTCGCGCTGGCGGCGCTGATCGTGTTCGGCCTAATCATTCTTTACTCGACGGGGGGCCCGCTGTTTTCCTCCTACTCTGTATCCAAGACGGATCTGCGGTCGCGCCTTATTGCGCCGTCTACGGAGCATTACTTCGGAACCGATGAATTGGGAAGGGATATCGCCTTACGCATCATGGTAGGCGGTCGCGTTTCGCTGTTTGTGGGATTCAGTGTTGCGCTGGTCAGCCTGCTGATCGGTGTCGTGATTGGCTCGACTTCCGGGTATTTCGGCGGCCATCTCGACAGCGTCCTTATGCGCTTTACCGATATTATGCTGTCGATTCCCAGCTTACCTCTGCTGCTCATACTTTCCCGTTACGGGGGCGGATCAGTGTGGAGCATCATCCTGATCCTCTCGGTGTTCAGCTGGATGGGGCTGGCGCGCATTGTGCGCGGCACGATTCTTTCGATAAAGCAGCGGGACTTTGTGGAGGCAGCGCGGATGACCGGGGCTCGCAACGGTCGCATTGTGTTCCGTCATATCCTACCCAGTACGCTGGCTCCCGTCATCGTCAACGCGACGCTGACGCTGGGTTTTGCCATTATTGCCGAGTCGAGTCTCAGCTATCTCGGATTGGGCGTGCAGCCTCCGACTCCGACCTGGGGACAGATGCTGATCGGCGCGCAACAGTTCATGGAGACGGCGCCATGGCTGGCTCTGATTCCCGGACTGTTTCTCTTCGTGACACTGTTGTGCATTAACTTTCTTGGCGACGGGCTGCGCGACGCGCTTGATCCCAAGATGACACTGCAGAATTGAAACTCCCCTTACTCGTCGCCAGACAGTCGTTTCGTCCACCGATCAGACGCTCAAGGGCGTCGAGACCATTATAGGAGCTCCCATCAGTGTCTTCCGAACGACCCGAACTCATTTCCAACATCGGGATTCTGTGGAGTGAACGCACGCGGCGCGCCAACGCAAAAGAGGCGCAACGCGCAGGAGCCGTTTACACTTTTGAAGACGCTTGGGGGCGAGAGAAGAGCTGGCTCAAAGGGCAGTACGCCTATCTGGCGCCGAGCACGGTATCAGCCTGCCTCAACCGCTTCAACCTCAAGCACAGTTTTGTCGGGGACGAAGGGCTGGCCGACCACCTGGCCGAGGTCTCGCTCCTCTTTTTGCCCAGCGCACACCACCTTACGTCAGCGGCGATCGGTGCAATCCGTTCCTGGCTGGATAGGGACGACACTTTCCTGTGCGTGACAGGGCCCACCAATCTGCCGCCTGAACTGCTCGGACTTAGGAGTCTGGAACTGGGGCAAACGGAGGGCTACACGGCCTGGCAGTGGCGGAGCGACAGCCTTTTCGGCGACACCGCCAAATGGGAAGAGTGGTACATTTCAGGCTTCAAAGGCTTCGCTACTTGCATTGCTGAGCCTGAGACTGGCGCCACAGTTCTTGCTGATCTGCTGGAGATCGGAGGGGACTTGTCAGGACCGGAGACGGCTACCCGTCAACGAGTTGGCGCCGGCATTGTTCAGGCGGAGAAGAGTCTCTTTGTAGCCAACGCACTCTTTGAATATATGGGTGGCGTTTGGCAGGCGCACCTAAATGCCGAGGAGGTGCGACGCTGGTTCAACCCGTTCAACTGGGCCGAGACACTGCTCTATCAATTGCGCGGCGTACTTTGGGCTTGCGGCCAGGAGGGCCATTGGGGAACGCGGCTGCGGACTTTTGGCAGCTACGACGGGGTCATGAACATCCGCCACGACCCGGACAAGTCATTGGACATGACGATGCTCCGTTACCAGGGAGAGCATCTGATTCCGGCCACGCATACATTGCTTGACGCAAACATTTCACCTGAGGCGACCACAACGGAGATGGACCAGGAGTGGGTACGAGAGATTTCCAAGTTCCCTTTCATCGAGATAGGTCTGCACAACGATGCTATTCAGGAGAGTCCGCCCAAGTGGATGATGGGGGCAAACCTCGCCCGGCACGTGACCGAGTCCGAGAAGAATCTGGGGGTCCGACTCTACACCGGCGGGCGCCATGGCGGCTACAGCGTCTATCCTGAAATGATCGACGCCATGGACTATCTCTACCAGAACGTGCCGCACTTCCTGGGGCTGGGCACCTTTCACTTTCACTTAATGGCCGAGTATGGGGACAGGACGCCCGATCCGGAGAAAGGTGACATGGTGGTCACTTATCAGACGCTGACCTCGCCGACGATCGCCAGTCCGGGATTCTGGTTTCCCTTCCATGGCGTAGTCAGTACAACTGAAGAGTGCCGGCAGTTGCGCGGCTGGGACATGACACATGAGTACGACCCACCGCCCGATGTGATCGACGCGGTTTACGACCGGCCGAACAGCAAGGACGAGGACCCCGATACCGCTCTGAAGGACGGCGTCTACCAGTTGCAATATCACCCCTTGTTCACAGTTGATCCCAGCTACAACAACGGCCGCGGCACCTTTGACTGGATGTGTTATGGCATCAGGCGGGCCGAGCGTCTCAATCTGTGGCAGGCGACCCAGAGAGCGACCTATCAGCGAGTTCAGGACTACGAGGATATCCTGTATCGCGTGACCGACGAAGGAAGAGCTATTCACGCGCACAATCCGACGGGACGCACGATCGAAGAACTCATGGTCGAAACGTCGGTCCTGGTGGGGGCGCCGGAGCAAGAGGGGCCGGACGCGCTGGGTGCGGGCGCGGTTGCCGAAGATGTCGAGACCGCGCAGGAGGTGGAGTACTCTTCGCTGCGCCTTGAGGAGGGCCAAGGCTCGGAAAGTGAAACACGCTACCTGGCGCACATTGTGAAGAATCGCTTCTTTACGCTGCCGCGGTTGGAACCGGGGGCAGCCTGTACGATCCGCTTAGAAGGCGGCGGCCCCCAACATCCTTTTGTAGCCCAGGCCAATAGCAAGAGTATGCGTTTTGTCGACGTGAGCTTCGCACCCGAGTCTGGCGAGCTCACGATTCGGGCGTACGTGATTCGCTATCATGGTCTGGTGGTGCAGGGATATGCGCCGGGCGACCGCGTTCACGTCGAGGTGGACGGGGTGGAGCGGCAGCCGCTGGAGTCTGAGGATGGCCGCCTGATAGTGTACTTGCAGGGCCCGGAGAATCACTTCGCCGAAAGCACAATCGTGTTGCGGAAGCTATAGAGGAAGAGAAAATGCAACTGTCCGACGTCCGCCGGCTTACTCCCATAACGCAGGAGTATGCGTACTTTCAGAGCAGCGGGTTTTCGCCGAAGATGGAGCCGGTGATCGAGGAGACGAATCGCTGGGCGCAGTTCCAGAATGCCGGGGGTGCGGCGCCGGGGATTCACGAGAAGATGCTGGAAGGATTCGAGGCGACACGGGAGAAGGTCGCGCAGTCGATGAACGCTGATGCCGACGAGATTGTGCTGGGCGAGAACACGACGATCGGAATCAACATCGTGGCCAATGGGATCAACTGGCAGGCGGGTGACAACGTCATTCTGAGCGACAAGGAGCATCCGGGCAATCGGATTACATGGTACAGCCATGTTCATCGGTATGGAATCGAGTTGCGATTCCTGGAGGTCGTGCATGACGAGGAGCAGATGCTTGAGCAGTTTGAGCGGCTGCTGGACGGGCGTACGCGGGTCGTTTCGATCAGCCATGTCTGCCGGCGAACGGGCCAGCGTCTGCCGGCGCGGGCGCTGGTTGACATTGCGCATGAGCGCGGCGTTCCGATCTTACTGGACGGGGCCCAGGCTTATGGGGCCATTCCGGTTGATATGCGGGCGTTGGACTGCGACTTCTACGCTTTCAGCGGGCACAAGTACATCATGGCGCCGCAGGGCACCGGCGGCTTCTACGTAAGGCGGGACATGATTCCCTGGGTGCAGCCGAGCTGGATCGGGTCTCATTCGCAGAAGGACTTCGACCTGGTGGGCGGTCTCACGCTGCTGGACGAGGCAAAGCGATTCGAGTTCGGGACACGGAATCTGGCGGACCAGATTGGTTTTGGCAAGGCGCTCGACTTTTGGACGGAGATCGGGTGGGAGAACGTGTTCTCCTATATCGCCGGCTACACGGACCGTCTCAAGGCGGCCCTGCAGGAGGTCCCGAGCCTTAAGCTGCATACACCGCCGGCCTACGGGAAGTCTTCGGGCATCGTCACTTTCAGTCTTGGAAGTTATACGTCTGCGGAGATCCAGGAACATTTGAAGGAGAGAAAGGTCCTGGTGGCGCCGCTTGAGTTGGACGGCAGCATGATTCGCGTGTCCACGCACGTCTTCAACAACGAGGAAGATTCAGAAAGGCTGGTCAGTGGTCTGCGGGCCATGAATTGACCTGGCCGCCCAATCCAAGGAGCGACTCTCCCCCGAATACCGGCGTTGCGGGCGTTACATGTGGTTGGAATACGCCTTACAGAAGAAACTCTGCGCCAGGGCCGGGTGCATCCCAGATTTGGGGTGGGAACAGTCTGGCGGGGAATCCGTGCCAGCGGCGGCCGGGGTTGTTTACCGTCTTTGGGCGAGACGCAGTGCGGGCGCCAGGCCTTGCCGTACGGCGGCGTTCTTCAGTTGGGGCGGGTGCGAGGGAAGGCACAAGACCGGCACGTAAGGGGATCTGATGGGACTGGCGGGACCTGGTCGGGCTGGACACCTTCGAATAGGCACCTGTTACGAATATCGACACCCGGTCGGCGACGGATGTTGTTGGGGGGG
>VXOE01000131.1 GCA_009840225.1 Caldilineaceae bacterium SB0662_bin_25 | reverse complement strand
GTCTTGGCAGATTCCAAGTATGTGCCAGCGCAGGCAAGACAGGCGAGGCAACGCCTATACATACCCAACGTCCACCGCTATGACCATCGCCAGCCCGCTACAGAAATACTGACGGTACATTCCCCCCAGACAGACCGCACACAGTACATACACACAGAACATGGCTTGTAGTAGCCGATTCTCACATTCTTTCCTCGATCGCCCTGCGCCGGCCACCGGTCAAGAACTCTTCTGCCGCCCTCGCAAAAAGGCGGCAAACTCCTCCTGGTCCAAGGCCCCGGATCGTGGCTTCATCTCCTCACGGTCCTGGTCAGTCGGCGCGTCCTCTGCGGTAGGCTGTTCATCTTCCACGCCAATCCGTGACACGACCAAAGGGACCGCGTCAAGGATACTCTCCAGAAACGCCTCTGTCCGCCCCCGCCCGCCAGGAAGATTGATGATCAACGTCCGCCCGCGGATGCCGGCAACGCCCCGATCCAACAACGCCATCGGATCTGTCCCCGCTGCCCTGGCACGCATCCTCTCCGGCAGTGAAGGCATCAACCGCTCAAGTACGGCGGCCGTGGCCTCCGGTACGATCTCCTCGGCCGAAGGTCCCGGCGCCGGAAACGTACCGCCCACTGTCAAAATCAGGTCCAGCTCCTCTTCATCGCACCACCGCCGCAGGGTCTCCTCCAACTGGTATCGGGGAGGCTCCCTATATACGCGGCTGAGGAGATGAAGGTATCCATCCGCAACGCCGGGCAGCAAGCTCTGCACGTCGCCCAGCAACTCCTCCGCGTCCACGGAACTGGTCGAACCGGCAATGACCAGGAACCCGCACCGGATCACCATTGATGTCGGACTCTCCTTCCCCAATCACCCGAACCCCGTACCGCCGCCAATGTCAGAAATGCAAACGAACAAAAAGCGATGGCTTGGCCACCGCTTTTGTCTTGCGTCGATTTCTGACGGGCCTCTCTCACCGTTTGGTGTACTGCGGAGCCTTGCGCGCCCGCTTGAGACCTGGCTTCATCCGTTCCTTAACGCGCGCATCGCGCGTCAGAAACCCCGCAGCCTTCAAAGTCGGCCGCAGATTCGGGTCCGACGCCACCAGCGCCCGCGACAAACCGTGACGCGCGGCATGGGCCTGGCCGCCTTCACCGCCGCCATGCACCTTAATGCTGATATTAAAGCTGTTCTCCGTCCCGGTCAGGGCCAGCGGCTGCCGAATCACCATCTGGTCCAAAGCGCGTCCGAAATAGCCATTCATCGGCAGGCTGTTTACGATTATCTCTCCGTCTCCCTCATATAACCGCACTCGGGCCGTCGCGCTCTTGCGTCGCCCAACAGCCTCGATATACTCACTCATATCTGCTCTCCTGCAGCTTCAGCACCTTTGGCTTCTGCGCCTTGTGCGGGTGATCCGGACCAGCGTAGACTCTCAACTTTTTCATCTGGGCGCGGCCGAGGCGAGTCTTGGGAACCATACCTTTCACCGCCTCAAAAATAATCTTCTCCGGTTGTCTTTCCAACTGCTCCCTCATCGTTCGGCTCTTCAGGCCGCCGGGATAGCGGGAATGCCGGTAGTAGCGCTTGTCGTCCAGCCTGTTGCCTGTCACGTGAAATTTGTCGCAGTTGACGACGATGACGAAGTCACCACAGTCCACGTTGGGCGTGAAACTCGGCTTGTGCTTACCCCGCAGAACTTGCGCAATCTCCGACGCCAACCGGCCAAGCGTCTTGTCAGTTGCATCAACTACCCACCACTCACGTCCGCTCTTGGCCTCTTCATAGCTAAGGCTCAGTGTCTTCACCCTGTAATCTCCTCATTCGCACCTGCAAACAACCCATCTGCTGACTGCACCAACACGTCTATTGCGCAGAAAACAGATCAGGATACTCTGCATATTGTACCCGCTCCAGAACAAGCCCGTTGGGCGGGAGTGGCGGCGCAGAGCGGCTGCGGTCTTTCGCATCCAACGCCGCAGCCAGTTCATCGGCCCGCCACGTTCCCAGACCTACCGCCAGCAGCGAGCCGGCCAGATTACGCACCATTCGTCGCAAGAATGCGTTGGCTGTAACTGTCAGGACCAGCCGCTCCAAAGGATACGGGTCCAGCACCGGCAGCGACTCCTCCACCCGTTCCCAGACGAGCGACACGATTCGACGAACCGTATTCTCCCCCTGAGGCGCCTGCCCAAACGTGGCAAAGTCGTGGGTCCCAATCAACAGCCTGGCAGCACCGTTCATCGCTTCCAGGTCTGGGCGTTTCGGCAAGACCACTGCAAACCGGTCCACGAGAGGAAAACGCCTCTCCCCATCTCTCCCGCACGCCGGCACCCACATCGTGTAGCGGTATGTCCGCTCCGCAGCGCTGAATCGAGGGTGGAACCCCTGCGGCGCCTCCGTCAGCAAGCGGACCTGTATCGAGGTGGGCAACCGCTGGTTCCAGGCCTGTCGTAGGGCTTCCCCTGAATGCCGCCAGGGCGCCTCAACCGCAATTACCTGCCCTCTGGCGTGTACCCCTGTGTCAGTCCTGCCTGCGCCGCTTACCCGGCATTTCGCGCCGGTCAGCTCCTCCAGCGCCTCTTCCAACGCACCTTGGACTGTCGGCGCCTCCCGCTGCACCTGAAATCCACAGAACTCTGTGCCGTCGTAAGCGATCAGACCGGCGACCCTGGGCATTCGCTCCTCACCGGCGTGACGCACGCGGCCGCAAACCAACTTCCCTTCCGACCGCCGTCGCCAACCTTGCAAGCACTTGCCTCTCACGGCAACGTACCCGGCTACTCGTTACTCCTCTCTCCCCACCAACTCGATGACAGCCATATCGGCCGCGTCGCCGTACCGTTTGCCCAGCTTGACAATTCGGGTATATCCGCCGTTCCGCTCCTCATACCGCGGAGCCAGTTCGTCAAAAACCTTTTTCGCGACCGTCTTGTCATTCAGGTACGCCACAACCTGCCGCTGCGCATGCACACGGTCAATCTTTCCTGCCAGGCCGTGCTTCGCCTTCGTAATCAGCTTCTCGGCATCGGCGCGCATCGCTCGCGCCTTGGCCTGCGTGGTCGTTATCTGTTCGTGAATATAAAGTTCTCGGATCAGGTTGCGAAACAGGGCCTTGCGTTGCGCCGCGTTCCGGCTTAACTTCTGACCCGCAATCTGGTGTCGCATCGTGCTATCCCTCAGGTAGCGGCAATTAGCCCGCCTCTTCGACGATCTCGACTGCTTCGGCCGCTTCGGATTCAGCTACTTCGTTGTCAGACACTTCTGCTTCAGCAACTTCGACCAAAATCTCCTCAACCTCGGTACCGTTGCCTCCACCCAGATAGGCGCTGAGATCGACGCCCACCACGTTCATATATCCCTTCTCGCTCAGCTTCTCTACCAATTCATCCAGAGACTTCTTGCCAAAGTTGCGGATGGCGAGCATCTCGTCTTCACCCTTCTCCATCCGCTTCAAAATCTCCCCTACCTTCGTGATGCCGGCCCGCTTCAGGCAGTTGTACGCCCGCACCGTCAACTCAAGCTCCTCAATCGGCGCCTCGGCAACACGGCTGGGGATGCTCTCTTCCTCCTCCTCAGGCAACTCGACCATCGTGGTGCGGTCGCCCACAAAAAGGCTCAGATGCTGTACAAGAATGTCAGCGGCCTGGCGCATGGCATCTTCAGGCGAAATCGTGCCGTCAGTCCACACTTCCAGATTCAGCCTGTCATAGTCGGTCTGTTGCCCGATTCGAGTTCGTTCGACCCGGTAGGATGCCTTCTTTACCGGGCTGAAAATCGCATCCACCGGGATCTCGCCCAACGGCAGCTGCACCCGCTCCTCAGCCGGACTGTAGCCCCGACCCTGCTCCACCACCATCTCAATGTCCAGGTCCACCTCGTTCGAGTCGGCAAACAGCAGGTACAGGTCTGGGTTAACAATCTCAACCTCTGGAGGGCAGTTCAAGTCCCCGGCCGTTACCGGACCTTCATGGTATACCTCTACCGAAACGCGAACTGGTTCACCGCTGTCGCTCCTGAATCGAATCTGCTTAACATTCAATATCAGCCGGGTGGCATCTTCCAGTACATGATCGATCGTGGAAAACTCATGATGCACACCACTGACCGAGATTGACGTCACGGCAGCGCCCGGCAAGCTCGACAGCAATACCCGGCGCAACGAGTTCCCTAGAGTAATTCCATATCCGCTTTCCAGCGGGCTGATCACAAAATGGCCGTAGTTCCTGGAACTGGCCTCAACTTCTATCTTCGGCAATACTAGATTGTTAAGCAACGGCTACCCCTCCCGGCTGTATAACAGTCTCAACCAAACATCGTGTGGCGACAGACAATCGTCTCAGCCCTACAGGTCCTCCGTACAACCGACCTGCAAAAGCAACGCAACACTACCGTGTCAGCTAACGGCTGTAGTACTCAACGATCAACTGTTCGTTTAGGAGTACGCCTATCTCGTCCCGTTCCGGCGCCGAAGTCACCGTACCGTTGAGATTGGTCGCATCCAGACTGAGCCACGTAGGGGGGGACGCACTGCCGAGAATCTGGGCTCGCTCACGAAAATAAGTCTTTGTCCGACTCTTCTCGCGAACGGAAATCTGGTCGTTCGGCGAAACCAAAAAAGATGGGATATCCGTCTTGCGGCCGTTGACGGCAAAGTGGCCGTGTCGCACAAGCTGACGCGCCTGCGCCCGGCTATCGGCAAAGCCGAACCGGTACACCACATTGTCCAACCGGCTTTCCAGTAATTCCAACAAGATACCGCCGGTCTGCCCTTTGCGCCGTGATGCTTCCTTGAAATAGCGGCGGAACTGCCGCTCCATCACCCCATACATGCGACGCGCCTTCTGCTTCTCGCGCAGCTGGATCCCAAAATCCGAGACCTTGCGCCGCATAACATTCCGCCGGCCTGCTTCGCCCGGGGGGAACGGACGCCGGTCAACCGCGCACTTTGGGCTGACACAGCGTTCGCCTTTCAAGAATAACTTCTGCCCTTCTCGTCGACAGAGTTTACAAACCGCATCTGTATATCGTGCCATCTTTCCTCCAGGTCCACTATCGAACGCGACCCCTTGCCCCATTCAAGGCCGCGTCGTAGCTTTGTGTGCCGGTTCATTTGCCCGAATGGCGATCGCGTCCCCAGTGTACGCGCCGTCCGCACTGTTACCTCTTGGCGGACTCCCGCAACACGCTTCGATCACCGCTCTGCAATGTCACTGCAATGCAAAACAAGCGGCATCGCGCCGAAACACGATGCCTTTCGTCCGGCAGGTCAATCCCGCTGTTGCGCAACCCCCTCTTCTCGACACCTGAGGCAACGCGCTGTCCGTTCTCCTATACTCTACGCTTGCTAGGGGGGCGTACCCCGTTATGTGGAATCGGTGTTATGTCCGCTATCGACGTAACCGTCAGGCCGGCTGGGTTCAAGGCCCGCAACGCACTCTCCCTGCCCGGCCCCGGACCCTTGATAAATACCTCGACCTCACGCATATTGAACTCGCTCACGGCCTGCCGGGCCGCTGCCGATGCCGCAAGCTGGGCCGCAAAAGGCGTACTCTTGCGACTCCCTTTGAATCCGGCCGTGCCCGAACTGGCCCAACACAGAACAGCCCCATCGGGATCCGTGACCGTGATGATCGTATTGTTAAATGTCGCGCGGACGTGTATCTGACCGCTCGGGACGTGTTTCCTCTCACGTCGGGACGACCGACCACCTCGGCGACGCTGCGTTCGAGCCATCGTTTCTCCTTAGCCTCTTGTTCCTGCGCAAAAAATGTGAATGCCTATATCTGCTGCTACTTGCGCGCGCGCTTCTTCCCGGCTACCGTCTTCTTCACGCCGCGGCGCGTGCGCGCATTGGTGCGCGTCCGCTGGCCCCGGCTCGGAAGATTGCGCCGGTGGCGCAGGCCGCGATAGCTGCCAATCTCCATGAGGCGCTTGATGTTCATGTTCACTTCGCGCCGCAAATCCCCTTCAACGCGACAGTGGCGCTCAATGTAGTCCCGCAAGGCGACCAGCTCATTCGTGTCCAGGTCGTTGACCCGCTTGTCCTCGTCAATCCCGGTCGCCTCAAGAATCTCCTGGCTGACGGAACGGCCAATCCCGTAAATGTAAGTTAGGGCGATAACGACCCGCTTGTCTCGAGGAATGTCGACGCCTGCAATACGTGCCATGGCAATTGCCCCCTGGTTTTCTAGCCCTGCCTTTGCTTGTGTTTCGGGTTCTGACAAATCACATATACTACGCCGCGCCGTCGCACAACCGAACACTTTTCACACATCTTTTTGACCGAAGGCCGCACTTTCATCCTTCAACCCCCTCCCCCAAAGTCGGAACGCAATTCTACAATTATATCATATCGCTATAGCCGCGTCAATATTTCGGGGCCTCTGTTGGTTACCGCAACCGTATGCTCGAAGTGCGCGCTTAAGCTATGATCTTCGCTGATGACAGTCCACTTGTCCTTCAATGTCTCCGTCCGCCATGTGCCCATTTGAACCATCGGCTCAATCGCAACCACCAGCCCGGGACGCAGTACAACCCGTCCGTCCGTATCGTCCGATACATAGTTCAGGACCTGCGGCCCCTCGTGCATCGCCCGACCCACGCCGTGCCCCGTGTACTCCCGCACCACGTGATAGCCGCTCGGCTCAACACTGTTCTGCACCGCTGCACTGATATCCAGCACACGGCCACCTGAACGAATCGCCCTTATGCCGGCATTGAGGCTCTCCTCCGTAACCTGCAGCAGCCTTGCGGCCCCAGGCTCGATCGCGCCGACCGGATACGTCCAGCCGCTGTCGCCCACAAAACCGCGATAGAACACGCCTACATCAATGCTGATTATGTCGCCCTCTTGCAGCACCCGCTCCCGGCTCGGAATGCCGTGCACCAACTCCTCATTGATGCTCGTGCATATGTTGGCCGGGTAGCCGCGATAGCCCAGAAAGCTGGATTTCGCGCTGTGGCCGTGAATTGTCGCCGCTGCCAGCTCGTCCAAGTCCCAGGTACTGATACCCGGCCTGATCGCCTCCCGAAACTCCTGATGCACTCGCGCAACGATCCGCCCCGCCTCCCGCATGATCTGAATCTCACGCGGACTCTTGAAAATCGGCGCAGGACGTTCCTGCTCCTGCCTGGCCTTGAGACGCGGACGCCCATTTCGGTGCAGTCTGCGTCTGAGTCGGGTCATCATACTCTCGCCATTCATCTCGTACTTGCCGCCAGCGGCTTCCAGGCCCCGTAATCGTCAGGCCGACACAGCGCTTTTCGCCGCCTTGATATTCCTGGACGCCAACCGCTCCAGCAGCTGCTTCTGCATCGCCTCGATCGACCTCGCGCCGTCAACCTCCTCCAGCAAGCCCTTCGCGAAATAGTATCCAATCAGTGGAGACGTCTGCTTATAGTAAACATACAGCCGGTTCTGCACCGTCTCCGGCTTATCGTCGTTTCGCTGGTACAGCTCTCCGCCGCAACTGTCGCACTTCTCGCCGCGCGGTGGGTTGAACGTCAGGTGGTATACCCTGTCGCAATTGCGGCAGACCCGTCTCCCCGTGATTCGCAATGTCACGACGTCGTCTTCCAGCTGGAACATGGGCACGACATCGATGCCCCCGTACGCAGCCGTCATCTCGTCCAGCGCCTCAGCCTGAATCAGATTGCGCGGAAAGCCGTCCAGAATCGCACCCTGTGCGGCATCCTCCTCGGCCAAACGTGCCTCCACCATCCGAATCGTCACCTCGTCGGGGACCAATTCACCTTTGTCGTAATAGCTCTGTGCCAGCTGCCCGAGCTCCGTCTGGTTCTTCAAGTTGTACCGGAAGATCTCTCCCGTCGAAACCTGCGGGATTCCCAGCTTTTCCTCCAGCAATTGGGCCTGAGTGCCCTTGCCGGCCCCAGGCGCTCCCAACAACACCAGATAGATACGGTCGCTCATCGGCACCTTCCCCTCGCACTGCGAAGCAAAGAAAGTGGTGGGCTAGCGGATAAAGCCCTCATAGTTGCGCATCATCAGCTGCGCCTCGATCTGTTTCATCGTGTCCAGCACAACACCAACCACGATCAGGAGACCCGTGCTGCTGATGATCAGTGTATTGAAACTGCCAACCCCTCCACCGAAAACAACGCCGGCGAGAAAGGGCAGCACTGCAACCAGGCCGAGAAATAGCGCGCCCACCAGCGTAATACGCCCCAACACACCGTTCAGATACTGTTCAGTCCGCGGACCGGGCCGGATGCCTGGGATGAATCCCCCCTGCTTTTGTAACGTATCGGGGAGATTCTGTTGCCGGAACATGATATCGGTATAGAAGTACGTGAACGCCACCGTCAGCATGAAGTAGAACAGCCAGTACAGAAAGTTCTGCGGACTGAACGAGGTGAAAAAGAAATTCGCTATCGAGCCAATCCAGTCATTGCGCAGAATGAAGTAGGATGCCATCGTGTTCGGCAGAATGAGCAGACTCTGGGCGAAAATCAGCGGAATCATCCCGGCCGTATTTACCCGCATCGGCACGTAGGTACTCTGCCCGCCGACCATCATCAGCCGGTTGCCCCGCATCGTGCGCACCCGTTTACCGTACTGTACCGGTATGCGCCGCTGGCCCTCCTGCACCCACACAATCAGGGCCACCGTCAGTACCGTAATGACACTGAAAATTAACAGCTGCGTGATGCCTTGCTGCGTCAGCAAACGCACCTGGCTTGGCGCCGCCGCCACGATTCCGGCAAATATGATCAACGAAACGCCGTTGCCGATGCCCTGCTCCGTAAGCAGCTCGCCCATCCACATCGCCAGCATCGTCCCCGCCGTCAAGCTGATCAGAATCGTCAGCGAAGGAAGCAGCGCATCACCCGTGAAGCCCCAATTCTCGAGAACCGCACCCGTCGTCGCGCCGCCCACAGGACGGCTGAGCAGCGTAGCCTGACCGAAAGCCTGCAAAAGCGCCAGCGGAACAGTCATATAGTGCGTGTACCGGTTCAGCTGCTGTCGCCCCTGTTCACCCTCCCGGCTCAGCTCCTCCAGCTGGGGCACGATCGGCGTCAACAGCTGCATGATAATCGTGGCGGTGATGTAGGGATATACACCCATCGCCATCACGCTGAACTGGGCCAGCGCTCCGCCGCTGAAAAAGTTCAACAGACTTAGAAGGATGTTCTGGTCCGTCGAACGAAATATCTGGTCCAGCACCTCTCGATTGACGCCCGGCAGAGGAATATGCGCCGCGAGCCGGTAGGCGACCAGTATCACAAACGTATAGAGCAGCTTCTGACGCAAGTCCGGCAAACGAAAGGCATTGCGTACGGCGTCGAGCATAAAGATTCTCCGGCAGAGATTCGTCCGCGTCCGGCAACCTGTCTGGCCGCCAACCCGAACACTCTACAGTTAAGACCGCGGCAGATTCCTGTTGACTTCGAAAGGCAGAATGTCGACCGTACCGCCCGCGGCCTCTACCTTCTCCCTCGCGCTCTTGCTAATGCGATGTACCTGCAGATGGAGCGGCTTGTCTATCTCTCCCCGCGCCAGAACGACCACAGGCTCCTTACTGTCGCCCAGTAGCCCTGTGTCGAAGAGCGCCGCAGGTGTCACCTGTGCCTCGGCTTCAAAGCGTTCGCCCATCCTGTCCAGATTCACCGGCGTGTAGGTCACCTTGAAGCGGTTGTTGAAACCGCGCATCCTGGGCAGCCGGCGCAGAAAGCTGAACTGACCGCCTTCAAAGCCGCGCAGGCCCTTGTTTCCGGCGCGGGCATTCTGGCCCTTTGTGCCGCGCCCGGCCGTCTTGCCACGTCCCGATCCGGTGCCGCGGCCAACCCGTTTTCGGTTTCTCCTGGCGCCCTCGTCGGGACGCAATTCGTGCAGTTTCATATCTCGCTTACTCCAGCCACTTGGAAAAGACCGCTACAACCCGGTAAAGCGCCGGATTGCCCGTTCTGTCCGCCTACGCCTCCTCAACCACCTCTACAAGGTGAGAGACCTTGGCGATCATCCCGCGGACCGTAGGACTGTCAGTCTTCTCGACCGTCTGATTCATCTTCCGCAGCCCCAGGGCCTGAACAGTCGCCTTCTGGCGCTTGCTGTAACCGATCGGGCTCTTGACCAGCTTAACGGTAATCGTCTTTTCCATCGCTCTAGTCTTCCTGATACCAGAAAGGCCGCAGCTGCTCAGGATCCACGCCCCGTCGCTGCGCCTCGACTCTGTAATCCTGCAACTGCCTCAGCGACGCAAAGGTGGCCTGCACCACATTCAGAATATTGTCGCTCCCCAATGACTTGGACAATATATCCTTCACGCCCGCAGCCTCGACCACAGCGCGTACACCCCCACCGGCTATTACACCGGTCCCGGGGCTCGCCGGCCGCAGCAGAACTTCGCCCGCGCCAAACCGGGCCTGGCTGGCATGAGGAATCGTCGTGCCCAGCAGATTCACCTCGACCATCGTCTTGCGCGCCGTTTCGCTCGCCTTGCGAATCGCATCCGGAACCTCGCGCGCCTTGCCTACGCCTACGCCAACACGCCCGTTGTTGTCCCCGACCACCACCACGGCGCGAAAAGCGAATCTGCGTCCGCCCTTCACCACCTTCGCCGTGCGCGCGATGTGAACGACCTTCTCATCAAGTTCATCCTTCTCTTCTTCCTGCTCGCGGTCCCGTCGACGGTCTCGACGTCCCATATCCTTCTCTCCTTGCTCTGTTTAGAAAACGAGACCACCCTCTCGACTGCCATCGGCCACCGCCTTCACGCGGCCGTGATAGCGGTACCCGCCGCGATCGAAGACCACCTGCTCAATACCGGCCGCCTTGGCGCGCTCCGCGACAATTTTGCCGATCTCTTTTGCCTGTTCAACCTTCAGCTTTTCGGCCAAAACCTCCTTCAGGTCCGCTTCCAAGGTCGAAGCGGAAACCAGGGTATGGCCGGCCTGGTCGTCGATCAACTGTACATTGACGTTTTTCGAGCTGCGATATACATTCAACCGCGGTCGCGCCGCCGTCCCTGAAACCTTGCGCCGTACACGCTTATGCCTGCGCTTTCGCGCCTCCGTCCGTGTAGCTTTCGCCATAATTCTCCATCCCTGCTCGGCTATACTGCCGCGGCCCCAGCCTTGCCTGCCTTGGAACGCACGTATTCACCCTGATAACGGATTCCCTTGCCCTTGTATGGCTCCGGCGGGCGCTCCTTGCGAATCTTTGCAGCCAGTTCGCCTATCTTTTGCTTGTTGATACCTGAAATCGTCACCGTCCGCCCATCTCGCGATACTTCAAACTCCACGTCCGGGCTGGGAGGCGCATATTCTACTGCATGACTCTTCCCCACCTGCAAAAGCAGGTTCTTGCCCTCCTGCTGGGCTCGGTAGCCAACACCGTGTATTTCCAGGGTCCTCTTGAAACCGTCAGTCACGCCCACCACCATATTGTTCAGCAACGATCTCGTCAGGCCGTGCAAGGCGCGATGATGGCGTTGATCGGTGGGTCGGGTCACGACGATCTCGCCATTCTCTCTCGAAATCCTCATGTCCCGGTTGAATTTCTCGCTGAGTTCCCCTTTTGGCCCCTTCACCGTGACCACGTTGCCTGGCACTATTTCTACCGTCACGCTGTCAGGCACAGGAACGGGCATCTTCCCGATTCGTGACATCTTATCCTCCCAACATTACCAAACGTTACACAGAACCTCGCCGCCAACCCGTTCGCGGCGCGCTTGCCTTCCACTCATGACACCCTTGGGCGTAGAAACAATGTTGATCCCCAGGCCGCTGCGTACAAGCGGGATATTTCGATAACCCATGTACGTCCGCCGCCCCGGGCGGCTCACCCGCTCTATCCCGGAAATGACCGGTTGCCCCTTGTCGGAATACTTCATCCCAACGATCAGATTCGGTCGCGCCTTGTCGCCCGTCACCGAATAACCGCTGATGAAGCCTTCCTCCGCCAGAATCTTGGCAATCGCGACCTTTACCTTGGAACTGGGCATCACCGCACGACGATGCCTGGAGTTTGACGAGTTGCGGACTCGCGTCAGAAAGTCCGCGATTGGATCGGTCATCATAACCAGTGCTTCCTCTTCTATCTTGCTGCGCAACCCGTGCCGGCAATTTCGGCAGCCGGTGCGCCCGAATTTGGTCCTTCTACCAGCTGGACTTGACTACGCCCGGCAAATGGCCCTCAAGGGCTTCTCGACGAAAACAGATGCGGCAAAGGCCGAATCGGCGCATGTACGCCCGCGGGCGGCCACACTTTGAACAACGGTTTCGCACCCGCACTTCATACTTCCGCTTGGACTCCCGCAGAACGATACTTTTCTTAGCCACAGACAGCTCTCTCCTTCATCTTCGTAGCTATCGTCTCTTGGTAGTTACTGCCTCTATCGCCTTTGGAACGGCATATCCATCATCGCCAGGAGCCGCCGGCCTTCTTCATCGGATCCCGCTGTCGTTACGATCGTGACTTCCATCCCTCGAACCTTGTCGATCTCGTCGTAGTCGATCTCCGGAAAGACCAACTGCTCGCGCAGGCCCAGGCTGTAGTTGCCCCGCCCGTCGAAAGAGTCCGGCGAAATGCCGCGAAAGTCCCGCTGCGCCGGCAACGCAATGCTGATCAGCCTGTCCAGAAAATCCCACATCCGGCGGCCGCGCAGCGTCACCTTTACACCGATCGGCATCCCAGCCCGCAGCTTGAAAGTGGCAATCGACTTGCGAGCCCGCGTCACGATCGGCCTCTGACCCGTTATCGTCGTCAGATCCTGGCTGGCGCGCTCAATCGTCTTGCCATCCGTGATCGCCTCTCCCATGCCGATGTTTACGCTGATCTTGTCAACCCGCGGCACCTGCATAATATTCGTATAGCCAAATTCCGTCATCAGCGCCGGCGCAATCTCGCTGTCAAATCGTTCCTTCAACCGGGGCTTCTGCGTTCCGTTCGCTTCACTCATCGCATCTCACTCCTCGCCCGCATCTGCCGCCCATGTCGGCATCAGGCCGTCATTCTGACCCTTGAACTAACTTTCACTCCCGGTTGGCAGAGACTCTCCGGTGCGCCTGTCAACTCGGATCTTGTCCTCGCCTTCAAATCGGTAGCCGGCGCGAGTTACCTCGTTGTCCGTCCCCACTAGCGCCACGTTGCTGATGTGTATCGGCGCCTCCAACTCGATGCGTCCCGTCTGCGTGCGCACTGTCGGGCTGCGGCGCTGATGCTTCGTTACAAAGTTCGCGCCCGCCACCACAACGTACACGCGGTTGGGATCTAGCCGTCCCTTCTTGTCCTTCTTGCGTATTACGCTCTGGACATCACCGCGGTGCCCCTTGTCATTGCCGGCGATCACCTCAACGACGTCACCCTTCCTGATCTTTACGCCCATCCCCTCTTCTCCTCAAATCCTGAACAGAACCGTCCGCCGGCCCGCCCTGTTTGAAGCCTGACCACCTGTACGCCTCAGAGTACCTCCGGAGCCAGGGATACGATCTTCATATACCCGTGGTCCCGCAACTCCCGCGCAACCGGGCCGAAAATCCGGGTACCCCGTGGATTCCTGTTGTCATCTATCAGTACGGCGGCATTCTCGTCGAATCGAATATAGCTCCCGTCCTTACGCCGCACCGGCCGTCGCGTGCGCACGATAACCGCCCGCACAATCTCTCCCTTCCTCACCGACGCCGTCGGACTCGACGACTTCACAGTCGCCACGATCACATCACCAATGCCACCGTAACGCCGCGTACTGCCCCCTCGGACTCGAATAGTAAGTAACTCTTTCGCCCCCGTATTGTCCGCAACCCGTAGGCGACTCTCTTGTTGAATCATGGCTCAATACCTCTTCTCTTGCCGGCGCGCCTCGAATTAAACAACAGCCGCACGGTCTAGAATCTTCGAGACATAAAACTTCTTGTGCTTGCTGATCGGCCGGCATTCACGAATCTGGACCGTATCTCCGATTTGGCAAGCATTGTCCTGATCGTGCGCCTTGTACTTCTTATGTGACTTCACAACCTTGCCGTATAGGGCATGACGCGCGGCCCGCTCTACTTCCACGACCACTGTCTTGTCCATCTTGTCGCTGGTGACCACGCCAACCAACTCGCGTCTTCGCTCGCGCATTTCCCCTTACTCCTCGTCCTCTTCGGCCATTAACTCCCGCTCACGCAATATCGTCTTGATCCGCGCAATGTCCTTGCGGACCTGTCCCTTGCGTGCCGTATTGGTCATCTGCCCCGTCGCCTTCTGAAAGCGCAGGTTAAACAGCTCCTGGTATCCCTCGTCCAACCGGCTGTAAAGTTCACTCTCTGTGAGCGGGCGCAGTTCATGTGCTTTCATGTCGCTTTCCTCCTCGCCTTCTCGTCAAAGGTCCTCTCGGGCGACGAACTGTGTACCCATCGGCAACTTATGCGCGGCCAGTCGGAAGGCCTCTCGCGCCTGCGTCTCGTCTACACCGGCAATCTCAAATACCATGCGTCCCGGCTTTACCACCGCCACCCAGTGATCGACATTGCCCTTGCCCGATCCCATCCGCGTCTCGGCTGCCCGTTCCGTTACCGGCTTGTCCGGAAAAATACGAATCCACAACTTGCCGCCGCGCCGTACATAACGGACAATCGCCCGGCGGGCCGCCTCAATCTGCCGGCTCGTTACCCAGGACGGCTCAGTCGCCTGCAGCCCGAACGTGCCAAAATCAATCTTGTTGCCCCGGGTTGCCGTTCCCCGCATCCGACCGCGGTGCATCTTGCGATATTTTACTCGCTTCGGCATCAACATTTTCTGCTCCCCGTCCCGCTTCGATTTGTCCAGCCCCGCCCATGCCGGGCAGAAGCCGCTACTCGGTCAGCGCCATCTCCGCATAGCGGGCATGGTACTCCTCACCAGGCAGCACTTCACCGTGATAGACCCACGTCTTCACGCCTATCACGCCGTAAGTCGTGTTCGCCTCGGCCGTTCCATAGTCGATCTCGGCACGCAATGTGTGCCGCGGAACCTGCCCGTCCCGGATCGTGTCGACCCGGCCCATCTCGCTGCCGCCCAAACGCCCCGCAACCTGGATCATGACGCCTTCCGCGCCGGTCCGCATTGCCCGTCCCGCCGCCTGCTTCATCGCCCGCTTCCAGCTGATGCGGCGCTCCAACTGCTCGGCCACATTCTCGGAAACCAGCTGGGCATCCGTCTCCGGCTTATCTATCTCGCGTACGTCGATCTTGACCTTCTTGTTCGTCAACTCCTGCAGATTCACACGCAACACGTTCACATTTGCGCCCTTACGCCCAATGATAATCCCGGGCTTGGCCGTGTTGATGATCACGTGGACCTGGTTGGGCTGGCGTTCGATCTCGATGAAGCTGATGCCTGCTCGCGGGGCGTCACGATGAATCATGGCTCTGATCTCTCGATCCTCGCCCAGCTGATCCACGTATTCAGGGCCCGTTGCGTACCAGCGGCTCTTGTGTTCCTTGATGATCCCCAGGCGAAAACCGGTCGGATGTACTTTGCGTCCCATTGGACCTCCTTGTGCAGAGCAAGTGGTCAATAAACCACCAGCCGCCGCTGTTCGTCCGCTATGCCTCGTCCAAACGCTCTTCCAGCACAACCGTAATGTGCGAGGAGCGTCGAATCCATGGCTTGAATCGGCCGCGCGCGCCAAATCGCCGCCACCGCCGGTTCGGCGCCTGATCGGCATAGATCTGGCTGATGTATAGCTCATCAGCCTCCAAACCGAAATTCTCGACACCGTTCGCGATCGCGCTCTTCAGCGTCTTCGCAACCTCCTTGGCCGCCTGCTGGGGCATGAACTGCAGCAGCGTCAATGCCTCCTCCGCCTGCCGCCCCCGCATCTCATCCAGGACCAGGCGCGCCTTCTGCGGGCTGATCCCCGTATACTTGTTAACTGCTCGAACTTCCATCGTACGCGCTCCCCAATCTCCCGGATGGAGGAAAAAAACCGCTTTCAACCCTAAACCGCTAAACTACACACGGCGTGTGCTTCTCTCCGACCTGATATGACCGCGAAAGAATCGGGTCGGCGCAAACTCGCCCAGCTTGTGCCCCACCATGTTTTCCGTGATATAGATCGGTACATGACGGCGGCCGTCGTGAATCGCCAGCGTATGCCCAACAAACTGCGGAAATATCGTCGAAGACCGCGACCATGTCTTGAGCACCTTCCGTTCACCCGCTCGGTTCATGTCTTCGATCTTCTTCAGTAGCCGCGGCTCCACATACGGTCCCTTCTTCAGGCTACGTCCCATCGAATCTCCTCCACAACTGCTACTGACCTGCTATCGACGCTTACCACCGCGCCGCACTATATATTTCCCCGTTCTCTTGTTGCGCCGCGTCCGCTTACCCAATGCCGGCTGTCCCCAAGGCGTCTTCGGGCCCGGCATACCAATCGGCGAACGCCCCTCGCCGCCGCCGTGAGGATGCGACGCAGGGTCCATCGCTACACCGCGCACCGACGGCCGGATTCCCATCCAGCGCCGCCGCCCGGCTTTACCCAACGAAATATTGCTGTGATCCGGGTTCGACACCTGGCCAACCGTGGCCAGGCAGTCCATCTCTATGTAGCGGACCTCGCCGCTGGGAAGACGCACCTGCGCACGCGGCCCCTCTTTGGCCACCAGCTGCGCCGAAACCCCCGCGCTCCGCACCAGTTGCGCGCCCCGCCCCGGATACAACTCAATATTGTGAATCTGTGTGCCCGGCGGGATGTTGCGAATCGGCAGCGCATTTCCGGGTCGAATGTCAGCGTTCGGGCCCGACTCCAGAACGTCGCCAACCTGAACACCTAAAGGCGCGACAATGTACCGCTTCTCGCCGTCCTCATAGCTGAGCAGCGCGATGCGTGCGCTGCGGTTCGGGTCGTACTCAATCGACGTGACCCGCGCCGGAGCCCCCCACCTTTCCCGCCTGAAGTCAATGATTCGGTAGCGCCGCTTGTGTCCCCCGCCGCGGTGACGGACTGTGATCCGCCCCTGGTTGTTGCGCCCGCCCTTCTTGTTCAGAGCAACCGTCAACGAACGCTCGGGCTTCGTGCGCGTAATCGTTTCGAATGTCGAGACACTCATGTCCCGTCGTCCCGGCGACGTGGGACGGTATATCTTTACAGGCATAAAAGTCTATCTCCGTTCGCGAAGAGAAAGATGGGACTGAACCGCTCCCGCTTCCCCCGCCAGTTCCTGACCGCTACACACCTTCAAAGAACTGGATACTGTCACCTTCACTCAATGTAACAACCGCCTTTTTCCAGGGCGACTTCCGCACCACTTTGCGCCGCCCGCGCATCCCCGTCTTGGCCGGCATCATCATGACCCGCACCTCCTCCACACTCACCCTGAAGGCGGTCTCCACTGCATCGCGAATCTGGTGCTTATTGGCTCGCGTGTCGACTTCAAACGTGTACTGATTGTTGAAATCGGCCGCATCGTACGACTTTTCCGTTATGACGGGACGCTTTATCACTTCATATACGTGCATCGGGTTCTCCTCGTATCGGACACTGACCCATTCTCCCAGACTGCTGCCAACTATCCGTGTCTCCGCAAATGGCAACGGTCAGGCAAGCCAGTCGTGAATGAATTCGACCGAGGCCTGCGGCATCAGTAGCCTGTCATGGCTGAGCAGATCCTGAATGTTCAGGTTACTGCTGAGCAACGATTTCGCCTGCGGCAAGTTGCTGATCGACTTCTCGACAGCCAGGTCCCGCTCCGGCAATATGACCAGCACGCTGCCGCTGTCCAGACCCAGGTTAGCCAGCGTCTGCATGAAGGCCTTGGTCTTCGGTGCATCCATCGTCAACGCCTCCAGCACCACGATCTGGTCCGCCCCTGCCTTGACGCTCAGCGCACCCCGCAAAGCAGCCCTGCGCATCTTCTTGGGCATCTTCTTCGTGTACTTGCGCGGCGTGGGGCCAAAAGCCGTCCCGCCCCCTACCCAAATCGGAGACCGGATCGAGCCGTGCCGCGCCCGCCCGGTGCCCTTCTGACGCCACGGCTTGCGGCCGCCCCCGCGAACCTCGCTGCGCGACTTCGTCTTGTGCGTACCCGTGCGCGCGTTCGCCAGCTGCCTCACCAATGCCTGGTGCATCAGACCCCGATTGACCGGAGCGGCAAATACCGTATCCTCCAACTGCATCTGGCCGGTCTCTTCACCGGCCATATTTCGAATTGGTACTTCCACCGTTTCGCCTCCGTACCAGTAGCTGCCGCTTCCCAAATGATCGAACCGGCCGCCCCGTCTTACGCCTTTACCGCCGTACGCACGATGACCAAACCCTTGTTCGGGCCCGGTACCGCTCCCTGTACCGCGAGCAGATTGCGCTCCGCATCAACAAGAGCGACCTTCAGATTCTGCACGGTAACGCGCTCGTTACCCATCTGCCCCGGGCCCTTCATCCCCGGAAACGTGTGGCCCGGTGTCGAGCCGGCGCCCCGCGCGCCCGGCGCACGGTGTCGGTCCGACTGCCCGTGCGTCTTCGGCCCGCCTCGGAATCCGTGCCGCTTGACGCCGCCGGCAAATCCCTTCCCCTTCGACGTGCCCGTGACATCCACCAGCTCGCCCTCGGCAAAGACATCCGCCTTGATCACATCCCCAAGCGTATGCCCCGGCTCGCTCGGCAATCGCAACTCACGCACAAATCGCAGCTTTGGCACATTGGCCTTCTTCAGATGACCGAGCTGGCCCTTCGTCAACTTGCGCTCCGCCACCTCTTCAAAACCAACCTGGACTGCGTTATATCCGTCCGTATCCTCGGCCTTCACCTGCGTCACATAACAGGGACCAGCTTCAATCACCGTGACCGGCACAACCGCGCCGCTGTCATCAAATAGCTGCGTCATCCCTATCTTGCGGCCTATTATCCCCTTCACTTGCTCCTCCAGCACTGACAGCGCGATCAACCAGAATCCGACCGACCGTCAAATCGCCCAACCGGGCCCATCCCTGACCGGCCGCCGCAGAACCAATCCGCACGCACCTACCCACCAACGGCCGTAATGCGAGCCCTATAGCTTTATCTCGATATCGACACCGGCCGGCAAATTCAGACGCGTGAGATTCTCAATCGTCTTGTTGCCTGGGTCCACCACGTCGATCAAACGCTTGTGAGTGCGAATCTCAAACTGCTCACGACTGTCCTTGTCGATGAACGGCGACCGCATCACCGTGAACTTCTCGATCCTCGTCGGCAGAGGCACAGGCCCTACCACCTGGGCGCCCGTCTGCTCGGCTGCAGTGACGATCTGCTGTGCCGACGCATCCAGGACGCGGTGATCGTATGCCTTGAGCTTGATACGGATCTTCTGCTTTGCCATGTAGTCTTCTCTCTTGTCGTGGCCCAGGAACAAAAAGTGTGGCGAGCCGTTGCACTCGCCACACATCTCTCTACTCTATTCGATGATCTCGGTAATCGCGCCTGCGGCGACGGTGCGGCCGCCTTCGCGGATGG
>VXOE01000365.1 GCA_009840225.1 Caldilineaceae bacterium SB0662_bin_25 | reverse complement strand
CCCTTCCGCCCCTGGCCCCTGACCCCCGCAGTTCCCACTGCCGTCCTTGGACATGCCCCATACCACTCTGATACACTGGAGCACATCCCCTCACCGCCTGTAACCGCTCACAGAAAGGCCCCAACGTGAAGATCCTCGTAACCGGCGGCACAGGCCGGGTCGGCGCCAATCTGGTCACACGTCTACTCGCCGCAGGCCACGAAGTCCGCGCCCTCCTCTACCCCGGCGACGCCAGCCGCGCCCACAAACTGGACGCCTTCACCGCTGTCGAAACCGTCACCGGCGACCTTCGCAACCTCGACGACGTCAGCCGGGCCGTCCACGGCGTCGACGCCGTCTACCACTTGGCCGCCGCCTTCATGGCCCCCTTCGACAACCGCCAGTATCTCGAAATCAACGCCATGGGCACACTCAACCTGCTCGAAAGCCTGCGCACCCACTGCCCCAATCTCCACCGCTTCGTCTATGCCAGCACAGTCGCCGTCTACCTGCGCCTCGAAGAAAATGGCCGCTACTTCGAAGACCCGGTACGCGAGGATATGACCGCCCGCTACCACCAGATGCCCTACTTTCTCACCAAGTGGATCGGCGAAGAGCTGACCATGGCCTACCACCACCAGTACGGCCTGCCCGCGACCTCTTTCCGCTTCTCCACCATCTTCGAACCCAGTGAGTTCCTTAACGACGCCGGCCTGCCCAAAGTCCTCGCCTTCAGCTCAGCCTACGAGCAGCACAAGTCCATGACAAGCAACGACCCGGACACCCGGGCCATGCTCGACAACCTCATCTCCCAGTGGAACGGCCGGGACCAGCTCCTCCTCAGCCGCAACCCCAACGGCGTCCCCTACAAAGAGCACTTCAGCGACGTGCGCGACATCGCCCGCGGCCTCCTCCTGGCCATCGAAAGAGAGGAATCCGTTGGCGAAGAGTTCAACCTCGCCGGCAAAGTGATCATAGACTGGGGCGAAGCTGTCCCTATCCTCGCCGACCGCTTCGGCGTCAGCTACGCCGAAGCCCGCCTGCCAACCCCGGTCCATTACACGCTCGACCTGTCCAAAATCCAGACCCGCCTCGGCTTCGCACCCCAGCACGACCTCGACAGCGTCATCGCCACCGCCCAAGCCATCCGCCGCGGCGAAAAAACCGACGTGCTCCCAACCGGCATCCGCTACGGCAAAAGCTAAAGCCGCGCCCTCCAGCCCAACAAGCGATCAATCTGTCCCCCCTAAAGAATCGCCCCGAAGCCATCCCTCCATCCCCGGCTATCCTGAAAATCCCCGCAAATCCAGCAAATCCTGATTCAGACGCCCTAAAGAATCGCCCCGAAGCCATCCCCCATCCTCCGCCATCCTGAAAATCTCCCTAAATCCCGCAAATCCTGATTCAGACAACCAACCCAGCCACCAAGCCGGCCCCGCCGTTTGGCAGGAAGATTCAGGTGCCGGATAATTAGCAACTGGTTGCACAAAAAACATCGTCACAAAACGTCATCCGAGATTTCGTCGATATACCTTCCCATCACGCAACCTGAACGAACTGAGTCCCTGACTCAAAGAAATTGAAAGGTCCCGCAATGAAAATCCTGGTAACCGGCGGCACCGGCCGCATCGGCGCCAACCTGGTCACACGCCTCCTCGACAAAGGACACGACGTGCGTTCACTCGTCTATCCCGGCGACGCCAGCCGCGCACATAAACTGGATGCCTACGCCAACGTTGAAACCGTCACCGGCGACCTGCGCAACCTCGAGGACGTCCGCAATGCCGTCAAAGGGGTTGACGCCGTCTACCACATCGCCGCAGCCTTCGGCGGCCCCTTCGACAACCGCCAGTACCTGGACATCAACGCCATGGGCACGCTCAACCTGCTCGAAAGCGTTCGCACCGAATGCCCCAATCTCCACCGCTTCGTCTACGCCTGCACCGAGGCCGTCTACTGGAAGCTGGAGGACTACGGCCGCTACTTCGAAGAGCCCGTAACCGAGGACATGGTCGCCCGCTACCACCATATGCCCTACTTCCTCACCAAGTGGATCGGCGAAGAGCTTGCCATGACCTACTACTACCAGTACCAGGTGCCCTCAACGTCCTTCCGCTTCTCCACCGTGATCGAGCCCAGCGAATTCTTCAACGACGCCGGCATACCCATGCGCCTCGCCTTCAGCAGCTCATACGAGCGCTACAAATCGGACAACAGTGATGATCCAGACACGCAGGCAATACTCGACGACCTCAGGGCCAAGTGGACCGACGAAGATCAGCTCCTCCTAAGCCGCAACCCCAACGGAGTCCCCCACAAACAGCACTTCTGCGATGTGCGCGACATCGCCCGCGGCCTCCTGTTGGGCATCGAAAAGGAGGAAGCCGTAGGCGAAGAGTTTACCCTGGGGGGCGCCGCAATCATCGACTGGGGTGTGGCCGTCCCCTGGCTGGCCGAACGCTACGGCCTCACTTACGCCGACGCCCGCCTGCCCGAGGCCAACTACTTCACCCTCGATCTGACCAAAATTAAGACCCGACTCGGCTTCCAACCCAAGCACGACCTCGTCAATATCGTCGAGACCGCCGAAGCCATCCGCCGCGGCGAGCAAACGGATGTCGTCCCCACCGGCGTTCGCTACGGAGAAGGCTGAATCACTGCCCTCCTGCCATCGGCAGTATTGGCGGGTGCCCCACACCTGAAAGAAGGAGGAAGACTCCAGATGAACAGTGCTACGATCTCCGCCATCGAATGGGGCACGCTCGTAGGTCAGCGCCCCCGCCAGGCCGGCTGCAACTCTCGCGGGCCCGTTCACGGCAACGAAGTCCAGGTCCCTCTCGCCCGCATTACCACGTCCGATGGAACAACCGGATTCGGCGCCTGCGGGCGCTTGACCCAGAACGAAGCCCTCGCCTTTCTGGGCGAAAAGGTCGCAGACCTCATCGACACGGCAAACGGCGTCGCGCCGCGCGCCGCCTCGCTCGAATTCCCGCTCTGGGATCTGCTCGGCCAGCGCACCGGCCGCCCCGTCTACCAACTCTTGGCCGAATCGGCCGGCAAGACAGTCTCTGAAGCCCCGCTCGTCCGCTGCTACGACACCTCCCTCTACATCGACGACCTGCACCTCGCCACCGACGAGGAAGGCGCCGCCCTCATCGCCTCCGAAGCCCGCTTCGGCTATGAAAACGGCCACCGCTCCTTCAAAATCAAGGTCGGCCGCGGCGCCCGCCACATGCCCCTCCTCGAAGGCAACCGCCGCGACGTCGCCGTGATCCGCGCCGTGCGCGCCGAAGTCGGCCCCGACGCCGCCATCCTCATCGACGCCAACAACGGCTACAATCTCAATATTTCCAAACAGGTCCTCGCCGAAACCGCCGACTGTAACGTCTTCTGGCTCGAAGAAGCCTTCCACGAGGACGGCCTCCTCTACGCGGATCTGCACGACTGGATCGAGCGCGAAGGACTGTCCACCAACATCGCCGACGGCGAGGGCCTCGCCTCCCCCATGCTCCTCGACTACGCCCGCGACGGCTTCGTCGACATCATCCAGTACGATATCTTCAGCCACGGCATGACCAGCTGGCTCGATACCGGCGCCCGCCTCGACGAGTGGAACGTAAAGACCGCGCCCCATCACTACGGCCGCCACATCGGCAACTACGTCTCCGGCCATCTCGCCGCCGCCGTCGACGGCTTCCTCTTCATCGAGTGGGACGAATGCACCACTCCCGGGCTCGACGGCTCCGCCTACCAGGTGGAAGAAGGACACGTGCGCATGCCCGACGCCCCCGGCTTCGCTCTGACTTTGGACGAGGATCTCTTCCAGCAGGCCGTTGCTTCCAACGGGTTTGCTGTCCACCAGTAACGGAACTGGCCCCGAAGACCGCGTAAGGCCCCGCTGGCTTCACAACGATTCCGCTCTGGCACTGTCACAAGCGGACTACAATATTGGCGCTGGCGCGCAATCTTTTCTACAATTGCCGATAGCTTGACCAGAGGATCAGGAGTTTCGTAAATGCGCGCTGGATGTCTTGCCTCAATCGAATGGGGAACCCTGACAGGCCGCCGCCCCCGCCTCGCCGGCTACAACGCCCGCAAGAAGGACGACCACGGCTGGGAGGCGCCCATTCCCCTTGCGCGCATCACAACCACCGACGGAGTTGCCGGCTTCGGTCTCAGCAATATCACCCGCCAGCAAGCCGAGTCATTTGTCGGTACGCCATTGGACGAACTGATCACCGCCGAAAACGGCGTCGTCCCCAAAGCCTTTACTCTTGAGAATCCGCTCTGGGACCTCCTCGGCCAGCGCGCCGGCCGGCCCGCCTACCGGATTCTGGCGGACCGCGCCGGCAGGAAAGTAGCAGAGCCCCTGCGCGTGCCCTGCTACGACACCACCCTCCTGATCGATGACCTGCACCTTCCCACCCACGCAGAAGGCGCCGCCCTCATCGCCTCCGAAGCCCGCTTCGGCTACGAACACGGCCACCGCGCCTTCAAGATCAAAGTCGGCCGCGGCGCCCGCCACATGCCCCTTGAGGAAGGCAACCGCCGCGACATCGCCGTGATCCGGGCCGTGCGCGAAGCCGTCGGCCCCGATGCCGTCCTCCTTATCGACGCCAACAACGGCTACACGCTCAACATCGCCAAACACATCCTCACCGAGACCGCCGCCTGCAACCTCTTCTGGCTTGAGGAAGCCTTCCACGAGGACGATGAGCTCTACGAGGACCTCCACGCCTGGATCGAGCGCGAGGGCCTGTCCGTCCTCATCGCCGACGGCGAAGGGGCCGCCTCGCCTCACCTCCTGGACTACGCCCGGCGCGGCATCGTCGACGTCATTCAATACGACATCTTCAGCTACGGCCTCACAAAATGGCTCCAAACCGCCCCCAAACTCGACGCCTGGAACGTGCGCACCGCCCCACACCACTACGGACGCCATCTGGGCAACTTCGTCTCCGGCCACCTCGCCCCCGCCGCCGAAAACTTCGCCTTCGTCGAATGGGACGAGCTCTCCACGCCCGGCCTGGACACCTCCGCCTACGCCGTGAATGAAGGACTCGTCACCTTGCCGGACGCGCCCGGCTTCGGCCTGAAATTGGACGAGAGCCTTTTCCACCAAGCCGTGAATGAAAATGGCTTTGTCGTCAAGAGCGACTAAAATAAAGCGTCTCCCATCAAACGGGAACCACTATATTCAAGCCGCTACCATCGAGTTGAGAAATGCCTGATTCCCCTTCAATGCAGGAAACTATCCGCCGTCTGCACCAATACTGGGCCGCCCACGGCTGCCAGATCTGGCAACCCCACAGCGAAAAACTGGGCGCCGGCACCATGAACCCCGCCACCGTCCTCCGCGTCCTCGGCCCCGAACCCTGGAACGTCGCCTACGTCGAACCCTCCTTCCGCGCCGACGACGGCCGCTACGCCGAAAACCCCAACCGCATGCAGATGCACACCCAGTACCAGGTGATCCTCAAACCGGATCCCGGTAACCCCCAGGAGCTCTACCTCAGCAGCCTCGAAGCCATCGGCCTGCAACGCGACCGCCACGACATCCGCTTCGTCGAGGACAACTGGGAATCGCCCGCCCTCGGCGCATGGGGCCTCGGCTGGGAAGTCTGGCTCGACGGCCAGGAGATCACACAGTTCACCTACTTCCAGCAGGCCGGCGGCGTCAGCCTCGACCCCGTCAGCGTCGAGATCACCTACGGCCTGGAGCGCATCGTCATGTACCTCCAGCAGCGCACCGAGGTCTGGTCCATCGACTTCGACGGCGTCCACACCTACGGCGAAATCTACCGCCAGCAGGAGATCGAACACTGCATCTACAACTTCGAGCTGGCCGACGTCGAGCGCCAGCGCACCCTGTGCGATCTCTACCACGCCGAGGCCGATGCCTGCATCGAGCGCGGCCTCGTCGCCCCCGCCCACGACTACGTCCTCCGTCAGAGCCAGGCCTTCAACATCCTCGACACCCGCGGCGCCATCGGCGTCACCGAACGCGCCAAATTCTTCGCCGCCATGCGCAACCAGGCCCGCCGCATCTCCGAACTCTACGTCGAGCAACGTCAGCGCGAAGAGTACCCTTGGCTCGATGACGGCCAGGAGGCCCGGCACGGCGGGGAGCAACGCAACGGGACACAGGACGCCGTATCCCTAAAGGACTCCAAGCAGGCATCCGAACCCCAGTCGCTCCTCATCGAGCTGGGCAGCGAAGAACTGCCCGCCGGCGATGTACCCGTCGGCATCAACCAGATGGAGATGCGGCTGGCCGAACTTCTGGATCAGGCCCGCCTGACTTACGCAGACCTCTCCGTCACCGGCACGACACGCCGCCTCGTGGCCCACGTACAGGACCTTAGCCCCCGCCAGCAGGACGAGATCGTCGAACGCCGCGGCCCCCCCGCCGACCGCGCCTTCGACGCCGGCGGCCAGCCCACCAGAGCCGCCACAGGCTTCGCCCGCGGTCAGGGCGTTCAACCCGCAGACCTCATCGTGCGCGACAACTATGTCTACGCCGTGACCAAACTGGAAGGCGAACCTGCCGCCGCCGTCCTGCCCCAGCTCATCCAGGACCTGCTCGACGCCATGCAGTGGGGCAGGACCATGCGCTGGAACAGCAGCAACAAGAGCTATCCCCGCCCCCTTCGCTGGATCGTCGCCCTCTACGGCTCCGAGGTCATACCCATGTCCTGGGCCCATGTCAGCAGTGGACGCGACAGCCGCGGCCCCCGCTTCCGCGACGCCCAGGCCCGCCTCCCCGCCGGCGAATTCACCACCTTCACCATCGCCGGCGCCGACAGCTACTTCGACGCCGCCGCCGCCCAGGGCATCCAGCTTAACCGCCGCGACCGCCGCCTTAACATCTCCACAGCCGTGCAAAAAGCGGCCGCCCGCGCCCGCGAACTCAAAACAACAGACGCCGCCCCCCTTCCACCAGGCACATACGCATGGGAGCCGGACGAGGAACTGCTGGACGAGGTCACCGACCTCGTGGAAGCGCCGCGCGCCATACTGGGAGCCTTCGAACAGCGTTACCTGGATCTGCCCCAGCCCATCCTGACCGCCGTGATGAAAAAGCACCAGCGCTACTTCCCCGTCCTGGCCGAGCCCTCCGACCCCGAAGCCGCGCCTTCACTCGCCCCCCGCTTCGTTACCGTTGCCAACGCCGACGACCTGCAACATCCGGACGTAGTCCGTCACGGCAATGAAGGCGTCATCCGCGCCCGCTATGCCGACGCCGAGTTCTTCTACAAGCAGGATACCGCCAGACCCTTCGACACCTTTACCCAACGACTCGAAACCCTCACCTTCCACGCCAAACTCGGGTCCATGCTCGAAAAGGCCGGACGCCTCCACTCCCTGGCCCCCCGCATCGCACGGATGCTCCACGCCGCCGACCGCGAAATCGAGACCGCCCGCCAGGCCGCTGCCCTATGCAAGACCGACCTGGTCACATCCATGGTCGTTGAAATGACCAGCCTCCAGGGAACTATGGGCGAAATCTACGCCCTCAACAGCGGCGAACAGCCCGCCCTCGCCCAGGCCGTCCGCGAGCACTACCTGCCCCGCTACGACGGCGACGCCATTCCCGCGAGCAAAGCCGGCCTTGCCCTCAGCCTCGCCGACAAACTGGATAGCCTCGTCGGCCTCTTCGGCGTCGGCGTCACCCCCAGCGGCAGCGCCGACCCCTTCGGCCTCCGCCGCGCCGCCCTCGGCGTCGTCAACGCCCTCACACTGGGCAAGCTGCCATTCGACCTGACAGCCGCCCTTGAGCAGGCTGCCGCCCAATACGCAACTCTCCTGTCTGACGAAGCCGTCCCAAACGCCCGCGATTTCATCATCCGCCGTCTCGAAAGAAAGCTCCGCGACACCGGCCAACCCCCCGACGTCGTCGACGCCGTCCTGGCCGCCCGCGGCGATGACCCCTTCGCAGCAGTCAACGCCGTTCACCATCTCGCCGCCGCCGTCGCCTCACCCGGCTGGGAAGACACCCTTACCGCCTATGCCCGCTGTGCCCGCATCGTCCGCGCCATCAGTGACGAACTGCCCCTGCAGCCCGCCGCCTACCGGGAGCAGGTGGAACACGACCTGCACCGCGCCTGCGAGCGCGCCGCCGCAGAACTGGACGCTGCCGCGGACGTCGCCGCGTCGCTTGGTCATGTCCTCGCAGACCTGGTCGCACCCATCAACATCTACTTTGACACCGTGCTTGTGAACGCCGAAAATGAGGAACTGCGCCATGCTCGCCAGGCCCTGATCCAGCGGATCGCCCGGCTCCCGGCGCCCGTCGCCGACCTCAGCCGTCTGCAAGGATTCTGATCGACTGAACCGACCTCGCCTATCGCTGACAACAGGTAGTGAATGCTGGACGCGAACCGGAAACCGAAAACCTAGGGGAGAAGAAAACAATGGCTACCGAATATCTCGCAGGCAAAAAAGCCAGCGACGAGCAGATTGACGCCTGGGTGGACCAGTTCCATCGCCAGGGCTGCCTCTTCCTGCGCAACATGCTGCCCCCCGAATGGACCGACCAGCTGCGCGCCGACCTCGACGTGTCGTTGCGCGACAACCCCAATGGACTCAACAACAAGAGCCAGCGCGCCCACCTCGCCCACCGCATGTTCGAGACCAGTCCCGCCAACCTGCGCCTCTTCGACATGGAGCCGATGGTCACCCTCGCCGAAGCCATCATCGGCACCGACTGCCACGTCATCCACAACAACTCCTTCATCTCCCCGCCCGGCGGCGGCCTCGATGGCTGGCACCAGGACGACCGTCCCCACTATATCGTCAAGGACGGCGCCCCCCCGGCCAACGTTCATCTGCCCGTCCTCTTCTTCACCGCCAACTACTACCTTACCGACGTCATCGAAATCGAGCACGGCGGCACCGAAACCATCCCCGGCTCCCATCTCTTCGGCGCCAGTCCCCCCTCCCGCCAGCTCGACGGCACCGAGTGGGAAGAACGCATCCAGTACAATCTCGGACCGGCCGGTAGCGTCATCCTCTTCAACAACCAGGTCTGGCACCGCGGCGGCCCCAACCGCAGCCAGCGCACCCGCTACATCACCCAGGTCACCTACGCCCGCCGCATCGTCGGCCACAAGTACTACCCGTTCATGAACTACACCATGCCCGAACACGTCTACGACGGCGCCGATGACCGCCTGCGCAGGATCCTTGGATTCCTGCCCCACGGCGCCTACGGTTAGCAGCCTGCGACGCTCGCAACCCGGCCCATCGTCAACCGGTGCGTCTTGAAACACGTGGAACTGAAGATGAAGGGAATCGCAGGCAAGCGCGTCTTCATATCCGCCGCCGCCGCCGGAATCGGCCGGACCGTAGTCGCTCACTTCCTCGGGGCAGGCGCACGCGTTTGCATCTGTGACATAGACGAAGCCGCCTTGGCCCGGTTGGAGGGCTCCCAGGACCGGCTCTCCGTCGTCCGCGCCGACGTGGCCGACCCTGCGCAGTTGGAGTCCGCCTTCCACACGGTCGCCAGCGATCTCGGCGGGCTCGATGTGCTTGTGAATAACGCCGGCATCTCCGGCCCAACCGCAAACACCGAGGACATCACGCCGCTCGACTGGAAACGCACCATCGACGTGAACCTGAACGGAGCATTCTACTGTTCACGCCTCGCCATTCCCCTCCTCAAAGCGAGCGGCGGCGGCTCCATCATCAACATCGCCTCCACCGCCGGCCTGCACGGCTACCCCCTGCGCGCCCCCTACGCCGCCTCAAAGTGGGCCCTCATCGGCCTCACCAAAACACTCGCCATGGAACTGGGACCCCACGGTATCCGCGTCAACGCCGTCTGCCCCGGCTCCGTCGAAGGACCGCGCATCGACGGCGTCCACGCCGCCAAGGCCGCCGCCCGCGGCGTCAGCGTAGAGGAAATCCGCGCAGCATTTCGCCACAAGAGCTCCCTGCGCACCCTGATCGCTCCCGACGATGTCGCCGCAACCATACTCTTCCTCTGTTCCGACAACGGCGCCCGCATCTCCGGCCAGGCCCTCGCCGTCGACGGCCACACCGAAACCATGCGCATGTGAACAAGCCTGCCTCCTACCCCGCGCCTCCACAGCCGGCGAGTTTAGCAAACCCCTAATCACCCGTCTCTTCAAACCAAATAATTCCTCAATCACAGTGCCCCACCGAACTCCGAGCATGAAAAACCAAAAACTGAAAACTCGAAACTAAAAACTGGCAACGCAAAACTGCCCTTCAATTGCTCTCCGGCCCGGTCTGTGCTATCTTTGGTGAATTATTCCCAGTCCAAAGCGGGCCCAACGGCCCGCTCGGCCCAACTTCCACCAGTTCATCTGTACCCGCCGGCCCTGACAGAATCCTGCAGGCACTGCCCATTCGAACCCACGCATCTTGAGAAAGCGATAGCCAAACGGTGAAGGACGAAAGAGCGCAAGCGAAAGCCCCCATTCCCGACATCGTTATCGGGAGACTGCCTGTCTATCTGCGTACCCTGCGCCTCCTCGCTGATGAAGGGCGCGAGGTAACCTCCAGCCAGGAACTGGGCGAGCACCTGGGCATCAGCTCCGCGCAGATTCGCAAGGACCTGAGCCACTTCGGTGAATTCGGCAAGCAGGGCACCGGATATAACATCGAATTCCTCTGCCGGCAGCTTCAGGAAATCCTCAACGTCGACACGATCTGGCCGGTTGTTCTCGTCGGCGCCGGCTCCCTCGGCACCGCTATCGCCAACTATCAGGAATTCGAATCGAGCGGCTTTCGTATCGTTTCCGTTTTCGACGAGGACCCGCAGAAGATCGGGCAACCAATCGGACATGGACTCCATATCGAGGATTTCGCAGACCTCGTCCAGCAGGTCAAAGAGTCAGAAGCGCAGATAGCCGTGATGGCCGTCCCCGCCCACGCCGCCCAGCGCGTCGCCGTTCAGCTCATCGAGGCAGGGCTGAACAGCATTCTCTGCTACGCTCCCATCACGCTGTCAGTCCCCGCGCACGTACGCGTCGAATACATCGACCCCGTCGTCCACTTCCAGCATATGACCTACTACCTGCGTTGAGGACATGCCAGCACCGCCCGGCCTGGCATCTTCGCGACGGCCCAAACCCGTTTCCCACGACCGCCACACCGTCACAGAGGCTCTTTGCGGGGCAATCCCTGCTGCCTGGGGTAACGTCGGGCGGTCTTCCGCATCTTCTTGATCAGCAGAACACGCCGCCCTTCATCCAGCATCGGTACCGTCACGGGCGCAAACCGCACCGTCTCGCCGCCCAGCAGTTCAATCGCATTGCGCGCCTCCATGAACTCCTCGGCCGCGTTCGGCCCCTTATAGATGACCGCCAGACCGCTTTGACGCACAAACGGCAGCACGTACTCGGCCAGCGTATTCAGCCGCGCCACGGCCCGCGCAGCCGCCAAATCAAACTGACCGCGATAACGTCGGTCACGGCCCAGTTCTTCCGCCCTGCCCTGAACCAGTGTTACATTCTCGAGCGCCAGCGCACGAACTACCTCCTCGAGAAACCGTATCTTCTTGGCCGTGCCGTCCACCAGCGTCAGTTTCAGGCTCGGCCATGCAATCTTTATCGGTACACCCGGAAATCCCGCGCCCGTGCCGATATCTACACAGGACAGTGCCCGTTTCGGCGGCAAAGACGCGCCGACCTCCTCCGCCACCAGCGGCAGGCCGACCAGGCAGTCCAGAAAATGCTTCTTCTGCACCTCGACACTTTCCGTAATCGCAGTCAGATTCATCCTCTGATTCCACTCCGCCAGCAGCGCCGCATAGACGCGAAACTGCCCAATCTGTTCGCTGGATAGTGGAATCCCTAAACTGTCCGCCCCCGAAATCAGAGTCTGCATGCCCGTATTCTAGCACAGGAGTTGAACTGTGAAGACGATTCGTTACAAGTCCGCCGGCGGCATCGTGGCCCAAAAAGATATCCTCGACCACCTCCCCGCCGCCGAGACCTTTCTGCTCCTGCTCGACCGCCCCGGTCGCAACGAAGTGCGCCTGCCCAAAGGGCATATCGACCCCGGCGAGAGCGCCGAAGAAGCCGCCCTGCGCGAAACCAGCGAAGAATCAGGCTACGGCGACCTGCGCATCCTTGCAGACTTGGGCCGCCGTACCGTTGAATTTGACTACAAGGGCGCCCACTACATCCGCGACGAGCGTTACTTCCTGATGGAACTCCTCTCACCCCGCCAGATAACCCGTCCCCCCAAAGACGCCAAACAGTTCCAGGTCCTCTGGGAGCAGCTTGGCCGCGCCGACGAACGGCTGACATTTGAGGCCGAACGCCTCTTCGTGGCCGACGCAGTTGAAGCTCTCAGGAAACTGCCCTGCTTCTGAAAACACCCATACAAAAACCGGGAAGGAACCCTTTCCCGGCTCATTGCAGTTTCAGCTGTCTTTGATTCTTTTCGGCCAGTGACAACGCCCCTGCATCCGGAAACGCCAACCGTGCGCCAGTGCCTCGCGCACAGTCGGTCTTCTCCGATGCAGATAACTTCCTACTTTCGCCGATACGTTATACGCCCGCGTGTCAAATCATAGGGACTCATATCGACCCTCACCCTGTCACCGAGAAAGACCCGAATGTAGTTCCTCCGCATCTTACCCGACAAATACGCCAGAACAACATGCCCATTCTCCAATTCCACCCGAAATTGGGCATTCGGCAGGGCTTCGATGACTTTGCCTTCCAGTGTGAGTATTTCCTCAGCCATAGCTCTCCATCAGTTTGCGCGTGGCCGGCACCATCGCAGCCTGGTCTTTGAAATCGCCCTAACGGAAAGACCGGGCCGCGTTCCGGCGTGCTTTCCGAATTGCCTTCTGTTTGTTGATGCGTCGCACTTCACTCTTGGAAGTAAACCAGCGCTTCTGGCGCACTATAGGTAGGATACGCGCCTCGGCTACTGACTTACGGAACCGTCGCATCAGACTCTCTTGGGACTCTCCTGGCCTCAACTCAACGCTAATCGAACTCACCCCCTTTAAACGGTTAATTCAGATTGGACAAAACAAGCCTGCCAGCCCATTTTGCTTCGGTAGACTGGCAGGCAGCGCAATTATAAACGACCGCAGCTAAAGACTGCAAATGCCACGTTAGAGGCTCTCCTCCGACCCACCCGGCTCGTCATCCTCGGAGCTCTCCTCTGCCGAAGCCTCCTCCCCGTCCGCCGAAGCCGCATCTTCAGCCCCCGCTTCGTCAGTCCCGGCCCCCGCCGCCTCAGCCTCAGGCTCAGCGACCGCCGCTTCAGCAACGGCCCCCTCTGACGCGTCATACGTTGCCGGCGTCTCAGCTAGCGCCGCCTCCGGTCCCTCAACCTCCGCCTCCGCCCCGGCTGTGACGGCTTCGGATTCGGAATCCTGCGCCTCTACCTCAGCAGGAGCAGCCTCCGCTTCAGCAACGGCCGCCTCGGGCTCCTCAGACGCACTGCTCTCAAAGCTCTCAGCCTCCGACTCCAGCAACGCCTGCCCTACAATTTCGTCGGCCTGCCGGCGGCTCAAACCAATGCGCTGCCGGTCCGGGTGAATGCGCAAAATCTTCACCGGGATGCGATCCCCGCTGCTGACCATCTTCAACGGCTCGGCAACCGTTATATCCGCCAGTTCGCTGATGTGGATCAACCCTTCAATCCCTGGTTCAAGCTGAGCGAACGCGCCAAAATCGATCACTCGTGTCACCGTGACCAGAATCGTGTCATTCACCCTGTAGCGCTCTTCAATGCTCTCCCAGGGGTTCGAAAGCAACCTCTTGCGGCTCAGCGCGATGCGGCTGCGCTCCGGGTCCAGGCGCAAAACTTCCACCTGAATGCGATCGCCCACTTTCAACACGTCGCGCGGGTGGCTGACAGGCGTCCAGCCAATCTCACTGACATGCAGAAGCCCGTCCGCGCCCCCAATGTCCACGAACGCCCCGAACGGTCGCAGGCTGCGTACCTCGCCGTCTACCACCGTGCCCACCTCGAGCTCCTCAAACAGTTGGGCCTTGCGACCGGCGCGGTACTCGCGTTCAGCCAGGCGGTACGAAAGAACAAGACGCCGCCGCTGACGCTCAACTTCGATCACCTTGACCGGAAGCTCCTGGCCCACAATCTGTTGCAACCGCTCATTGCGCTGCTCTTCGTTCATGTTGCGGGGCAGCCCCACCACATGAGACGCCGGAATGAACCCGCGCAAATGGTCGAAATCGGCCAGCAGACCGCCCTTGTTGAAGCCAACCACCCTCCGCACCGTGATCTCGCCGCTCTCCAGCATCTTCTCCGCAACGAGCCAGTCCTTCTTCTGCAGGGCATCCGCAATACTCAGAACCAACATGCCTTCATTGGTCGTGAGCTTGCTCACCACCACCGGCACCGTCTCACCTTCGCGCAGCGTGTCCACATACTCTTCCTCGAGCCGGTTCAGGTCCGACTGAGGAACTATCCCGTCGCGCTTGGCGCCAATGTTGACCAGCAACTCATTCGACCGTACCTCTACGACGATACCTTCCCGAAGATCGCCTCGTTCCGGCAAACTGAGGTCCTCTTCCTCCGCAAGGTACTGCTCAAATAGCATTTCGTCGGTCTGTTGTTCGGGATCGACAGGTTGCTCTTCATCGGCCTGCTGCGCTATGTCAGCCTCCTGCGCTACGGCGGCCTCCTGCGCCACGTCTGCCTCCTGCGCTACGTCGACCTGCTGCTCTTCACTGGCAATTTCAACTTCGGAGTTCTCGGCCTCGTCGCCTATCGTCTCAGACTCTGACATCATCGAATTGTCCACCTGTGAAATGCGTAATTGTCCGCAAGACGGCCGGTCTGCCGACATTGCAGCCGAAAACCGCAAGACACGGTTTCCGTCCTGTCCTGTCTACTATAGCCCTTCATTATAACCACCTGTTCAGGTGCAGTCAAGCACAAAAAAACCACCTGGCGTGACGTAGCAATTGACCAATTTCGGGAAAAATATACCATAAAGGAGACATTTAACCTGCCTTCCGCGTGGATTGGCGCTGAGTCAACATGCCAATCGCGTCCACCCGCTTCGTGACCCGCACAGCTCCGAATACCAGGCCCACGCACGAACTGCGTCGGAGTGCCTCTCACCCCACGAGCCCGGCGTCAAAGTTCGACGCCGCCGCCAGCCCCTGCCAACCAACCGTCATCCCTCCTTGGCCTCAGGGCCGCCGGGCTCCTCCGTACCCGGGGCCGGCTTCTCCTCATTCAAGCCCGCAATCGCGTCCCGGAGTTGTGTCCACGCCCGCTTCAACAACGGGACCGCAGTCGCCTCCGTGCTCTGATGGGCAAATTCAATCCTCACAAAGCCGTCTGTCAGACGCGCCGCAGCTTCCGCGTCTTCACTCTCGACCTGGGTCCCCAACCGCGCCTGAAAACTGTACGGCGTCTCCCCCGGCCGCCGCCGCATGCCGTGCTCCGCAGCGCTCTCCAGCGTCGAAACATAGAAATAGCGGACCTGCTCATCCGGCGGCAACCGGCCCAGCATCAACTCGTCCAGCCAGCGGCGCACACGCGAACGGCCCGACTTCTCCTTCACATCCTCATCCGGCGCCAACCTCCTCGAACGCCACTCGTTGAAAGCGTCACCAATCTGCTTCCAACCCTGCAGAAACTGCCGCAGCCAGGCCAATATCAACTGAAAATTAACGCCCCGACCCTGAAGATAGATATACGTCGCATAGCCGAGCAGCAGCAGGATGATTATCCAGAACACCGTGCCGCCCAGCCACGGCGGCGCCTCCGCCGGTTGCACCTGCTCCATCTGCGGCGCAGTGAACTCCGGTTGCTCGCGCGCCGGCTCCTCGACTATCTCCTCGTCGCCTCCGAAGAGCATGGCAATCAGGCCTATGATCAGACCCATCAGCAGGTAGATCGCCCCCGAAATGGCCCGCATCACCAGCCCCATCAGCTGCGCCAGCCGGAACGTCCCGCCCAACGGCATCAGAAAGGCCGCCGCCGCCACCACCAGTAGCAGACCGAACGCATAGAACGGCCAGTTGCGCACGATCGTTGCCTCACTGGGCAACTTTGCCAGTTGCCACCGCGCCCGCAATGCCGCCAGATGCCCGAACGTCAGCAGAAGCAGGCCCAGCACGAAATAAACGATCGCCGCGCCGATGACGCCCCCGGCAATATCCTGTCGCACCAGCGCAAAAAATCCGTTCGAGCCCATCCCCACCTGGCTGGCCGCCGTCAGCACGATCAGCAACATCCCACCAATCGCCCAGCGCTCGCTGAACCGCCGCACCAGCGCCCCACGGTCGCTCTGTATGCGATGATCGTCGCCGCTGATCGGTCTCGACGCCGCCTCCAGATCGGCAAGCTCGTCCGCCTGCAGGCCCATCGCCAGAAAATCGTTCGTCACCAGCACCGCCATCCCCCAGGCGATCAGGATAAACAGAGCGTTGATGATGAACACCAGCGTCAGAAAAACCCCGAACGGCTGCAACACCATCGCCGCCGGCGCCGGCCATCCCTCCACGGTCGCCCACAGCGCGATGCGCGCCGTGAACAGGATCAGCCCCAGCTCCGACAGCCGAAAGCTCATCGTACGCCGCTGCCGGTGCTCAGGACGCACCAGCATCGTCGTCGTATAACCCCCCACCAGCGCCGCCCCGACCGACGTGATCCGCAGGACATTCAAGTAGGATTCCGGCAGCCCCGGCCCTATATGCCGCACAAACGACGTCAACGCCACTACCAGGCAGCCCACCAGCGCCGCGATCACCGCCGGACGCAACAAAGAGTCCTGCCACGCATGGTCGAAAGCAGCCTGATATCGTCCCCCGTCTGTCTCAGCCATCTACCCTCAAACCCATCCCAATTCAACCCACTAACCACTGACCACTGACCACTGACCACTAATTCTGCAGTTTCAACAGGTCCGACTCCCAGATCGTCTGATGCGAAGTAATGCCCAGGGCCTCCGCCTGCTCCTGTATGCGCTTGAACTGCGGCTGCAACGTGCACACCAGCGCATACACATTCAGTCCCCGCCGGTACATGCCGTGCAGTACCCACACCAATTCCTCGGTCAGCCGCGGCGTCACCACCACCAGCGTAGAACCCCAGCTCAGATGCGCCACCCGCCGCGGCAGCCACGTCGGCAGCGCAATCGGTGAGCGCCATGCCTCCTCTTCCCCGCTCCCGTCCGTCGCACTCTTCGGCGCCCTGCCGTTCCGGTTCGAAGACTCCCCCTCTTCTTTGCGCATGTCCCGCATCTGAATGCGCGCCAGGATCTCAAGGATCCCCATCAAGTGGCCGCGCCCGTTCCGCGAAGGGACCTCCAACACCTCCGCGCCCGTGCGCGGGTCCTCCCCGTTGCTGAGAAAACCTATCTCCTGCCTCTGCTCCGCCACGTGACTCGCCACCGACGCCGCCAGCACCACCGCCCATTCACTGCCGCTGTACTCCTCCCGGTAGGGAAAGGCGCTGCGGTCCAAATCAAGTACCACCGTCGTACTCAGCGCCATCGAAGGCTGAAACTTCTTCACCAGCAGCGTGCCCTCGTGCGCGCTCGCCCGCCAGTGAATGTTTCGCATGCTGTCGCCGCTCTCGTACGGGCGCACGCCCGCCATACGCGTCGGGTCCTGGTACAGCCGGTGCGGGCTGCGCATATCGCCGAATGGCAGCAGGCTTGGCAGTCCCAGGTCCGCCAGCGAGTAGACTTTGGGGTAAACGGTAAGCAGGTGCGCCGTAGTCTCTTGCCACGAGGATTCCGCAAACCCGAACAGATCGCCCGTCTGCAGATTGAGCGGGCCGACCTCATAGTAACCGCGCCGGTGGCAGTGCAACTCAAACTGGCGCTTGGTCAGCGACCGGCCGCCCACGCTGATCACCGTGCTGTACTGCTCGATCGCTCTCAGGTCTATCGGAACGTTTTCTTGCAGACGCAGCCACGGAATCGGAAGTCGGCTTCGATTCAGAAAGTTGATATCGCTGTGGATTCTCTCGCCGGCAAATGCTCTGGCCGGAACCCGCCGCGATACGTGCAGGTTGCGCAAACTGCGCCGCGTCCACCAGTGACTGATCAGCCACACGCCGCCCACCACGTAGAAGACGTAGTAGATCCAGTCCATTCGCAGGAAAACCGCGAATGCAAACAGAAAGAGAAGCAAAAAGAAGAGGTCGAACAACTGTCTATTCCTGTCCCTCGGTCGCGGGGACCACCGCCCACTCCTCCGTCTCGTCGCCCAGATTGAGCGCAGTCTGTTCCAGCAGCTCGGTGATGATTTGGTCGGCCGTGCGCCCGCGCAGCGCCGCGTCCGAGCGCACGATGCAGCGGTGCGGCAGCGCCAGCGGCGCCAGCGCCTGCACGTCGTCCGGCAGCGCGTAATCGCGGCCCCGCAACGCAGCCCGCGCCTGCGCCCCCCGGTAGAGCGCCAGCGACCCGCGCGGGCTCGCCCCCAACGCCAGGTCCGAATGGCTGCGCGTCGCCTGTACCAACCCCACAATATAGTCGCGAATGCTTTCCGCCACCGTCACATTCCATATCTGTTCCGCCAACTCCGGCAGCCTGTGCCCGTCAACCACCGCCTCCAGCGTCTCGATCGGATGCCGGTGCCCCAGACTGACCAGCATCTCCCCCTCCTCCTCACCCGACAGGTAGCCCAGGTTCAGTTTGAAGAGAAACCGGTCCAGCTGCGCCTCCGGCAACGGGAATGTGCCTTCGTATTCCACCGGGTTCTGCGTCGCAATCACCATGAACGGCCTCGGCAGCGGACGCGTCAGCCCGTCCGCCGTAATCTGCCGCTCACCCATGCACTCCAGCAGCGCCGCCTGCGTCCGCGGCGTCGCCCGGTTGATTTCGTCCGCCAGCAGAACATGCGTAAACGCCGGGCCCGCAATGAACTGAAACTGGCGTGTCTCCTGGTTGAAAATACTCGTTCCCGTAATGTCGCTGGGCAGCAGGTCCGGCGTGCACTGCAGCCGGCGGAAATCAACCCCCAGGCTCACCGAAAGCGCCCGCGCCATCATCGTCTTGCCCACGCCGGGCACATCCTCAAGCAGTACGTGACCTTCGCATAGCAACGCGATCAGCAGGTGCTCGATCACCTCCGCCTTGCCAACGATCACGTCGCCGACATTGTTCAATACGCCACGCGAAAAATCCTGTGCGGTCTCCATGCAGCCTCTCTATCTGTGGTTCGGGCCGGGTCTCATCATCGCAACAGTCCGCCGCACCACGCCCTGCCAAACAGGCGCAGAACACGCACATACGCGCATGCAATCGGCGCGCCGGTAGACTTGTGATGGGCATACAATTTCCGCCGATTGTACATCACTCCACCCAAATCGGCGAACCTGCCCCACCTGAACGGTACCGTCCAGAACGAGGGTAGTCCATCGTGTTCCTCAAATATCGAAGAACTCAAATCCAGTCCTCACATCCAACCCCAACACTTCGTCCTGTCACTGACCACTAACCACTGACCACTGACCACTGCAGTTTTGGGCGGTCGGGCCTATTCGGCCCTCCCTTGT
>VXOE01000307.1 GCA_009840225.1 Caldilineaceae bacterium SB0662_bin_25 | reverse complement strand
TCCGTCAATGACTTGGCACTTTTGCCAACCACCTTCTAACTCCGAACTCAGGTTACATTAGGGTTGGTTCCAGCAAAACAAACTTGAAGCGGCATCCCGAAAAAGAGCGCGCGATATGGTCGCGAGGAAGTGACTGGTCAGCGGAGATATGCGAGGGCGCGACGGTGGATGATCTTGACCCAGAGGCTGTCACAGAAGCACGAGAGCAGTTCGCTATCACGCATCCTTCTCAAGCGGACGATCAAGAACGGCAAGGTTTTTCTTCGTGAACTCTTGGTCGAGCTTGCGTTTGATGTGACACATGTTTTCCGCTGAGGCAAACCAGATGACATTGAGCAGATAGCGGAAGGGAATTATGATCGCCCGGGGCGATTCACTAAATCCTGCCCACTGGCTGGAAAACCACGGCGGCAGCCCGCTCCGGCAACAATGGATTGAACGCCTGGAGGAACTTGGCTTGCTGGACTCGCCTGTCGCTGCCGCCGATTGACGATGGCGGGACATGCCATGGGAATGCGAATCCTCGCACAAAAGGAAGGAGCGCTGTGAACAGTCTGGACGGAAAGATTGCCTTTGTGACCGGCGGCGGTTCCGGCATTGGCCGAGCTACGGCCCTTGCCTTCGCTGGCCGCGGGGCCAAGCTGGTCGTCGCTGATGTGGATATTGACGGCGGCCAGGAGACGCTGCGGCTGATCGAACTCTCAGGCGGAGAGGCGGTCTTCGTCTCCTGCGATGTAGGTGAGGCGGCCTCGGTGGAGGCGGCTATCGATCGCTGTGTGGAGGTGTTTGGACGTTTGGACTGCGCCTTCAACAATGCCGGCATCCTCGGCGATATGTCCCTAACCGCCGACTGCACGGAAGAGAATTTCGACCGCATTATGCGGGTCAATCTGAAGGGTGTCTGGCTTTCAATGAAGTACGAGATCCCGCAGATGCTGCGGCAGGGCGGGGGCGTCATCGTCAACGCGGCCTCCAATGCAGGCATGACCGGCACGCCCGAGCTCGCCGTATATAGCGCGACCAAGGGCGGCGTCGTGCAGTTGACGCGCTCCGCCGCGCTGGAGTATGCCCGCTCCAACATCCGCATAAACGCTGTTTGTCCCGGCCTGATTTCCACGCCGATGGTTGCACAACAGGCGGTCGACTACCCGGACGCTGTTGCCAATTTTACCGAGTTGGAGCCAATCGGGCGCATGGGAAGGCCGGAGGAGATTGCCGAGGCCGTCGTGTGGCTCTGTTCCGACGCCGCGTCGTTTGTTACTGGGCACCCGATGGCCGTTGATGGCGGCATTCTGGCCTAGGCGCCGAGCATCGGCTTATGGAGGAGGCTTCATTTGTGTTTAGAGAGACAACGTTGGCGAATAAGGTAACACTGGTTACGGGAGCGGGTTCCGGGATTGGCCGGGCTTCGGCGCTGGCCTTCGCGCAGGCGCGGGCCAAAGTTGTCGCGTGTGACGTGGACAGCAAGGGCGGCCTTGAGACGGTGCGCCTCATCCGTGAAGCCGGCGGCGAAGCGCTCTTTGTACAGGCCGATGTGTCCAAGTCGAGCGAGGTCGAAAAGATGGTTCGCCTGACCGTCGCCGAATACGGTCGGTTGGATGTCGCCCACAACAACGCCGGCGTCGAACCGGCCAATGCATCCATTTTGGACAGCAGCGAGGAGGATTGGGACCGGGTCATCGACATCAATCTCAAGGGCGTGTGGCTGAGTATGAAGCACGAGATCCCGGCAATGCTTGAGCAAGGCGGAGGCTCGATCGTCAATACTTCTTCGACCGTCGGACATCTGGGTCAAAGCAATATGGCTTCCTATGTGGCGAGCAAACACGGCGTGATCGGGCTGACCAGGGCGGTCGCGCTCGAATTTGTCGACGCCGGCATTCGCGTGAACGCCGTATGCCCCGCCGTCGTGGCCACCTCCATGTTCGAACGTTTCACGCGCGGTGACGCTCAGGTGGCATCGACGCTGATCTCCAGCCTGCCGATGAAGCGGCTGATCAAACCGCAAGAGGTCGCCAACTCTGTACTGTGGCTCAGTTCGGACGAGGCAGCCTATCTGAACGGCCATGCCCTCGTGCTCGATGGCGGCCTCAGCATCCAATAGGAGGAACACGGAGAAGTGGCGCGCCGCTCTTCTCCCCAACTCATGATCAATATCAAGCGAATGGGCCATGTCGCCATCACCGTCCCCAATGTCGGGGAGACTGTCGACTTCTACGAACAAATTGTTGGCCTGGAAGTCTCCGAGCGCGGCGGCGGCGCGGTCTTCCTGCGTTGCAATGCTGAACATCACTGCCTGGCCATCTATCCGGGCGAGGAGAGAAAGCTGCACCATCTGGGCTTGGAAGTCACGGACGGCGATGCGCTGGAAGCCGCCCGGAACGCCCTGGCGCAGCGCGGCTTCCATCCGCACGAGAGGGCGTACGCTGAGCCGGGCCACGGCGAAGCCCTTTGCTATTTGGACGTCGACGGGAACCGGATCGAGCTTTATGAAGGCATGAGGAGCCTCGATCAGCCCCTCCAGCCGCGTGAAATCCGCCCGCTCAGGTTCGGCCATATCACGCTGCAAAGCATCGAACTCGAGCGCGCGGCGGCTTTCTATACCGACGCGCTTGGCTTTCGCGTGTCGGATACTGCCGAAGATGCCGTGATATGGCTGCGCTGCAACCAGGATCATCACGGGATCGCGCTCCTTAATGCCGGGCACGCCAAGGTGAACCACTATGCCTACGACCTGGCCGACTGGAACGATGTAAAGCGCATGTGCGATCATCTCTGGCGCAACGACGTGCCCATCATCTACGGGCCAAGCCGGCACGGTCCCGGCCATAATATCTTCATCTATGTGCCCGATCCCGCCGGCAATGTCATCGAACTGACGACGGAACTGGACCAAATCTGGGACGAGGAGAGATACGTGCCGCTGGACTGGCCGAACGAGCCGCGCACGGTGGATGTATGGCGCGGTCTGCCCGCCCCCCCCAATCTCCTGGCCGGGGACGGGCGTGATTTCGATGACTGGACAGCGGGCTCGCCCATAATCGGCGCAGGCTGGCATGTCTTGCAGGCGGGCGATTTCACGGCCCTGGATCCGGCGGCAACGCTCACCACTCCGACCCGTGAGCGGCCCGAATTCAAAATTGATATCCCGCGTTTTACGATCGCATTCGACAATCCTCTTGACCATGTCAAGGCGATTGTCACCGCCGACCGACGTTTTGCCACTGGCAACGGTCTTTCTGTGGCGGTGGACATGGCCGTCGATGTGCATGGAACGGAGGGCAATCCCTTCGCGGCCGACCCGGACGACCCCCGTTTGGGGTGCGCCGCCATCGCCCTGATCGACGATTCGACCGGTATGGTCATCAACTTCGAAATATCTAATCGCCGCGTCATGGCGCTGCGCGAGCTGTTCGTCGTTACGGCGCCAGGCGGCGTCGGCTCCGTCCTGCCGATGGCGGATCCGGCGCTGACCGACTTGGAAATCGAGCCGGGATCCTGGCATCGCTACGAGATCCGCTACGACCCCGGCGAGGACAGCGTGCTGACGCCCGGCCCTGATCGCGCCGAGTGGTACGTGGACGGGGAGCTAGTCCATCAGATAGAGTGGGTAGCGACGGTCGACCCGCCGGCAGCGCCGGTGATCAAGCCGATTCGCTTTTCGGTGAATATGGCGATCTTCACACTGCTGGACGATCTTCCGGATGGTCGCGGCGACATCTTGCCTGGTCTGGACCCGGAGTACAGGCAAACGATTTTTGGCCAGGGCGTCACTGGCCGCTGGCGTAATCTACAGGTGAGCCAAGCCGGCGAACAACAGCATCTTCGCACGTGAAGGCCGCCGAAAGAGGAGAGCAGCCCCGTATCTCATCCGACCGTTCGTTGTCGTCGAACCATGCCAGGAGGGCGTTCTGATGTCTACCAGGATCGCGTTGGGCAACGCATCGTATGGCTTTCGCGAGTACACCGTACCCGAGTTCTTCGCGGCCTCGCGTGAAATCGGACTGACGTTGGTCGAAATCGACTGCGGCTGGCTTGAAGAGGAGTCCCGCAACAAGATCGCAGTCGATGCCACCCCCCAGGAGTTGGACGCTGTGCGGCGCATGGCGGCGAATGCCGGGGTCAAAATCGCCGCTCTCGGCGGCGGGGCGGTGGTCGGGCTGTACGGGGATGTGGCCGAAGATCGCTGCGACGAACTGACTAAGGTGATCGACCATGCTGACGCGCTCGACGCGCGTGTGGTGCGGGTCTTCACCGAGCATGACTTTACACACTCCAAACACTATGTGCTGCCGGCAGAGCGGGTGACGGACGCCCTGTACGAGACGCTCAGCGCGGCCTTCAACCGGCTCGGCAGCTACGCTCAGGCGAAAAATGTGTCATTGGCGATTGAGAATCACGGAGGCACATCGGCCACGGGCGCGCGGCTCAAACGGCTGCTGGATATGGTTCCTTACAAATCGGTGGGCGTTACTTACGATCCGGCCAACTATGCCTATGGTGGTGAAGATCCCTACGAAGCCCTGCTCGCAATCCAGGACAGGGTGGTCTATACGCACTGGAAAGATGTTGCCCGTCTGGCCTCCGGTGTGGAGTATCGCGCATTTGGAGAGGGCGACATCGACTGGCCGCCGATCATCCGCACGCTGCTCGATTCGTTCGACGGCGTCTGGGCGGTCGAGTACGAGCGTAAAGTTGACAGCACGTTGGAGACGTTGAAGGTCGGTTCACGACAAAGCCGGGACAATCTCCTTGCCGCCATCGAGCAAATTCAAATCGCCTGACCGCTCTCGCCGCCATTCCCTCGATTCCACGCCTGTTTACGACAGCATACGTTCCACCGGCTGCAACAGGCCGTTCTGGAATCCGCCGTCAATGACAAGCGAGCGGCCCGCAATCGCGGCCGCGTCATCGGATGCCAGAAACACAGCCGCGGCCGCCACCTCCTCCGGCTGCACAAAGCGATTGAGGGGAGTCGTCTTCTCCCGCTCAGCGCGCATCTCCGCCGTGGGATAAGAAGTAGTTGGTCATCCCTGTCTCGGTCGTGCCCGGGTGGATCGCGTTTACCCGTATGCCGTGCGGAGAGGCCCTTCGTCGCGATTAGAGACGCTTGATAAGCGGGTGACGGCGATCTCTCAAGGGCAAAGTCGCCCTCGTGCCCGTGAAATGGGACTCGTAGACCGCCGCGACGCATTCCAGCGAAGTCAGCGCGGCCGCGCCGCCAAGCTGTGGCTGGCGATTCTCCCTGATCGAGTTGACCATATCGCGTACGCTCCAGATCGATTGGCGTCTTTCCCAGAGATTGTCCCCGATGCGAAAGCGCTCAGGGTCTATCGGCGCCCGTTCCCACTGCGGCGTATTGGTAGGGAAGGAGACATCGAAGGGACAGTGCCACAGCTCGTGAATATAGTAAAGGTTTAAGTAAAGGATTCAGCAAAGTTGTGTGCGTAACGAATTCATTTGGTGTTCGCTAAGTATCCAGACGCCTGGGAGCCAGCGACGACAAAGTAGTCGCCTTGCCTGCTTATGCGGGCCTATCGCCTGAATGTCGGCTAAAATGCGTACTTCTTCACACAAATCAGTCGAATCTCATCAGATCCAAGCACCTCTATAATAGAAACAGGGAGCAGACTGATATTTTGCACTTCACATTTTGAAAAATATCTTGCACATTCCTCAGCACAATTCGCTTCCCTTTGTCTAAACCTTTACTTATCCTTGGTAGATTTTGGCCAGTAAGTTAAGGTTTTAGACAAGGATTAAGTAAAGGATTCAGCGAATAGGTGCATTCAACCGACTCGCTTCCTGCTTACAAGATGAACTGGAGACAACCATGACCACCATTAAATTCGCCGGCGCTGCCTGGTCCTTCGTGGGCGCCAGTTTGTCGGAATCGGCCGCGATATGGCAGGCGCTGGGAGTAGAGGCGATGGACCTGATGGCCGTGCCCGGCGGACTGCTTGATTCGCGTGAGATCGAACGCGATCCGGAGGGGCAGGCCCGTCGCGTAACCGAGGCCGGTATCCCGCTCAGCAATCTGCTCTACGTCTTCGGGGATGGCTTCGACGACAGGCCGGTCAATTCTGTCGATGAGAGCGTACGCGCCGCCAACCGGGAAACGTTTAAGCGCGTACTCCAGTTCTGCAAAGCCGCAGGTATTCCGTCGGTGCTGGTGCTGCCGGGCGTTGACCAGGTGGGCATCACTCACGAAGAGGCGGTGGAACTGTCCGCGGCCGCGATGAACGAACTCGCCGCGCTGGCAGCCGCCGAGGATGTGCTGTTTCTGTTCGAGCCGCACGTCGAGTCGGTGCTGGAAAGCCCCTTTGAAACGTTGGCATTTCTGCAGCAGAATCCCGCGCTCAAAATTGTGCTCGATTACTCCCACTTTATGGCGAAAGGTTATGGTCCGGGGGACGCGGACCCCCTCGGCCCCTATGCCGGCCATGTCCATCTGCGGCATGCTTGCGACGGGAAGCTGCAGGTGCGCTGGGATGACGGGGAGCTCGACCTTCACGCCGTGGTCGAAGTGCTCATGGACGCCGACTACAACGGCTACCTGACCCTGGAGTATGAACACGATCCGTGGATGGACTGTGACCAGGTGGACGTGATGACCGAGACAATCAAGATGCGGGATGAGATGAGGCACCTGCTGGCGACATACCCCTTCTCTCAGGAATAACACTGCCCTCTGGACAGGACTCAGATAATTCTCTCCGTTCGAAGCAGCACCCTGCTTCACGAAGTGAATATCGCGCTTTGAGACCGCTGGCGCCGCCCCTGTCCGTTTCATTCACATGGATTCCCCATTATATTCGAAAATCGCATTGCAGACGCACTGCGGCGGGAGGAACTAAGACATTTCCATGGAAGACCCAGTCGCTGCAGTAAGGCGAAATCTGTCCGCATATCTCCAACAGTTTGGTAAGTCGTCCTCTGTAATCGGCCGCGTTGATGCCTGGCTTTCTGTCGCACTACTCTGTATCAGTCTCTCAAGCTACTATTTTCACTGGTTCAGGTGGACCCCAATCCTGAATCACGATTCGACCGCATTGGCACTGCACACACGTGATTTCTTACAGGAAAGTATCTTTCCTTTCTACATCTATCATCAGTTTGGAATTCAACCCCTGATCATTTACATACAGGCCCTCATATTCTCTGTATTTGGTTACAACGTTGCCAGTCTGCAGGGCCTGACTGTTGTGGGCGGCGCCTTGGTCGCGCCGGCGACTTACTGGGCCTCTCGCTGGGCCTTTGACCAGTTTGGCACAGTTTTCGCCCGCAGAGCAGGGCTGATTGCAGGCTTGGGACTGGCTCTTTCGACATTCTTTGCTTCACACTCTCTCCCCGGCATTGAACCCGTTCTGCTGCCTTTAGTGGAATTGGCAGCCATTGGATTCCTGTGGCGAGGTTTTCGCCGCGGAGACAGGCTGGATTTTATTCTGGCCGGTCTGCTGGTTGGACTGAGCCAGTATGTCTATATTGTTGCACGTTTCTTTCCAGTTGCGTTGGCGGTAGCCAGCATAGGCGCCATTGTGGCGAACCGGCGCCTATTGGCACACTGGCGCGACCTGCTATGGGCCGCTGCCGCTGCCGCCCTGGTTGCCCTGCCTCTGTTTATTATGTTTATCGTCTACCCCTATACATTTGTCGCCCGCGTCTCGAATCCCGCCGGCCCTGCGGGGGGACAGTTTGTTTTCGAATTGCCGGATCCTGTTGCCGTTGTTGTTACAAAACTGATAAAGCAGCTCACTGCGTTGTCCTTTTTCTGGCGAGTAGATCACCCGTACGGGCCCAAATCAATTCTGACAGCCATTTTCGTCGTTGGTCTGGTAATCGGGATTGTGGTCGTCGTCCGCCGGAGGCGAGACGCACATGTCTATGGATGCCTGATGATGGTGTTGATGCTACTGCCCGAACTGCTTACTTACGAAAACTATCATCATACAGCGATAAATTTCCGCCGGCTGCTTCCGGGGATTCCTTTCTTTTTTATGATGGCTGGTCTGGGAACAGCGACTGCCTGGGCCTGGATAGAAAGGAGGCCGCGATTTCCCCGTTGGATGGGTTATCTTGTCCTGGCGCTGGCGCTGATTCTCGGCCTGATTCGCCAGTGGGACTTTGCCCAGCGAGTCACACCGTATCGCTTGGCAGATCACGTAGAAGACTTGAAATTCGGCCCGATTGCAGAATTCATCGGAAATCATCTTGACAGATCCGTTCTCCTGCCCACCAGCCTATTCAGCGATAACCGTCTCGCTTTCCTGTTGATCGAGCAGTTCCCGCACCGGCAGGGCGGGGTGGAAGCAACTTTGCGTCAGGGAGAGCGTGTCTCGGTCATTCTCCTGGACCCAGAATGGTCAACGGATAAAGGATTCCCTGAGGAATGGGTCTTGCTTAAAGAGGGAACGGTCTTCTTCCTTCCGTCCATGCCTGCAAGCGTCGAGCTCCTGAACGAGAGGGAAACGATAATCCTGACGAAAAATGGTACGCCGGTAGCCACAGCCCTGGAGGCGCGCTGGCAGGGTAGGATTCCGGCTTACATGCCTCTGGAGGGGCTGTTGTTTTCCAACCATGTGGAACTGGTCGGCTTTCAGAGTAATGAGCTTGAACGTGACTCGGACCTCAATGTAACCCTTTATTGGCGACCGTCGATGAAGATCAGGAGAGATGTCGAGCTTGTCATGGAACTCTACAATCGCACTCGGGACGTGACTGTCTTTTCCAAGGAGGAATGGCCTCTGAACGGAGTCTTTCGTGTCCGCGCCTGGCACCCTGATCAGATAATGCCTCTGAGCTATTCGTTCGCAATCGGCCCTGGGCTCCCTGATGGCCAGTACCAGCTGCGAGTAGGCCTCATTGACCAACTCTCTCGCCAACCGGTTCCCCTGGTCACAGGTCAGAAGGCGGCTATTGCAAAGGAATTCGAGGTCTCGGGGCCACAGATTCTTACAGACATTAACTTTGGAAACTTCTTCAGGCTCGAAGGCTATACGCTGGACCCGACCAGCGAAGGCCTCAAGATAATCCTTTTCTGGCGCGCGATAGAGAGCCCTGATTCGGACTATACTGTATTTGCTCACATCGTCAATTCAGACGATCAGATTGTTGTCCAGAACGATGGAGAGCCTTTCGAAGGCCGCTATCCGACGTCGACGTGGGCCCTTGGGGAACTGTTTGCAGATGAACGTATTGTGTCCCCAATTCCTGCCGGGGAGTATCGGATCTACATTGGATGGTATCGGCATCAGGAGGATGGCTGGAAACGGTTATCGACTGTTTCGCAAGGGAGTTCGCCCGCGACTGACCATTTCTTGTTGGACACGATTACTTTGCCATAGAAGCGGTAGCGAGAAGCGAATCAACAAGGAACGGCAAAATTCACTGCCAGGTAGTCAGATATGTTGACGACGGGCCAGGCTGGGGCGAAATTTGTTCCTGGCCCATCCGCTCATCAGAACGGGAAACTCGAAGTCTGACGAGGAAGGTCGAAGGAGAACCATGCCCGACACTGCCCGAATTGCCGTAATCGGAACCGGTTGGTGGTCCACGACCGCCCATATTCCCGCGCTGCAGGCCAACCCGAACGCCGACCTCGTCGCCCTGGCCGACATCCGCGCCGATGCGGTGGAGAAGGCGGCCCGGCATTTCGGCGTGGAGCGGACCTATACCGATGTTCACGAGATGCTGGCGCGGGAGCGGCTGGACGGCGTCGTGATCGCGGTCTGGCACGCTGCCCATTACGAGGCCGCGCGGCCCTGCCTTGAACAGGGTCTGCACGCGGTCCTGGAAAAGCCGATGACGCTGTTCGCGACGCACGCCCGCCATCTGACCGAACTCAGCCACGCGCGCGGATGCCAACTGATCATCGGCTACCCTTGGAACTATAACCCCCAAGTGCTGCGGGTCAAGGAGGTGATCGGCTCAGGGCGGTTGGGCAAGATACGCTATATCAACAACATGTTCGCTTCCAGCGTCATTTCGCTATTTCGAGGCGATGACAGCGTCCACGACGACCTGTACCAGTACCAGGTTACCGGCCCCGGCGATGTCTACAGCGATCCGGTCCGCTCGGGCGGCGGGCAGGGCCATCTGCAGGCGACCCATTCGATAGGGCTGATGCTGCATATGACCGGGCTTAGGCCGGTCAGCGTGCTGGCGCTGATGGACAACCTGGACACACGGGTGGATGTCGTCGACGCCATGATCGTGCAGATGGATAACGGCGCGCTGGCCAACGTCGGCAGTTCCGGTACGCTGCATGCGGGCGGCCCGGAGCAGGAGATGGTTGTGCAAATCTACTGTGACCAGGGGTGGATCAACGCCGACATTATCAAACGCAGTTGTACGATTTACTATGCAGATGGCTCTGTGGAGGAATTGCCGCCGATGACGGATGAGGAGAGCTATCTGTCGTCGGCGCCGGCGGACAACCTTGTCGACGTCATCGTCGGCGGCGCACCCAACCAGTCGCCGCCGGAAGTCGGCTGGCACACGGTCGAGCTTCTGGACGCGGCCTACCGCTCGGCGGCCGATGAGGGGCGCCGGGTACAGGTGAGTTCGCTGTATTGAACTCGCTCCCAGTCCTCAGAGTCTGCACCCGACGCAGGCGCATGGTGTTACTGAAAACTGACTACTGAAAACTGCCCTATGGAGCCTCAACCATGAAAATCTTCATGGTAACCGACATGGAGGGCGTGGCCGGAGTCGTCTCCTTCGCGGACCAATCCTTTCCCGACGGCCGCTACTACGATGCCGGCAAGAAGCTGGTGACCGGTGAGGTCAACGCCGCGGTGGACGGGCTGCTGGACGCCGGGGTGGAGGAGGTGCTCGTCTGGGACGGGCACGGCGCCGGCGGCATCGACTTTGACACGCTCCATCCGGCCGCGCTGCTGCTGCATGGCCGGCCTTCGCCGCCCTGGAGCCGGCTGCAGGAGGTGATCGGGCGCTACGACGCCTTTGTCATCGTCGGCCAGCACGCCATGGCCGGCGTCGTAACCAGCAACCAGAATCACACGCAGAACAGCCGCACCGTGGACGCCTACCGGCTCAACGGCAAACCGATCGGTGAGATCGGACAGCTTGCTCTTTTCATGGGCGGGCTGGGGCTGCCGCTGCTCTTTCTGAGCGGTGAACGGGACGCCTGCCAGGAGGCGGAGGATCTGGTGCCGGAGATCACCACGGCGGCGGTGAAGGAGGGGCTGGGGCGGGGCTCGGCCATCTCACTCTCAGCGCAGGCGGCGCGGCAGCGCATCCGCGAGGGCATCGCGGCGGCCGTGGCACAGCATCGCCAGAATCCGATCGCACCCCTGGTCTGGCCCGGCCCTTATGAGTTGGAAAAGCGTTTCTTCCATACCGACACGGCCGACGCGGAGATGAACAAAGCGGGCGCCGAACGGGTGGACGCGCAGAGCGTGCTCTTCCGCAGCGACAACATCCTCGATATCGTCTACAGGTGATCGGCAGTGGTCAGTAACTTCGCTTGCCGCTGACTCAGTAGAGGCCTGAACCCATGGCGGGCGGCAGGGTCAGTTGGCCGTCGGTGACCTGGAAGTAGGCGGGATGGGCGGCCTGTTCACGGGGCCGCGACAGGGGCATGAACTGGCGGTAGTTGCCTTCGAAACAGTCGACGTCGAGGCGCAGGTGGGCGCAGAAGTTGACGCTGTGGACGAGCGCGAGGCCGGGGTTGGTGAGGTCTTGCAGCGTGAGATAGAGACCGTGCTGGCGGCCCCAGCAGTAAGCCAGCAGCGAGTGAGTGTGGCCCTTGCAGGTCTTCACTGCCAGCCCGGACCAGCCCAGGCGGTGGATCCAGTCGAGATTGTCGATGTCGTCGAGGCTTTCGTCGACGACCACCGGCACGCGCGCGGCCACATCGTGGAGCGTGTCGGTATAGGCCTCCAGGTCGCGGGGGGTGGGCTGTTCGATATAGTCCAACGCCGCTAGCACCTGCGGCTTCACCACGGCCACCCGGTCCAGGACTTCGAGCATCGTATCGGCCTTCTGGTAGGCTTCATTGGGGTCCACCGACAGGCGCGGTCCGCCCGCTACACCTGCGGCATCCATCGCCAGGGAGGCGGCGGTATACACTTCGATCATACGCCCGGCGTCCTCGACCGGCGACTGGCCGCGCAGCTTGAGCTTGAAGTAGCGCAGGCGGTCGCGCTCGATCCAGCTGGTGAGGTCGGCGGGCAGGTCTGCCGGCGCGGGCTGTTGCGGGTCTACATCTGTCGCGGTGAGGGCGTCGTTGAAGCCGACGACATGCTGCACGGAGAGCGTGCGCCGTCTCGGGTCCAGGTAGTCCGCCGGGTAGCGGCCGGCGAAGTCGGCGCCGAGGCCGGCGCTCAGGTCCTCGTTCAGATAATCGGCCGTGTATGCGACGTAGAGCGGCACAGGCAGGGCCGCGCCCCAGGCGTCGTGGAGGGCGGCGTCGAAGGGCGCCATGCAGTTTAGCACGGCCAGACGCGGCATCGGCGTGCTACGCAGGAGAGGCTCTTCCTCCGCCAGCTGCCCGGCCAGTTCGACCGCAGCCTGTTCCAACCTGATCCCCTTCTGGATGGGATCTTCGTACGGGTCATCCTCCAGCCAGGCGGCGATGGCCTTGCACAGCCGGCGCATGAGGCGGTCCTTCTCCTCGTGGTCCAGGTCCGGGGCGGGGAAGGCCCACACGTCCGAGAGCAGGATCGCGCCGGTGCCCTGCACGCCGGCGCCGCTGCGCGTGCACGCATGCACCGTAACCGTGGCATAGGTGATCGCCTCGATCACGCCCTTGCTGAGATGCAAAGGGACGCTCAAGCGCTCGTCGTCGAAGGTGACCTCCACCGTCTCCACGCGGATATCGGTCGCTTTCATGGCAGTGGCTCTCTTTTGCAGTTGTTGGTCGTGGATTCGTAGTTGGCGAGTTCAGGCGGTTCCGGCGACAATCGGAGTGGTTACGAAGATGTTCGAATGCGAATTCCGGTTCAGACACTGAAAGTTCGCCATGCCCAAAGACCGTTCTTACGTCCGCGCCAGCGACATCGGCGCCTGGAGCTTCTGCAATCGCGCCTGGTGGCTGGCCAGAGTGCAAAAGGCGCCGCACGAACGGCCGCAGCAGTTGGACTGGGGAGATAAGTCCCATGCCGACCACGGGCGCCTCATGTCGCGGGCGCAGCGGTTGCGCAGAATCGGGATCACACTTCTGGCCGGCGGCCTGATCCTGCTCGGATTCGCGCTGCTGGCGCAACTGCTCCTATGACAAGCCGCTAAATGCACGATGCCTGCGCTGCCAAGGGTGGATCGCGGCGGCGCAGGCAGTCTTGGGGCGGTTAACAGCGGCCGCCGGTCTCGTTAACGTACTCAGAACAGATTCAGCCACCCCTCGCCGAACGCGCTGGCGAAGACGAGACTGACAATACTCATCAGCTTAATCAGAATATTGAGGGACGGACCGCTGGTGTCTTTGAACGGGTCGCCGACGGTATCACCGACGACCGCGGCTTTGTGCGCTTCGGAGCCTTTGCCGCCCATGACGCCGGTCTCGATCCACTTCTTGGCGTTGTCCCAGGCGCCCCCGGAGTTGGCCATCATCACCGCCAGCATGAAGCCGGAGGCGATGGCGCCGATCAGCATGCCGGCCAGGGCCTGCGCGCCGAGAAGGAAACCGATAAGCAGCGGTACCACCACCGCCAGCGCGCCGGGAATGACCATCTCGCGCAGCGCGCTCTCGGTGCTGATGGCGACACAGGCCCTGTAGTCGGGTTTGGTTGTGCGCTCCATGATGCCGGGGATCTCGGCGAACTGGCGGCGGACCTCCAGCACGATCTCGTAGGCGGCCTTGCCGACCGCGGTCATGGTCAGGGCGGCGAAGAGATAGGGCAGCATGGCGCCGACGAGCATGCCGGGGATCATGGTCGAGTCCAACAGATTGAGCGTATCGAGGTCGGCGGCCTGCACATAGGCGGCCATGAGCGCCAGCGCGGTCAGGACGGCGGAGCCGATGGCGAAGCCTTTGCCGGTGGCCGCGGTAGTGTTGCCGAGGCTGTCGAGCGCATCAGTGCGGTCGCGCACCTCGTCGGGCAGGTCGCTCATCTCGGCGATGCCGCCGGCGTTGTCGGCGACGGGGCCGTAGGCGTCGGTCGCGAGGGTGATGCCCAGCGTGCTGAGCATGCCGACACCGGCCAGGGCGACGGCGAAGAGGCCGTTGTCCCCGCCCAGCCACAGCGCCAGCATGATCGCCACGGCGACGATCAGGACGGGAGGCAGCGTGCTGTTCATACCGACGGCCAGCCCTTCGATGATCAGCGTTGCCGAACCGGTCTCGGCCTTCTGCGCAATGCCCTGGGTGGGCTTTTCGGTGTAGCTCGTGAAATATTCGGTGAACCAGCCGATGCCGTTGCCGGCAACCAGCCCGACCAGGATGACGCCCAGGAAGTTCCAGCCGACGCCGGTGTAGACAACAACGCCGGCGGCCAGCAGCAGGACAATCACGGAGGCGCTGTAGATGGCTCGGCGCAGCACGCCGAGCAGGTCCTCCTGCGACGCCCCCTCCTGCGCGCGCACGAGAAAAGTGCCGATCAGGGCGGCGATCACGCCCACGCCGGCGACGAGGAAGGGCAGCACGATGCCGGCGCCGTCAGCCACCACCGCGCCCAGCGTGGCCGCGGCGATGATGGAGCCGCTGTAGCTCTCGAAGAGGTCAGCGCCCATGCCGGCCACGTCGCCGACGTTGTCGCCCACGTTATCGGCGATCACGGCGGGATTGCGCGGGTCGTCCTCGGGGATGCCCTGTTCGACCTTGCCCACGAGGTCTGCACCGACGTCGGCGGCCTTGGTGTAGATGCCGCCGCCGACACGGGCGAAGAGCGCGATCGAGCTGGCGCCGAAGCCGAAGCCGGTGATGTAGAGAATGTTGCCGTTGAAAAGGAAGTAGAGGATCGTCATGCCGAGCAGGCTGAAGCTGACGACGGCCATGCCCATGATCGAGCCGCTGCTAAAGGCGACGCGCAGGCCGTCATCCAGGCTCTTGCTGGCCGCGGCCGCGGTGCGCACGTTGGCGCGCACCGCGATGAACATGCCCAGGTAGCCGGCCGCGCCGGAAGCGATGGCGCCGAGGATGAAGCTGAGCGCGGTCTGCCATGCCAGGAAGACGGCGATGATGACGGCGACGACGACGACAAATCCACCGAGGAAGGTATACTCCCGGTTGAGAAATGCAGCCGCGCCCTCCTGAATGGCGGCGGCGATCTCCTGCATGACCTGGTTGCCGTTGTCCATGGCAAGGACACGGCGCGCCTGAAAGACCAGGTAGATCAGGCCCAGAACAGCGATGACCAGAGCAAAGGTGATCGCCGGCGTCCCGAGCGTATCGATCCCTGCGCTCATGTAGCGAAGCGGTAGCGCAAACAACATCGAGAGTCCCTCCAGGTAGTAACGAATAGCCAGCAGCCCGCGGCGCTTGCTATGAAAGACTGAAACTAAACAATGATAACGCCTTTCTGCCAGTGGAAAAAATCGGCGATGTAGGCTATCTTGTTTATAATCTGCTCACCGCCTTTACTCTCACCGCAGTCCTTCATTGAACCACATTAATCACAGTTCAGACAAGAGGAAATATATGACTGAACAGACGGTCTCCGAACTACTGGATCTGAGCGGCAAAGTCGCGATCGTTACCGGCGCGGCCGGCCTGTTGGGGACAGCGATGAGCCGCGGGCTGGCGGAAGCGGGCGCAACCGTGGCGGTGACCAGCCGCGATGGGGAACGGGCGGCAGAATTTGCCGAATCATTGCCCGGCAGCGGCCATGCCGGCTTCGGCCTGGCGCAGGACGACAGCGATGCCATTCCCGCTTTTGTGGAGGACGTAGTGCAGCGCCTGGGCAAAGTGGACGTCCTGGTCAACAACGCCTACGGCGGCGGCGCGCCCAGCATCGACACCGCCAGCGCGGAAGATTTCAACCAGGCCTATCACACCGGGGTGACCGCTTATTTCCTGCTGGCGCGCGAGGTTGTGCGTCATCTGCGCAGCCGCGGCGCGCCCGGCTCGATCATCAACATCGCCAGCATGTACGGGGTCGTCGCCAGCTACCCGGAGGCGTACACCGATTTCGGCGTCAACAGCCCGCCCAACTATCACGGCCTCAAGGGCGGACTTATCCACCTGACCCGCCATCTGGCGGTCTACTGGGCGCAGGATGGGGTACGCGTGAACGCGATCAGCCCGGGGCCCTTCCCATCGCCCAAGGTGCGGGAAGGGGAGCCGGAGTTCGTTGCCAGGCTGGCCGAGCGGGTGCCGATGAAACGGATGGGTGAGCCGGAAGAGCTGAAAGGGCTGGTAGTCCTGCTGGCGAGCGACGGCAGTAGTTACATCACCGGACAGAATATCCTGGTCGACGGAGGCTGGACCGCGTGGTAGGACGGCAGTGGTCAGTGATCACTGGTTAGTGGCCTGAATTGGCCGCGTGTCGGGAAAAAAGACAAGAAGAGGAGTGTGAGGATACTTATGACTGAAATCGGTCGTGCGAAAGAGCTGCTGGATACGCCGACGCTGTGGGTGGATCTGGATATTTTGGAGCGCAACATTGCGTTGCTGATGGACAATTTCAACGACGCCGGCGTGAACTGGCGGCCGCACACGAAGGGGATCAAGATTCCGGCGATCGCGCACAAGATGATCGATGCCGGCGCGCTCGGCGTCACCTGCGCGAAGCCGGGCGAGGCCGAAGTGATGGTTGCCGCCGGCGTGCGCGACATTCTGATCGCCAACCAGGTGGTGGGCGCGCAGAAATACGCCCGCATTGCCGCACTGCAGCGCCACGCGAGTGTGAAGATCGCGGTGGACAACACGGCAACGCTGGAGGAGCTCGGCGCGGCCGCTCAGGCAATCGGCGTCGAAATTCCGGTCGTCGTCGAGCTCAATGTGGGCATGAACCGGGCCGGCGTCGAGCCCGGCTCCACGGCTGTGGCGCTGGCCGGCGCGGTGCACGAGCAGGACGGGCTGCGCCTCGCCGGGATGATGGCCTGGGAGGGGCATACACTGGACATCCAGGATGACGATGCGCGCGCCAGTGCGATCGAGCAGTGCATCGGTCAACTGGCGGCCTCGGTGCAGGCCGGCCGCGACGCGGGCCTGCCGGTCGAGATCGTCAGCTGCGGCGGCAGCGGCACGATGGATGTAACCATGCACCAGCCGGAGGTGACCGAGATCCAGGCCGGCGGCGCCATCTTCGGCGATGCCACCTACCAGATGTGGGGCGTGCCCACCGACCCGGCGCTCTTCGGCCAGGCCGTGGTCACCAGCCGGCCCGCGCCCGACCGCATCATCACCGACGCCGGCTTCAAGACGCTGCCCGGCATGGAGCGGCAGCCGAAAGCCGTCAGCCTGGACAACGTCGTCAACATCTCCGCCTCGGCCGAGCACGGCGTGATCACGCTCTCCGAGCCGAACACAAGCGTGCAGGTGGGCGACGTGCTCGATTTCATCGTCGGCTACGGCGACGCGACCGTCTTCCTGCACGATGCGATGTACGGCGTGCGCGACGGCATCGTCGAGACGGTGTGGCAGGTGAGCGGGCGGGGGAAGCTGCGATAGCAGATCGACATGAAATGCAGTATCGAAGGCTGCCCAGGTGAATATGAGGCGAGACTAATTATGCATACTGTCCGACACGATGGCCAGATTATTGTCATTGATCATGTTCCGGCTGACGTCTGTTCCGTGTGCGGTGACGCGCTGTTGGAATCCGACACAGTTCGCAGAATTGAACGCCTGCTTGATGAGAAACGTAAGCCGGCAATGACAGTGCCGCTCTACGAATTTGCCTGAAGTGCAACAATGAGATCAGCAGACGAGATTCTCACGATTCTGGACCGCACGAAACCTGAGCTTGAACGGCGTTTCGGCGTGCGTCGAATCGGCCTCTACGGATCGTATGCTTACGGTACGCAAACCGAGAACAGCGACATTGACTTGATCGTGGAACTGAGGGAGCCGAGATTCGACGCCTTGGCTGGGCTATACATCTATATGGAGCAAGTCCTGGGGCGCGAGGTGGATATCCGTCGCCTCAGCAAGAAAATCGACACGCCATTTATGCGTCGAATCGAACGAGAAGCATTGTTTGTATGAATGACGCCGTCCGTGACGGCTGATGGGCGCACCGCCGGAAAACCGGACGCGAGAGAGGACAGCCATGAACATCGACGTCGTCGAACTTGCCAGTGAACTAATCGCAATGCCCTCGGAGACGCCGACCAGCAACCGGGCGATCTCCGATTTTCTGCGCGGGGTGCTGGAGGCGGGCGGCTTCGACATCGAGGAGGTCACCTATATCGACCCGGCCGGTGAGGAGAAGGTCAGCCTGGTAGGGAAGAAGGGCACAGGGGTTGGCGGGCTGGGCCTGTTCAGCCACTCGGACACGGTACCGGGCGACGCCGGCTGGGAACCGTTCACGCCGGCGCTGGGAAATGGGCGCCTGGTGGGCCGCGGCTCGGCCGACATGAAGGGACCCCTGGCCGCGTCGATCGCCGCGGCCTGCCGCTTCAGCGAAGATGAACTGAAGCAGCCGCTCTTTCTCACCGTCACCGCGGATGAGGAGGGGGGACACATCGGCGCCCACGATATCGTTATCCGATCGCAGACGTTGGCGAGCGGCTGGCCCCAATACTGCATCGTCTGTGAACCGACGGAGTTGCAACCGGTCTACGCGCACAAGGGGGGAGCCGGCATCACGGTCACGGCGCGGGGGGTCGCCGCCCATACCAGCACCGACAGGGGCGAGTCGGCCAACTTCAAGGTCGCCCCCTTTCTCGCCGAAATGGCCGACCTTGTACCGGTTTTCCGCAGCGAGAAACGCTTCCAGAACCCGCTCTTCGACCCGCCGACCAACGGCTTCAACATGGTGATCAGCGACGGCGACACGGCCCTCAACGTGAGCGCGGCGCGGACCGTAGTCCAACTGGGCATCCGCGCGATGCCGGACGCCTGCTTTGAGGAGGCGGTGCAGATGGTTGTGGGGCGGGCGGAAGCGCACGGGCTGGAGGTGGAGCATTGGAGCATCAGCCCCTTTTTCGCCTCTGCAGACGGGCCGCTGGCGCAGGCGGCCTGTCGCGCGACCGGCGCGACGGCGGCGGTCACCGTGCCCTACGGCACCGAGGCCGAGTGCTATCAGGAGTATGCGGAATCGCTGGTGCTCGGGCCCGGCAACATCGCGCAGGCCCATACGGTCGGCGAGTGGATCGCGGTCGATCAGTTGCAGGAGGCGGTGGAGGTGTACACGCGGCTGATCGAGGACCTCTGCGCCTGACAGGACGGATTGAATCGCTCACGATCTTACCGCGCTTGTCCCTTTTGGCGCGGCTTGGTCGAAGACCCACTCCAGCACCCATATTTCAGGAAAGCGTCCCCGGTGCAACTGTACTCACAGGTGCATCGTCGACCGCAGCGTCGCCCCGGCGTACGAATGAAGTCATCCCCAGTACCGTTTTCCCACGCGCCTATTGTTCGACTGCACGATTCAGTCTATAATTCCCGGAGCAGCGATTGCCCCTAGAGTAGAACTACACTCGGTCAGGGCATGTCGGCCAAGCGCCTTTTGCCCCCGGCAGGCGCGACCGAGAGGAGAAAAAGAAATGGCGGATATCACCGCCCTCCAGGAGGCCGTTCTGGCCCTTCCCGATGACGACTTCGCTCGCTTCCGACAGTGGTTCAGTGAATTGGGCTGGGAAAAATGGGATCGGCAGATTGAAGAGGACTCGGCAGAAGGAAAATTGGACCATCTCATTGCCGAGGCCCTCGAGGCAGAAGAAAAGGGCACGCTCCGGGAACTCTGAATGCGCCGGGCAACACACCGGCCACCCTGACTACGGTGACCGTGCGGACCTTCACGAAAGAAGCCTTGATGGGAAAGGGCAATGGTATGGAGATCGACGTTGTCGAACTTACCAGTGAACTGATCGCAATGCCCTCGGAGACGCAGACGAGCAACCGGGCGATCTCCGATTTTCTGCGCGGGGTGCTGGAGGCGGGCGGCTTCG
>VXOE01000387.1 GCA_009840225.1 Caldilineaceae bacterium SB0662_bin_25 | reverse complement strand
CGGAGCCCCCGCACAAGGGAGGGCCGACTAGGCCCGACCGCCCAGAACTGCAGTAACTGCAGTAGTCAGTAGTTAGTAGTCAGTGGTCGGTGAAGGCAGCGAATGAAGGAGGGAATCGGGATTCTTTGGCGGGTGGAGAACGGGGCTATAATTGGGAATGCGGAGGTGCTTTGGGCGGGTGATTAGGCGCATCTTTGCCATGAGCCTCTGAACAGGAGTGACAATTGCAAATGCGGGAGGGGGAGAGATGACGGTCAGGACGGAAGATATTGAGCGACCGCGGCGGGCGCTGGTTGCGGGGCTGGCGGAGATTGGGTCGGCCACGGCAAGCGGAGAGTTGAGCAGGATGGGTATAAGCGATCCGCAGATTCGGGGGCCGAGGCCGTGGACGCCAGGGAAGGTTGCGGCGGGGCCGGCGTTGACGCTTCAGTTCATGCCGAAGCGGGAGGACCAGTACAGCGTAGACGAATACAACGACCCGGAGAAGCAGCTTCACCGCCATGTGCTGTATCATACGCAGCCGGGGGATATGGTGGTTGTTGACGCGAGGGCGAACATGGCGAGCGGGGTCTTTGGCGAGATGATGCTGACCTATTTCCAGGGCCGGGGCGGCGTGGGGGTGATCATTGACGGCTGTATCCGCGACTATCCCAAGGCGCAGGAGTTGGAGCTGGGGTTGTGGCTGCGGGGGGTGACGCCGAACTTCCACACGCAGACGAGTATTTTCCCGTTTGCGGTCAACGTGCCGGTGGCCTGCGGCGACACGCTGGTGATGCCGGGCGACATCGTGGTGGCGGATGACGACGGCGTTGTGGTCGTGCCGATTGCGCTGGCGGAGGAGCTGCTGGACAAGGCGGGTGAGCACGCGGAGTGGGAGGAGTTTTCGCGCATTAGGCTGGCCGAGGGCGGAGATTTGCGCAAGTACTATCCGCTGCGCGAGGACGCGCAGGCGGAGTACGAGGCGTGGAGAGAACGGCAGTAGTCAGTGGTTAGTGGTTAGTGGTTAGTGGTTCGGTGGCGGGGGTGAAGAGAACGGGTCCTGATGTGGTATTATCGGGGTGACGTAGCAGGTTTCAGAGAGGGATAGGTAGCTTTATTGTGTCTTCGTTTGCCGAGTCGAAGAGAATGCCTGGCAGTGAGTGGTTCAAGAACCGGCCGCGGCTGTTGGAAGGTGTCTATGCGGGCTCGAAGTTGGCCTTGCGGGTGCTTTACCCGCTGCTGAAGCGGGTTCTGCCGGCAGGGTTGAGGGAACGCGTATTCGTTTGGAGCGAAGAGGTATCGAAGGGCTATCTGTTCAACTGCCAGATGTGCGGGCAGTGTATTTTGCACAGCACGGGCATGACCTGCCCGATGAACTGTCCGAAGAATCTGCGCAACGGGCCCTGCGGGGGCGTGCGCCAGAACGGGCACTGCGAGGTGATCCCGGAGATGCCGTGCGTGTGGGTGCAGGCGTGGCAGCGGGACGCGCAGATGGGGCGCTACGGGGGTGAGATCCAGTTGCTGCAGCCGCCCGTGAACCGCGCATTGCAGAACAGCAGCGCGTGGCTGAATCTGCTGGAGGGCGTGGACGCGCAGCGGCCTTCCGGCTGGACTGCGATTGAACTGGAGTAAGTCGGCTCTGCGGCGCCCTGCGCCTGGTGACTTCAGCGAGTCGAGCCGAGCACTACTTTCCTCGAATTCAGGGAGGGCCCACCTCCTCTTTTTCTGCCCATGACAATTCCAGACCAAACTCCACCGGCCACTGAATGGGATTCGCATGGCGCCGAATCCCGACTGCGTCAGGTGTTGGAGGCCGGTCACTTTGCAGTGACGGCGGAATTGAACGCGCCGGATTCGGCGGACCCGAAGGATGTCTACGCCAACGCCGCGGAGCTGGGCGACGTATGCGACGGCATCAATGCGACGGACGGTTCGGGGGCAAACTGCCACATGAGCAGCGTGGCATGTTGTGCGCTGATGGCGCGGGCGGGCTATGAGCCGGTCCTGCAGATGGGTTGCCGCGACCGCAACCGGATTGCGATTCAGGGTGATCTGCTGGGGGCAGCGGCGCTGGGCGTGCGCAATGTCCTCTGTCTGACGGGCGATGACGTGAGCGCGGGCGACCAGCCGGAGGCGCGGCGCGTGTTCGACTTTGACGCGCTGCATCTGCTGCGCACAGCCCAGATCATGCGGGACCAGGGCGTGTTGCTGAGCGGGCGCAAGTTGACGACGCCGCCCGAGTTTTTCCTGGGCGCGGCGGCGAACCCGTTTGTGCCGCCGCAGGACCTGCGGCACCTGCGTTTGGCGAAGAAGATCGAGGCGGGCGCGCAGTTCATCCAGACGCAGTACTGCTACGACGTGCCGGTTTTCGAGGCGTTCATGCGCCGGGCGCGGGATATGGGGCTGCATGAGAAGGTGTATCTGCTGGTCGGCGTAGGGCCGCTGCGCTCGGAACGGGCGGCGGAGTTCATGCGTAGCCGGGTGCCGGGCGTGCATATCCCGGATGCGGTCGTGGACAGGCTGGCGAAGACGCCGCGGAAGGGTAAGCGGGAGGAGGGCATCCGGATCTGTGTGGAGATCATCGAAGAGGTGAAACAGATCGAAGGGGTGCGCGGGGTCCATATCATGGCGTACCGGCAGGAGGAGGCGGTGCCGGAGATTGTGGAGCGGGCGGGGATCAAAAGGGAGAGACCGAGGGAATAGCGTTTTTTCGTCGTTGCGCTCGTCCAGGAGCTACCGGTTTCGGTAGCTCTATTTTTTTCTGACGAAGACCGGAGGCGACAGCACACAGTGGGACTTGCCAGGAGTCGTACTCTTGAGTGAAATCTGAGGACGACCCATTCCTTGATTTTCCGCCTCGTTCGGAGATACTTGGCGCGCAGTATCGGCAAAAAAATTCTGTTTGTCGGACACCGATTTGCTGAGTATACTTCAAATAGATTTGGATGCTTTGCCTACGGTCTTGTTATCCGTTTATTCCTTTTGCCAAGCGTAACGCGCGACCAAAGCCAACTTTATCAAAAAGGAGCGAACCATGAGGAAGCATGTGATTTCTCGACGCCAGTTCATTCGGGTGTCCAGCATGACCGTACTCGGAAGCGCGCTGGTGGCCTGTGGGGCGCCGGCAGCGCCTGCCGAGGAGCCGGCGGAAACACAGGCAGAGTCTGAAGCGGAGGCAGAACTGCCGGCTGCTACTACAGGTCAGTACTCGGAGAGCCCAACCAGTGCCGAGCTTGTCAGTGCCGGTGAGCTTCCTCCCGTCGACGAGCGGTTGCCAACGAATCCGCTTGTGTGGGCGGACTACGACGTGGTCGCGATGGAAAAGGAGCAGGGCCAATACGGCGGGACCGTTCGCATCGGCAACGCTGGCGGCATAAACGGCCTGGCTACCTTCGGCCTGGCGCGCTACACGGCCGACGACACGCGCACTTTCGTAGCCGACATGGCGGAGAGCTGGGAGGTCTCAGACGACGCAACAAGCTTTACATTCCACCTGCGTGAGGGCCACAAGTGGTCCGACGGCACGCCCCTCACGGCCCACGACATGCAGTGGTATTACGACAATGTCATCCACTCGGAGTATCTGGATGCGCCGATGGGATGGGCAGGCATGGAGACCACGACCGACAGAATCGTGGCCGTGGACGACTTCACCGTCCGCTTTGAGTTTGCGAAGCCAAACTCGCTCTTCCTCGAGCTGAGCCGCGGGGTTGCCGGCGGCGAGGCGGGATTGTGGAGCCAGTCAGCGCCCCACTATGTGCAGAAGTACCATCCCGATTACAACCGGATGGACAAGTACGACGATCCCAAGGAGCAGTTCCAAAAGGAGGTGCAGGACCGGCTGCCCTTCCAGATGACGATTCAGGACCCCGAGCGTCCTGTGCTCTGGGGTTGGAAGCCGTTCGAGTACGCGGAGGGGCAGATCGCGCGCCTCGACCGAAACCACTATTTCCACTGCGTAGACCGTTGGGGTCAGCAGATGCCATATGTCGAGGTGATGGAGAATCTCCTGCTTGGCTCACGCGACAAGGATGTCATTTTGCTTAAGCTGGTCGCGGGGGAGACCCACTGGGAGCGCCGTCTCGGCTCGGTTACCGACGTACCTTTCCTGAACGAACAGGCCGGCGACACGCTTGACTTCATCTACACGATCAAGCCGGAAGGCGCACAACAGGGCATCTATTTCAGCGCACACGCCGATGACGAAAACATGGACGCCCTCCTGAAGCAGGCCGACTTCCGCCGCGCCCTCTCGATCGCGATCGATCGCGCCACCATCAACGAGACGGCCTACTTCGGTCTGGGCAAGATTGGGCACGGCTTCAGCCTGCCCGGCGTCTTTGACCCAGAGATCGATGGCAAGTGGGTCGAATACAATCCCGAAGCTGCATCGCAGATGCTGGACGACCTGGGCATAACGGAGAGAGACGACGAAGGGTTCCGCACGTACGAGAACGGCGAAACCATGACCTTTATTCTCGGCTCCGCGCCCGGCTGGCATCCCGGCGCGCAGGAGTCTGCGGAGATCGCGGCGGAGGGTTGGAACGCGATTGGGCTGCGAACTGTCGTTACGGTGGCGTCGCCGGGCGATATGATCGCGGAGTGGCGAGAGGGCATTTCGCACGCCTATGTTCGGTCCAGCATTGGCGGCGACGTGATGTTCGACCTCAAGCACAGCACGGGGCTGCGCTGGGGCGCGCCCTCCTACCGCTGGTGGGTGACAAGGGATTTGCCCGCTGACGAGGTCCAGGGCGTTGAGCCGCCCGACGACCTGAAGTACTTCCTCGAACTGGGTGACAAGATTCTGAGCGTCATCAGCGAGGATGAACGGGAAGAACTGATCCATGAGCGCCGCGTGTGGATGGCCGATACCTGCTGGTTCATCGGGATGGTGCAGACGGTGCCGCACGTCCTGGTTGCCAATAAGAAGCTGCGCGGAATCTGGGGCAGGGAAGAGGAGATTCCCTGGAAACTGGGTGCGGGAGACGAGGAGTTCTGGCCGCGTTCCTGGTTCTGGACTGAGTAACGGCTGCCGCATGCAGGCGGGTGACTTGCTCGTTGCCCATCGACGACCTTATGTCACGTGAAATGAGGAGCCTTTCACTGATCTTCACCTGTTGAACAGGCCTGACGATCTGTGAAAGGCTCTCCTTTTCTCTCGTGCGCCGCTTAGCCGTTAAGGCGTCGTGGGATACCGGGTGGCGCGTACGAAGCTCAGAACATTGGTCGGCAAAACGCGTTTTGACGGCCACTGAGCGTAGGTTATCTTGAATCTCGGTACCGCCCACTACAGACCGCTCTTCATTGACGTTCCATGAGAACCTACATTTTGCAGCGTTTCCTCCAGATGATCATCGTCATGGTCGTGGTCATGCTGGTCAGCTTCATCATCGTGGAACTCCCGCCCGGCGATTTCCTCACCACGCTGCGCGAGCAACTGACCGACCAGAACGTCGACCCTAAGGTCATCGACTCGACCGTGGAGATGTACCGGGCGCGCTACGGCCTTGGCGAAAACTGGTTCATTCGCTTTGGGAAATGGGCCTGGTCGTTGATGAAGGGCGACATGGGCTACTCGATGCAGCACAACCGCCCCGCCAGCGAGCTGATGGGTGAGCGGCTCAGCCTGACAATCTGGATCAGCATCGCTACCCTCATCTTCATGTTCGTGGTGTCGGTCCCGATAGGCATGCTCTCTGCCATCAAACAGTATTCGGCATGGGACCACTCTTTCACTTTTCTCGCGCTATTGGGGGTCTCTGTGCCCAGTTTCATTACAGCGCTCGTCTTTCTGCTGTTATCGGTTACTTTGCTCGGCGCGACCACGGTTGCCGGCCTGTTTTCCCCCGAATATGTGACGGCGGAATGGTCCTGGGCCAAGTTCGTGGATATGCTCAAGCATGTCTGGATCATCCTGTTCATCGTCGGGCTGGGCGACACGGCGAGCACGATTCGCGTCATGCGCGCGCGCATGCTCGACACGCTGGGCGAGCCGTATATCGACACCGCGCGCATGAAAGGGCTGTCCGGCGCCAAGATCTACTTTCGCCACGCCCTGCGCGTCGCCATCAATCCGATTATTTCCAGCATCGGCCTGCGCTTTCCACAGATCATCAGCGGCTCAACGATTGTCGCCATCGTTCTGACGCTGCCCCTGATCGGCCCGTTGTTGCTAGAGGCCCTACTGGGCGAGGACGTATATCTCGCCTGCAGCATTCTGGTGGTCCTGACGCTGGCCCTCGTCATCGGCAACTTTCTGGCGGACCTCGCTCTGGCCTGGCTTGACCCGCGGATACGGTTCGAGAGTTAGAAGGAGCGTTACGTGGAGCAGAACGCGGCGGGAAACAGCCCGCAACTTCAGAACGAAACTGATACGGAAGAGCGTTTCGACGTAACCAAACAGGTATCCTACGGACGTCTCATCTACCTGCGTTTTCTGAGAAACCATGCTGCCGTGGTCGCGGCCTTTGCGCTCGTATTCATCTACCTGATAACGCTGGTGTGTCCTTTCTTCGCTCCCTATGATCCCAACACGCGCTTTCTGGAGAAGGTCGCGCATCCTCCGCTCCTGCCCACGTTCATCGATGCCGAGGGCCAGTTTCACCTGCGGCCTTTCGTGTACGGCACGGTGCAGTCACGCGACCCGAAAACGATGGAGCGCATGTACACTGAGGATACAGCCCAGCGCTTTCCTTTGCGTTTCTTCGTGCGCGGAGACGAGTACACTTTCCTGTTTTGGGACAGCGACCTGCATCTGTTCGGCGCGCAGGATTCGCCGGTCTTTCTCCTGGGCACCGACACGCAGGGCCGTGATTTATTCTCCCGCATTCTGTTTGGCGGCCGCATCTCAACCACTGTTGGGTTGATCGGCGTCGCGATCAGCCTCATTCTCGGCATTGTAATCGGCATGGCATCCGGCTACCTCGGCGGCGCGGTCGACGCCGTCATCCAGCGCGGCATCGAAGTGCTGCTTTCCTTTCCCAGCCTGCCGTTGTGGATGGCGCTTTCTCTGTCGCTGCCGCGTCACTGGAGTTCGATTCGCATCTTCCTGCTCATTACGATTCTGCTTTCAATCGTCGGCTGGGGCGGCCTGGCGCGCGTTGTGCGTGGCATGACGCTCGCGGTCAAATCTGAGGAGTTCGTGCTCGCGTCGCGCATGGGAGGCGGCGGCACCTGGTGGATTCTGATTCGCCACATCCTGCCCACCAATCTGAGCTATGTCATCGTGGCGGCGACGCTGGCCGTGCCCGGCATTATTCTCGGCGAAACCGCATTGAGCTTTCTGGGCCTCGGCATCCAGCCGCCGATGATCAGTTGGGGCGTGCTGCTGCAGGACGCGCAGAAAGTCTCGTTTCTTTCGCAGATGCCATGGCTGATCGCGCCGGCCTTTTTTATCATGGCGACCGTCCTCGCCTTCAATTTTATCGGCGACGGGCTGCGCGACGCCCTTGACCCATACTCCAATTTCTAATTCAGTGCCATTCTCGACTGCATATACCGGCCGCTCCCTGACTGATGAACACCGCTCCCGACTCCGATAAAGTCCTGGAAATCCGTGATCTCCAAATCAGCTTCAGCTCCATTGCCGGCACCACGCGTGCGGTCAACGGCGTCAGTCTCGACGTACGCAGCGGAGAGATTGTGGGACTGGTGGGTGAAAGCGGCTGCGGCAAGAGCGTCACGATTCGCAGCATCGTCGGCTTGGTTCCGTCGCCGCCGGCACTGTTCGAAGCTGGGGAGATCTGGCTGCGCACGCGCCGGGGCATGACCGAGACGCTTTCGCTGCACAAGAACATGAAGGCGCTGCGTCAGATTCGCGGGCGCGATGTCTCGATGATTTTCCAGGAACCGATGCGCTCGGTGCACCCGATGATGACGATCGGAAAGCAGATCACCGAGGGGATTCTCGAGCACGAGGTCGTCGACCCGGCCGAAGCCTACGAACGCACCGTCGAAATGCTTGACCTGGTCGGTTTGCCGAACCCCGCCGCCCAGATGAACCGGTATGCCCACGAGCTTTCCGGCGGAATGCGTCAGCGCGCGCTGATTGCTTTGGCCCTCGTTTGCCATCCCCAACTCCTGCTGGCGGACGAGCCGACCACTGCATTGGACGTAACGATACAGGCCCAGATCCTCGAGTTGATCCGGGACCTGCGCGAGCGCATGAGTATGTCGGTTCTGCTCATCACGCACAACATGGGCGTCGTCGCCAACCTCGCCGACCGAATTTCGGTGATGTATCTGGGCAAGATCATGGAGACGGGCACGGTTGAGGAGATTTTCAAGGAGCCGGCCCATCCCTACACGCAGGGCCTTCTGGCGTCGATGCCGAGTCTTTTCAGCCAGCCCAAGACGCATTTGCAGTCCCTGCGCGGCGTCGTTCCAGAGCTTGCGATGGTGCCCAAGGGCTGCGTCTTCGCGGACCGCTGCCCCTACGTCATGCCCAAGTGCGACGAAACGCCGCCCGTGGTCGAACTGCGAGCCGACCATAGCGCGGCCTGCTGGCTTTATGCTGACGGCGGAGAGACGCAAGGCTCCGAAGTCGCCGAGACGGCCATGCCGGCCCTTTCAGACGAAGGTGCGCGGGCTGATCCCCTGCAACCTGTCGATGTGGCCCCGCTGTCCAGCTCTGAACCGACGTCGGAAGGCGCCTTGGGGAGACCCTCGGAAAACGACGTTGCCCAATTGCAGATTGAAAACGTCGCGCTCCACTATCCGATTCTCCGGGGTCTTTTGCGGCGTCAGGTCGGCACGGTCCGCGCCGTGGACGGCGTTGATTTGACGATCCGCCGGGGTGAGACGCTTGGCCTGGTCGGCGAGTCCGGCTGCGGCAAGACATCGGTTGGCCGGCTCGTTGCACGCCTGGTCGAGCCGACAGCCGGTCGTATCCGCTTTGGCGCGGACGGAGGGCTAGAGGAGATCACACACATTTCGCAGAAGGAGATGAAGCGGGTCCGCCGTGCGATGGGAATGGTCTTTCAGGACCCGCTCTCATCTCTGAACGCGCGCATGAACATCCGCAACATCGTCGGCGAGCCGCTAATGCTTCATCAGGTTGCCAGGGGAAGGGCCGTCGATGACCGGGTGGGCGAACTGTTGGAGATGGTCGGGCTGAGAGCGGCGCACCAGAGCCGCTTTCCCCATGCTTTCAGCGGGGGGCAGCGCCAGCGGATTGCCATCGCGCGTGCGCTGGCCACGGAGCCGAGTTTCCTGGTGGCGGATGAGCCGGTCTCTGCGCTCGATGTTTCGGTTCAGGCCCAGATTCTCAACCTGTTGCTGACACTCCAGCAGCGGCTCAATCTCTCGATGCTTTTCATCGCGCATGACATCGCGGTGGTCCGCCATGTCAGCGACCGCATCGCGGTGATGTACCTGGGTAAAATCGTCGAACTTGGTGAGGCCCGCGAGATCTGCGTCCGGCCCGTTCATCCGTACACGGAAGCGCTGCTGGCCTCGATCCCTCTGCCGATGCCCGGGTTGGAAACGCTGCGGGAAATGCCCAAAGGCGATCTGCCCGACCCGGCCAACCCGCCCACCGGCTGCCGCTTCCACACTCGCTGTCCCTACAGTCAACCGATCTGCGAGGAGGAGGAGCCCCCTCTGCGACACATTGCCGGCGACGCAGACCATTTCGGCGCCTGCCACTTTCAGGATGAACTGTACCTTGAAGGAGTCGAGGAGATTGGCGAAATCCAGGGTTCTGCGGCGGCGAAAGCAGGGGGAAAATAACTGCCAAAGAGGCCAAATGGGGGCAGTTGCAGTTTCAACCTGATTGCGCCATGCAGCAGTTGTATATTCGCCAATTCCTGCCGATAAGGAGTTGCCATGCCTGTTCAGATGGCCCAGTACGGGACAAAGCACTCGCACGCCGCAGGCAAAGTCATTGCCATGCAGGAGAATCCAGATGTTGAACTGGTCGGCGTCTTTGAGCCTGACACAGAGTACCGCGCCCAGCTTGCAGATTCCGATACCTGTTTCGCGTCGGTGCACTGGTTCGAGTCGGCGAAGGAGATGCTCGCCGACCCCGCTGTCGTCGCCGTGGCGTCCGAAGGGTTGAACGTCGAGAGCCTGGACCAGACCGAGGAGATCGTGGCAGCAGGCAAGCACGTATGGTACGACAAGGCTCCCGGAGACGACTGGCCGCAATGGCAGCGCGTCGTTGCCGCTGCCCGCGAGAAAAACCTGCTCATTCAGATGGGTTACATGCTGCGCTACCACGACGGTTTCCATCAAATTGCCGAATGGGCCAAGAGCGGCTTGCTCGGCCACGTCTTTTCAATCCGCGCACACATGTCGACCAACATTCCCGCGGTCCGCCGCAAGCAGATCAACGCCCATCGGGGCGGCATCTTCTACGAGCTGGCAGGGCACATGCTGGATCAGATCGTGTGGATTCTGGGCAGGCCCACCAGAACCGGATGCTATCTGCGCACTGATGACTACGGGACAGGCGAGCGCGTTGATGGGTTCGCAGACAACACATTGGGCATCTTCGAGTTTGACGGGGCCATGGCGATGGTGGACATTGCGGCGATGGAAACGGAGCCGATGGCCCGCCGCTACGAGGTCTACGGCACTGCGGGGAGCGCCATCGTCGTGGAGCCCTTCGAACCGGGTTCGCGCATTCGTCTCTGCCTGGCAGATGCTGCTGAAGGATATTCTGCCGGTGTGCAGATGGTCCCATTCCAGAGCCGCTCGCGGCAGGAACTCTACGACCAGGAACTGAAGGCTTTCCTGCGCACCATTTCCGGCCAACAGGAGCCGGACCGGTTGCCTGAACATGATCTTCTTGTACAGGAGACCCTTCTGCGCGCCGTGGGAACGCTCGAGGACTGAGAAAAGAACCATACTTCCATCGGGGTGGAGCAATGAAATGTATCGGTATTGAGTTCCCGGAATTGGGCGAAGCCAGGCTTTTCGATCTGCCGGGTCCACCCCAACCCGGCCCCACCGAGATCGTCACGCGGACGCTGTTTTCCGGTGTCACGAACGGCACCGAACGCCACACGTTGATGGCAGACTTTGGCAGCCGTTTCCCGGCCCGATCGGGCTACCAGCATGTGAGCGTAGTCGAGGAAGTGGGTCGACGCGTCGATCAGTTTTCGGCTGGGGAGACGGTTTTCCTGGGCAATCATGGCGGCCACCGGGGCTGGCACCTCGTTGATCTGGCCGCGGCCAACCCGCGCGAACGCCTTTGCATCGGGTTGCCGCCCGATCTCGAGCATGAGTTTTGCGCCCTCTTCGGCATCGCGGGTGTAGGGTTCAGGCACTCGCGGCGGGTCCGGGTCGCGGCGCCGATGCGGGTATGGGTTGCCGGCCTGGGGTTGATCGGTCAGTCGGTGGCGCAGGCCTCGCGTGCGCTTGGCGCACACGTCACGGTCACCGACCTCGACCCGCGCCGCCTGGAGATTGCGACCCAACTCGGCGCCCACCGGGTGATCGACATCGGCGACGACAGCGCCGTCGAGTCGCTCTCTGAGGGCGGTCCCTATGACCGAATCGTCGACGCCTGCGGGGCGCCCGATCTGTTTGATTTCATCTACGAGCACAAGCTGCTCGCGCTCTACGGCGCGATCGGCGCGCTGGCGGGCCGGCAGCCGACCGTTTTTCATCAGACGATGCTGCACGCATTGCGGGCGTCGATCGAGTCGTCATCCCACTTTACGTTGGAAGACCTGGGGATTCTGCGCCATTTTTGCCAGTTAGGCACTGTTCGCATCGCGCCGATGGTGACTCACCGTGTCCCAGTGGAGGAAGCCCCTGCCATCTACGCCAATTTGCGCGACGAGCCGTCTGAACTGCTCGGGGTCATATTTGACTGGCGAACTTGAGTGGAGACAGGACGGATGGGGACAGGTTAAGGAAACAGGATTTCTGTGCGTTGTTGAGTGCGCAGGGCGCCGGGTTGATGTCCTATCCGGAATGAGTTGCCGGCGTCCCTGCCTGGCCAATGGGGGTCAAGCAGGGTATTCGATCTGAATCGTGTCGAACTCGATGACCCCGCTGGGGAGGTATGCGTAGTCCGGTTCGTATTCACGGTGTGTGCGCAGGTGATCTCTCATCTCCAAGGGAGCGTCGAGGGGAACTACGTTTAAAGGGAAGAGTACCAGGATCAGATCACAGTTCACATCTCTAAGCGCGTCACGAATGTCACCATAGCCGTAAAGATCCAGCTTATCGTGACGCCCCCCCACACAGGTCCATTGGGAAGGATCATCAGACAGTAGAAGCGTCTGCTCGCTCCAGTCTTCAGTGACTGTAAGGGACTGGCCGGTGAGGGCGAAGTTCGGTCGTGTATCACCCACATCTGCCTGCACCCACAGCGTCAGATTGGCCCCTTTCAGGTCCACATCGCCACGCAGACGAACGGTCATGCGCGCGTTGGTCAGATTGCGGTCCTTACCCTCCGCCAGAAAGCGATTTACGCCAACCTCGGCTGCGAACTCATCAGTGTAATAGTCGGCGTGCGTGTAGAGGTAGGCAAGCAGATGCAGATAGCCTGCACCGGGGGCGCTGTGATTGGGGTCGACGCGCCAAGGGCCGCGGGTAACGAAGGCGCCGTCTTTCAGTTCGGGCCGATGCGAACCTGTAGCCCATGCGCACCAGCCGCCGGGGCCGTTGTCGAATGTTTCCAAATAAGGTGTGCGATCCATTGGGGGTATCTCCAGAAGAAGAAACGGCAAACTGATGGCGTAAGGGACGCTGCCTTCACATGCGTCACAGCCTTACCGGTTCGGCAGCACGAAGTAGAAGCGGGCGCCGCCTTCGGCGCGGTTTTCGACGCCGATGACGCCGTCGTGGGCTTCGACGATTGCCTTGGCGATGGTGAGGCCGAGTCCGGAGCCGCCGCCGCTGGAGCGGCTGCGGGACGGCTCGACGCGGTAGAACTGTTCGAAGACTTTGGAAAGGCTTTCTTCCGGGATACCGGGTCCGGAGTCAAATACGTCGACGCGCACGCCGCCCATGACGCCTTGGGCGCTGACGGCGACGGAACCGCCGGGGGGCGTGTGGCGCACTGCGTTGCCGATCAGATTGGTGAGTACGCGGCCGATGAGGCCGGCGTCAAGCATAACCGGGTCGACGCGGGGGTCGGCGCTGCCGGACAGCCCGATGCCCAGCTCTGCGGCCTGGACTGCGAAGCTTTCCAGTGAATCGGAGATCAGGTCGGCAAGCGAAATCGGCTGGCGGTCGAGACTGAGGCCGCCGGCTTCGATTTCGGCCATTTCGAAGAGCTCGTCGATGAGGATTGAGAGAGCGGCAGCGTCGAACTGAACCGTTCGCAGGTAGCGCTGTGTTTCATTGGGGTCGGTGATGTAGCCATCGGTGAGGGCTTCGACCAGGGCTTGGATTGAGGCGAGGGGCGTGCGGAGGTCATGCCCGATCCAGGCCAGAAGGTTGCGGCGCAGTTGCTCAGTTTCGCGATGCCGGCTTTCGGCGGCCTCGAGCCGGGCGGCCATCTGATTGAAAGTTATTCCCAGGCGCGCCAACTCGTCTTTGCCGACGACATCGACGCGCACGTCCAGCCTGCCTTCGGCGATGGCAGCGGCGGCACGGCCCACCCACTGGATCTTCTCTGATAGGGCGGTCGAGAGGAAGTAACCCAGTGCAGTTGCGATGCCGCCGGCGAAGATGAGGAGCACAGCCGCCAGGCGCAGATCATGATCGCTGGCGAACATGAGGCGGGCGGTAACAAAGACGTTGAGGAAGGTCAACAGGCTTGCGAATCCGTATCCCCCGACGAGGGTCCAGCTGAGTCGTGGCGAATAGTGCAGCCATCCCAGGCGGTAGACCAGATAGACGGCGGCGACGGACAGAAGCGCGGTGGCGGTCAGGAACTGAGCCATTGCCCAGAGTTCCTCAGTTGGCGGACTGAGGACGGCCAGAAAGAGGATCAGGCCACCCAGGACAGCGATGATCACGCCGAGAAGAAAGCGAACAGAAGGCGAAGCTGGCGATGGAGAAATGGTTGTCGTGTTCATAGTCCCTTTGATTGGGCGCCAGCTTCAGATCCTCAGCTGGTCACCACGTCCTACTCTTCCGGTTCAAAGCGATAGCCAACGCCCCAGACGGTGATGATGTGGCGCGGGTTCGAGGGGTCCTGCTCGATCTTCTCGCGCAGGCGGCGCACGTGGACAGTGACGGTACTGGCGTCAATAAACTCTGAAACGCCCCAGACCTGGTCCAGCAACTGGTCTCGATTAAAGACCTGATTTGGATTGCTGGCAAACATCCAGAGAAGATCGAATTCCTTGACGGTCAGGGGGATTCCACTGCCGGCGACGGTGACCTGGCGGGTGCGAGGGTCGATGTGAATATTGCCGCAGGTGAGTGGTTGATCGCCGCCGGGAAGTGCTGGGGGCTGCTGGGTACGCCGCAGAACGGCTTTGACGCGGCTGACGAGCTCGCGCGGGCTGAAAGGTTTAACGACGTAATCGTCTGCGCCCAGTTCCAGGCCGAGAATGCGGTCAATCTCGTCCTTACGGGCGGTCAGCAGAATGATGGGAATAGAGCTTGTCGCCCGGACCTGGCGGGTGATCTCGTAGCCATCGACGCCTGGCAGCATTACGTCCAGGATGAGCAAATCCGGCGGGTCGGACTGAAGCAGGTCCAGTGCGGACTGCCCGTCGCCGACAACGGTTGCATCGTATCCCATTTGTTCGAGGTAAAGGCTTACCACTTCTCGAATGCTGGGTTCGTCGTCGACGACGAGGATTTTTACGCTGGCCATGTTGGGTGGACACCCCCACAGGGATGTCGCGAAGAAGTGCTGACAGCGCCATTGGTTAAGAAACCGGTAATCTTTGACCGCTGGCGGGGCAACTTCAATCTGGTATACTTTAGGTTGCGGACTTTTGCCGTTACCATTGTTGCATAACATGTTGGATTAATCAATCTCAAGGAGGAGAATTGACCATGCAACTAAGAAAACCGCTTTCCTTTCTGCTTATCGCGATGTTGTTGCTCTCCACCTCTGTTGTTCTGCTTCCGGCTGAATTGGCGCTGGCGAGCGAAGGGCCGATTTTCGAGTCGAGTCACGGTGGAGACGATCATGACGAGATGGGCGATTCGATCACCTATGTTGTAAGGATTGAGAACATCTCAGGTGACAGCGACCTACCTACCCCGTTTGCGCCGGGCGTCTGGGTGCTGCACAGCGAACCCGGTGCACTCTTCATTGAAGGTGAGGCGGATAAAGGCTACGGTCTAGAAGCCCTGGCAGAGGACGGCGACCCGTCCGCGCTGGCTGAGGCCCTGAACGGCATGGACCTTCACGCAGGTGTCTTCAATACGCCGGCAGGCGCGGATGGTCCTGGAGTGATACTTCCCGGCCAAGCCTACGAGTTTGAAGTGAAGGTTACTGCCGAGGCACCGTATCTTTCGTTCGCCACAATGTTGGTGCAGTCCAACGACCTCTTCGTCGGCCCTGGCGAGGCGGGCATCGCTCTCATCGACATGGACGGGATGGCGATGGAAGGAATGCAGGATCTTACTGCTGATCTCCAGTTGTGGGACGCTGGGACCGAGTTTAATGAGGAACCGGGCGTAGGCCCTGATCAGGCCCCTCGCCAGTCCGGCGCCAACACCGGCCGCCCTGAAATCGGGGGCACAGTTCGTGTCGTGGATGACGGCTATTCCTATCCCGATGTCACGGCCCTTGTCAAAGTCTCCATCGATAAGGCGATGATGATGGAGGCGGGCATGGAGAAGGACGACGAAATGATGTCCGACAAGGATGACGAGATGATGTCGGACAAAGATGACAAGATGATGGAAAAAGACGGTATGATGGGCGAGATCATGATGATGGAAGAGGGGGACACGCCCTATACCGTTGCGGCAGGCGATACGCTCGGATCGATCGCTAGGCGCGCCTACGGCGCCAGCAAGTACTGGGAGGTCGTCTGCAGCGCGAACGCGCTGGCGAACTGCAATCTCATTCATGTCGGCGATGAACTGATGCTGCCATCGCATGCCGACGCCATGGCCAAGATGGACATGATGATGATGGGCGAAAAAGATGGCATGATGGGTGAGAAGGACGAGATGATGTCGGACAAGGACGACGAGATGATGTCCGACAAAGATGACGAGATGATGTCGGACAAGGACGACGAAATGATGTCCGACAAAGACGAAATGATGAAGGACGACGGCATGATGATGGGCGAGATCATGTTGATGGAGGATGGGCACACGCCCTACACGGTTGTAGCGGGTGACACGCTCGGCGCCATTGCCAAACGAGCGTACGGTAACGTCAATTACTACAAGGCCATCTGCAGCGCGAACGAGATTGACGACTGCGACCGCATCGATGTCGGTGACGAGTTGCTGCTGCCCACGCAGGCCGAGGCCGAAGAGATGATGGACAGCATGATGATGGACGACGGCATGGATGCGATGGAGAAGAAGGACGATATGTAGGAATTGGGGGCGGCACAGGCCAGAGTGAAGCTTGGAGGCGCGCAATGCGCGCCTCCATTTGCACATTTAAGGCACTGAGACGATCGTGAAAACTCTTACGAAGGCATTGACCGACAATGAAGTCGGGCGGCGGGAACGTCCTGACCTCGGTCACAGATGCGCCGTTCGATTGAGTTGCAGGCGACCTGAGGGTGGAGAGCGCTATCGATACGCTCTGCTTACGATGATTTGCGGGTTGCTACTGGCCGGATGTGTCATGCCGCAGACGATTCCGACACAGAGCGATCAAGGGATCCAGAGCGATCAGGATGCAAAGGTTGAGGCGATTCAGACTCGAGTCGCGGAAGAACGGGCCCAGCAAGCCCAGCAAGCTTCGGAACAGGAAGTAGCAATGGCCCCCGGCCCGACGGCGGAGCAGCTGGAGCTTCTGGCCAAGTTGCGGCCGCAGGGAGAGGCGCCAGAGCTGCTAAACGAGATATGGCTGAACTCGGAACCGCTCAAGCTGGCGGACCTCCGAGGCAACGTCGTGCTGGTCGAGTTCTGGACCTATGGGTGATACAACTGCGTCAACGTAATTCCCTCGTTGAGGGAATGGCACGAGAAGTACGCGGACGACGGGTTTGTGATCATAGGCGTTCACACCCCGGAGTTCCGGCACGAACGGGATGTGAATAACGTCGAAAACTCCCTTCTGCGGCTGGATATTGATTTTGCGGTTGCGATCGATAACGACTGGAAGACGTGGCGGTCCTACAACAACCGTTACTGGCCGGCGATGTACTTTATCGACAAGACCGGACAGATTCGCTACCTGAAGATTGGCGAGGGCCAGTACGCATACTCGGAGTCGGTGATTCAGGCGCTGCTGGCCGAGCCATACACTGCCAACTAAATTGAGGCAGACGCTTTGTGCCGATGCGGGGGCTCTTGAGAACCCCTGTGCAGGCGCGTACTGAAGCGAACACTTTCCACTTTGCCGCGCTGGCTTGCGGTTTGTAGTTGCTCCGAAAGTCCGGCGCCTGCTCAGGCTCTCCTCGGCGACACCAAGATCCAGCCACGATGGAAAACTCCGCAGCATCCTCGCTCCGGGCCGGATTCGATTCGGACGGTTCGATTCTCCAATCCAATACTCTGTTCTTGAGCGGGCCATTCGGCGCCGGCAAAACGACGGCTGCAATTGAGCGGATCCTATGGCTTCTGCGCCAGGAGCGGGTACGGGGCGACCAGATATTGGTTTTGGTGCCCCAACTCACACTGGGACAGCCCTATCAGGAGGCGTTGCGCAGTTCCGACGTGCCTGCGGGGGCTCTGGTGCAGGTGACAACTGTCGCGTCTCTGTCCCGTTCGAGTGTGGCGCTGTACTGGCCGCTGGCTGCCCGCGCCGCCGGTTTTGTCGAACCGCGCCGTGAGCCGACTTTCCTCAATCTGGAGACGACCCAGTACCACATGGCCGGTCTGGTTGAGAGGGCTGCACAGCAGGGAGAGTTTGATGCGATTCGGTTGCAGAGGAGCCGCATCGTGAGCCAGGTTCTGGACAATCTCAATAAAGCGGCGCTTCACGGCTTCACTTTGGAGGAGGCATACGGCCGTCTGGAGAGTACAGTACCACCGGGCGAGAAGATGGTTGCGCGATTGAATGTTTTGCGAACGGCGCGCCGCATCAGCCAGGAGTTTCGGCAGCTGTGTCTGGAGGAGTCGCTGGTCGATTACAGCCTGCAGATGCAGGTCTTTTTGCGGGTTATACTCGAGAATGAATGGTGCAGGACCCATCTGTTTCGCAGGTTTCGCCATCTGATCATAGACAATGCCGAGGAAGAAACGTACGCGGCGCAGGAGTTGGTGCGGCGCTGGCTTCCCCACTTGGAAAGCGCGCTGATTGTGGTCGATGAGGATGGCGGGTACCGGGCATTCCTGGGGGCGGATGCGGAGAACGCCGTGCGGCTGTCTGACCACACGGAGAAGCGCATTCGGCTGCGGGGGTCACTCGTCGCGGCGCCCGGGTCCTCGCGCTTGATTGGCCGGATCAACCGTGCCGTCAACCGGCAGGTAGTCGAGGGCATTGGGGAGGGAGGCGCGGCCGGAGAATCCGAATCGCCGGTCGACAGCCCGATGGTGTTTCCCGAGCATTCGTACCGGTTCTATCCCCAGATGGTCGAGTGGGCAGTTGACCTGATCGAGAAGCTGGTCAAGGATGACGGGGTGGAGCCGAACGAGATCGTTGTACTGGCGCCGTTCGTGAGCGATGCGCTCCGTTTCAGTCTACTGTCGCGGTTGGAGGAGAAAGGGATTCCGGCCACCAGTCACCGACCCAGCCGGGCCCTGAACGCAGAGCCTGCGGTGCGGACGTTGCTAACCCTGGCCGCGCTCGCGCATCCAATCTGGCAGCGGCGGCCGCCGCGGGCCGACGTTGCGCTGGCTCTGGAAAATGCCATTGCCGCATTGGATCCTGTGCGAGCCAGCGTGCTGGCGCAGGCCGCATATGATGTACGCGACGCCGCGGGCGCGGCGCTGCGGGACTTTGCAGGGCTGCGGGGAGACGTGCAGAGGCGGGTCTCGTTTGCCAGCGGGGAGCTATATGAGCGCTTGCGCGGATGGTTGGCCGACTACAGGGCGGAGAGTGAGTTTTCGCCGCTAGACCGGTTCTTCGCCCGTCTTTTTGGCGAACTGCTGAGCCAGCCCGGTTTCGGATTCCATGAACAGGCTGATGCTGCCCGGATAACCGACCGGCTTGTGCGTTCTGCGCAAGATTTTCGGTGGGCGATAGGGGGACAGGGCAGTCAACTCGGGATGGGGGAGGAGTCTCCGGTTGCCGCCGGCTCACCTGATGCGGGGAGTTCGAGGAAGGTCGAGATCGGCCGCGCCTACCTTGACCTGGTGGAGGGGGGAGCGCTGGGGGCGCTCTATGTGCCGGCATGGACGGTTGAGGACAGTGCTGTGTTGATTGCACCGGCATACACTTTTCTGATGCGGAACCGTGCGGTGGACGTGCAGTTCTGGCTGGACATTGGGGCGGAAGGCTGGTGGCAGCGCATTCACCAGCCGCTGACCCATCCCTATGTACTGTCAAGGAACTGGCCGCGAGACAGGATCTGGGGTGACCCGGAGGAGTTTCGAAGCCGCCAGGAAAGTTTGCGGCGCCTGTCGATCGGACTGTTGCGGCGCGCGCGGCGCAGAGTATACCTGGGGTTGAGCGAATACGGCGAGAGCGGAATGGAACAGCGAGGGCCTCTTCTAAGATTGCTCAACCGGGTCCAGGTACAGGCATGAGACAGGCTTGTCCTCTTTGTGGTTGGCAATACTCTCACAAAACAGGGCTTTGCTACGATCCGGCCCACCATGTTACGGGGCACAGAAAGATTCCGCCAGATTTCGGTGTCCTTGGCCGCCCCGGGCATGAAGAAGGGGTAGGCGGCCGCGGCCCGGGAGCGGACATTGCGCTGAGCGGAGGGCCCGAAAGTGGGTGCTGCAGATTCCCATAGAGGCACTGCTCAAACGGACAGTTTTTTGGGGTGCATCCCAGATTTGGGGTGGGAACAGTTTGGCGGGGAATCAGTGCCAGCGGTGGCTGGTGTTGTTTACCGTCTTTGGGTGAGACTCAGTGCAGGCGCTGGACCTGGCCGTACGGTGGCGTCCGTCAGTTGGGGAGGGTGCGAGGGCAGGCGCAAGGCCGGCACTAGCGAGGATCTGATGGGACTGGCGGGACGTGGTCGGGCTGGACACCTTCGATTAGGCACC
>VXOE01000105.1 GCA_009840225.1 Caldilineaceae bacterium SB0662_bin_25 | reverse complement strand
CAAGGGAGGGCCGAATAGGCCCGACCGCCCAAAAGCTAGGAGAGAGTAAAGAGAATTGAGGAGAGAGAAACGTCTTTCGCCATGCTGAATCATGAGTGCCTTTGGGCAAGGACTTAGCAGTCACGGATAACGGGAAAAGAGGAGGACAATGTGCGCACCAAGTTCATTTCCATGCTTCAGACGTGTGCGAATGTCATGACCAGGCCTGGCGTACAGACTTTCGCCACCGAACGAAGCAAATCCTCGGCCAACTTAAAGACTGCACTCGCGTGGATTCTACTGGCCGGCGTATTCGCTTCGTTGCTCGATATACTGCTGACTACGTTGACTGAAAAGTGGGTGATACCACCGAACGAAGTGGATTTTTTCCTTCCTTCCGACTTCATTTTTTTGATTGACGGAGCCAACTTATATCTCAAATCCAGACTCATTACTCTGAATTTTGAGTTCGCGAAGTTATATGGCTGGTTGTGGGTGCATTCGGGGCTGTTTGACCTTGCTGCCGAATTTGTCTACGGCACCGTAATTTTCATTCTTGAAGAAATTCCCGGCTGGCAACGGACCATTGCCAAGGCTTTGCTGAACCCAGTTTCTTTCCTGGTCAGAGTGGGCATATTCCACTGCGTCGTCACCTTTTGGGGCGGGCGAGGGCAGTTCGGTCGTTACGCTTACCTTTTCGCCGCAATTGCTGTACCGATGACCCTTCTAAATTCGCTCCTCGATTTCCTGCCTCTGGCCGTGGCTCGTATTGTGGCCGTCCTGCCGGGCTCCTCTTATATGGCAGGTCAATACTGGTACTACTTCCTATCGAGCACCACTACTTATGCCGCCTCTCTCATCGTCCTGGCGTACTGGCTTGTTCTGATTTATTTCTCGACGAAAGTGGAGCATGAGATGACATGGTGGCGGGCAGTCATCGGTGTCGTGACTTCGTACCTGGTGTTCTATGTGTTTTGGACCGTCTGGCCATCTGGAATTATGGGGCTGCTTGAAGCCGCGAAATTACTTCGGGAATGACCTGTTACATCGTCATGCGCAAACAGTTGACAACCGTGTAGTCTCGTCCCCTTTAGCATCACAAGGTGACATTCGTTAGGAGTTGGCGATGAGCAAGTCTACGAATCGGACGATTGTACGCTCTATAGGTGCAGTGCTTATCGCAGTCACAGTGAGTGTGATAATCCGATTGGCCTTTCAGTTCAATAGTATTGAGAAACACCCTTGCGGGTCGGAAAGAGGGGTTGTTTTCAACTACACTGAACGTGAAATACACGTCCAGGGTCTTTCGCTTCAGGAGGACGGGGGAGTTCAAGATTCAGAAGCAGTACTCGCCCCAAACCAGTCGTCGGAAGAAGCTGGGATGTGTAGTGTCCACAAAATGACGGTGAGAGGGCCAAGAGATTGGTTCTATAAGGGAATAGAATTGCAACAAGGGGCGTGGATGGTCATTTCGACCAACTACACATATTGTACCAGTGGAAAAGATCCTGTAACAGGGAAATGGTATGAGGTTCTATGCAGCAAAGAGCCTGCCAACACAGAATAGCTGGCAGGCCCTCCAGATCTGAACGCGCTCCCTATGCCGAAAGAGCACTACACTTAATGCACTTAGTGTCGCTTAGCGGAAAACAGATGTCTGGAAGAAATCGGGACAGATGAATTATCACCAACGACTCACGCGCGCAGGCACAGCCAAGTTTCTCAACTATGAACTCATTGTCCAACCTTGCATTTGAGTCCCCGAACCGGGCGATTAACAATCCGTGCTCTAGAGCTTCCCTCTCAGCTAACCGCGGATGTCAAACATTCGCGCCGCGTTGCCGCCCAGTATCAGGTTCTTCTCTGCTGTCGTTAGAAAGTCGCAGTGCAGGCGGATGTAGTCCACCGACTGTTTGTACGTGCACCAGAAGCCGCCGCTGTAGGGCATGTCGGAGCCCCACATCAGCTTTTCCACGCCGACCTGGTCGATCAGCCACCTGAGCATCTCCTGTCCATCGCCGTAGGGGTACTCGGGCCACTTCGCCTGCATCAGGATTTCGGCGTTCATGTGGGGCCGCTTCAGCAAAGTTATCACCTCGTCAGGGATGCCGATTTCGTGAATGATGGCGGCCGGCACCAGCCCGTGCGTAATCACCGACGGGATGTCATCGTGGGCGTCCGCCCAGCGGCTCAGCTCGCCGACGCGCTCCATGAAACCTGCAACCCGGTCCTGCTTGCGGGCGTCGATGTACCAGAAAATGGGAATCCCAAGGCGGCGCACCAGTTGCCACAGCGGTTCGAACTTGGCGTCGTCGATCCGGTCCACGTATCCTCGCAAAGCAAATAGCTCGACACTGAAGTAAAGCCCTGTGCATCCCAGGTCCGTGACGGCGCGTTCAAGGCGCGCCAGCTCCTCCGCCTCATGCCCTTCGGTCTCCCGAATCTGCGCCAGTGCGATGAAACGGTCCGGGTAGCGGCGCATCGCCTCGGCGTAGTACTCGTTGATGTTGGCGCCGTAGACGTGGTCGCTCTGGAGTACCCCCCGGTCCACGCCGGCGACCTCCATCTCGGCTATCATTCTTTCCGGGGTCGCCTCCAGGTTCTCCAGGGCGGGGGGATAGAACTGCATGACGTAGTCGACGCCGTCCACGGTGAGCTCGGCCTGGCCGTATCTGCCGAAACGGAAGTTAAGGTCGGGCATGGCGTTGATGTCGTCGGAGGGGAAGTCGAGCAGCGGCTCCTTGACGCGTGCGCCGTCTTTCTTGCGCCAGAAGTCGGTGAAGTCGCGCAGGTGGTACTGCCACAGTTTGAGCGTGAGCGCGGCGCTGGCCGCGCCCGAGCCGGTGGCAAAACGGCGGAAGATGTGGGAATGGGCGTCGATGACGGGAGATTTCTCTGCGTCGGCATCGTCGACTTGCCGCCAGCCCCCGCCGAAGAACTCCATCTTTCTTTCTGTGGTCATCTTTCCTCCATCCACGATTGAAAGTCGCTTTGCCGCCAGGTGTACTGGGGACGATAGCCCAGCAAGCGTGTCGCCTTGGCGTGAGACCAAAGTGAGGCATTGCCTTCCAGCGGCTCCTTTAGGGGTATATCAGGAGAGGTTGAGTTTGCTTCCCCTTCGCCAAGCGAACTCCGTAACCGGTCGATAAGCAGGGGCGTTGGCTCTTTGGAGCAGGTGTCGTCCCCGTTGATGAGAAACACTTCGTGCTTGATCGTGTCATTCTCCACGGACAGGCGGAAGGCCTGCGCGGCGTCGCGGGCGTCGGTGAAGGCCCACAGTATTCGGCGCGGCGCCGGCGGACCCGGCGACGGCCAGTCGCCCTCGTCTTCTATCGTTTTCAGGTAACGCTTCCGCCACAGCTCTTCGACCGTGAACTGCTGCGCCCAGCCGGAGCGCACGGCAACCTCGGCACTGGCGCGTTCGAGATACCAGTTGTTGTTGATGCGCAGGCAGATGGTCCGGATGCCGAAGGCGTCGCTGTAGCGCTTGCAGGTCAGCTCGCCCAGCAGCTTGCTCAGCCCGTATTCGTCCTGGGGTTCACTGGGATGTTCTTCATCGATGGGAAGGTATAGGGGCAGGATCTCCCGTTTCTGGAAGGAGAAGCCTGTGGCCGCGCCGGAGGAGGCAAACACGACGTTGCCGACGCCGGCGTGGACGGCAGCTTCCAGGACATTGACAGTGCCGATCACGTTGACGTTGAGCAGCTGCGCCGGCGTCGCACGGCCCGGGCCCGGTATGGCCGCGAGATGGATGACGGCGTCCTGGCCTTGGCAGGCATCGGCAAGCTGGACGGGCTCCATGATGTCGCCCTGGACGAAACCCGCCCCTTCCACACGCGGCGCGGAGCGGCTGAAGCTAGTGACGGAGTGGCCCGCCTGGAGGAGCTCTCTCAGGACATATCCGCCGATGGTGCCGCTGCCTCCCGTTACGAGGACCTTCAACATCTAATGTCTCCCATGCAATCAAAGGATCTTAAAGTATCAGCAGCCTGCCTTCTGCACTGAACAGAGCGCGAGGCCGTCAAGCTGGTTCACCATTCACTCTCCCTCTTCCTTCGTCTCCTCCCAAAGCTCATGCACAGCGGCGACCTCCCACCAGGCCGGCCCCACCGGCTTTTCCAGCAGCATCGGCCTGATGAACGCGGCAGCCTTTTCCAGGCCCTCCTGGATTTCTATGTATTCGCTCTCCATTTCCAGGGTCAGGATGCCTGTGTAACCGATAAACCGCAGGGTCGAAATGACCTCGCGCCAGGTGCGTTCGTCGTGTCCCCAGCCCGGTATGGTGAACGTCCACGACCGATTCTGGTACTGCTTGAGGTCGGTCGAGTCGAAATAGCCGCGCAGGCGCAGATTCGGTTCGTGGATCAGCGTATCCTTGAGATGAACCGCCTGGATGAGGTCGCTCAACTCGTGGATGGCGGCCAGCGGGTCTATCCCCTGAACCCACATGTGCGAGATGTCGTAGTTGCAGGCGACCACCGGGCCCAGTTCGTCACGCAGGCGGCGCAGCTTGACCGGGCTGTGAATCATGTCGTTGATCTGCATTTCGAAGCACAGTGTTACGCCGTGGTCGGCGGCGATCCGGCCATGCTCCTTCCAGTAGGGGAGCAGGCGTTGCTCCCACTGCCATTCGAGGGCGTCGCGCAGAAAGGGCAGGTCGGTGTTGATAATCCAGGCCGGCAGGCTATCGCCCTCGGCTCCTTCGGGCAGACCGGCCACAAGGGCCAATCGTGTGCAGCCTATCTTTTCCATTAGAGCGCACGTCTTGCGGAACTGTTGTGAATAATCCTCTGCAATGCGGCGGTCGGGCACCAGGGGCGTCCCGTGTCCGGCGAACGAGTAGATTTCAAGGCCGTACCCGGCGTAGATGTCCAGCCAGCGCTCCAGTTCGCCCTGGTCTGCGAGCAGTCTGTCGACATCACAGTATTTGACGGCCCCGGGACCGCCCGCCGCCACCTCGACTGCCAGTACGCCCTGCTCCTGGCAAAACTGCAGGCCCTCTTCGAAATCAAACACATTGATAAAGAAGGTATTCATGCCGAGTTTCATGTCAACTGCCTTTCGCGTGGAGACTGGATGCGACCCGGGAACTGTCGGCGCGACTCGCCAGTGCGCTGGCGCCTTTGCAGCGAAAACACACCTTAGCACGGCCATCATAGTAAGGTCCGCGCAGTTCGTCAATCACCTGAATTGACCTTTAGGCAGCGGTTAGCGCAAAACTGCAGGTCGTGTATACTATGCCCAATCCACTCGCCACAGTCCAGCGGAATTACCCGCCTGCCACGCACCAGGAGGGCAAGAGATGACCCAAACGCGGAAGATGGAGGGCAAGCGCGTACTCGTGACCGGCTCCGGCACCGGCATCGGCCGCGGTGTTGCCCTGGAGTTTGCCCGCGAGGGCGCGGCTGTCGTGCTGCATTACGCCCATAGCGCGGCCGGGGCCGCCAGCGCCGTCGAGGAGATCCGAAGTGCCGGGGGTACGGCGGAACTGTTCCAGGCTGACCTGGCTGACATTAACGAGGTGAAGGGCCTGGCAGACAAGGCGATCGACTTCCTCGGCGGGCTTGACGTGCTCGTGAACAACGCCGGCATCACCATGAACAAGCCGTTTCTGGACGTGACGCCCGAGCAGTTCGACACGCTCTACAATGTGAACATCCGCGGCATGTACTTTCTGACACAGGCCGCGGTCCCCACCATGATCGAGCAGGGCGGCGGCGCGGTGATCAACCTGACCTCGGTCCATGCCTTCGCCGGCATGACCGAGCACACGATCTACGCCGGTACCAAGGCAGCGATCGTCGGTTTCACGCGTGTTCTCGCCCTGGAGCTGGCGACTAGAGGTGTACGCGTCAACGCAATTGCACCCGGCTGGATTCTGGTTGAGAATCATCTGAAGGTGCTGGGCGAATTCGACCAGCAGGAGGCCGGCGCCACCATTCCTGCCGGTGTGATCGGCGCGCCGCACGACATTGGCAAGCTGGCCCTCTTTCTCGCGTCCGACGAGAGCCGCTACATCGTCGGCCAGACCCTCGTCATCGACGGCGGCATGCTGGCGATCATGCCTCTGTCCGGCGACTTCCGCGACCCGCGACAAGAGCAGTGGGGCCAGGGCTACGTACCCGGAGTCTGAGCAACTGTAGCCGCGAATTACTTTAGGAGAGCGACACATGCTTTTCAATCGCGCCCGCGCCGAATACTATATGCAGGAATACGGGCTGGATGTCCTGGTTGCGACATCTCCGGTCAACATCACCTATTTCACCGACTACTACTGCTGGATCGATCCGCTGTTCAAAGAGTTTATGATGGTGCCGGGGGCGTCTTCCAACCTGGCCCAGGCCTATGCCGTTTTCCCGCTGGAGGGCGAGCCCGCCCTGGTCGTCAATCCGCTGTTCGCCGCCAACGCCGATGAGCTGTGGGTTAAGGATTTGCACATCTTCGGCAGCGCCGGCCTCGACGACTCGCTTCCTGCTGGCGAGCTGCCCCAATCCCTGCTCCGCTTTCAGGAGCTCCTCCATGCCCCGCACGGCAACGCCACGCCGACCGACGCGCTTTTGAGCATTCTAAGTCAGCGCGGGCTGATGGGCGCGCGCATCGGCCTGGAGACGGAAGGACTGCCCCCGGAGACGAAGGATGTCATAGCGCGCGCCCTGCCTGGCGCGTCCCTCAAGAACTGTTCCGATCTGATCCGCATGGTCCGGATGGTGAAGAGCGCAGAAGAGATTCAACGACTGACCCGTTCGGCAGAGATCAACGAGCAGGCGGCGATGGAGTCTCTGGCCTTGGCCCGGCCCGGGCTGGCCGTGTCAGAGATGGCGGGGCACTACCGGGCGCTGGCGGCGCAGATGGGCGCCGATTTCGATCATTTTGCATTCGGCGTGCGCGGCCTGGGCATGACGACCGAAACAGGCTACCAGCTGGCGGAAGATGACGTTCTCTACGTCGATTACGGCTGCATCTACCGGTACTGCTTCTCCGACAGCGGCACAACGCTGGCGATGAGAGAACTGCCGCCCGAATTGAGCGAGCGTTTTGCAGCGTTGCGCGCCTGTATGGACGCCGGTGAGGAGGCGATGCGGCCGGGCGCCAAGGCGTCAACTGTCGCAGACGCCATGGTCGATGCCCTGCACGAACGCGGCATCACAGCCTCCTTCCCGCACGGGCACGGCGTGGGCCTGGAGGTGCGCGACTACCCCGTGCTTGTTCCTGACAACGGGCTTCGAGTCAAGGATGACTGTGTGGACCTGCCGTCCGATCTGACGCTGGAAGCGGACATGGTCCTCAACCTGGAGGCCCCGCTCTTCATGCCGGGCGTCGGCTCTCTGCACATAGAGCAGTCATACGTCGTGACTCCGCAGGGGAGCCGGCCCCTCGTTGACCAGCAGAGGGAGCGGCCCGTGGTCATAGGTCAGTGACCCAGAGCCGCCATCCCCACCAGCCGCGACGGCTCGTAACCGGTGATTCGCCATGATGGAGCTGGCGCTGCGGCGCAATCTGAGCAAATGGCAACCAATGTCCTTTGTGGTTGTCGGCCTGGTTGTCACCGTTGCGCTGATCGCGGCCATTCCTCTCTTCACCAACGCCGCCTTGGACAGGTTCCTGCGCAGCGAACTCGCCGCGCAGGATGCTGAACTCCCTCTTTCCAGCCTACTCCTCGTTCATCGCGTGCCCCTTTTGAGCTCGACTCCGCTTGAACAGTACAGGCGCGCCGATGACTTTATGCGTCAACGCGCAACGGAGCTTCCGGGCCTTCCGCTCACCCGATTGACCCGCTACGGCTCGACGCGTGTCCTCAAGTTTCTGGCCTCCGCCGACAAAGAGCTGCCCGAAGACCTGCGCCAGTACCAGTCGGCCGGGCTGGCCTTCCTGACCGGCATCGAACAACATGTGGAGATCGTGTTGGGCGAACCCCTGGGACAGGCGGAACCGGGCGAAGCCGGTGACGTCATACCGGCCTGGGTCAGTGAACGTTTCTATTACGACCACGAGGTCCAGGTCGGCGACCGCGTTCTCTTCGGCCTCGACGATTCTGACATTGTTGCTCCCGTCGAAGTCCTGGTCAAGGGCGTGTGGCGCCCGGCCGACGCAGATCGCGGCTTCTGGTTCGAGGAGCCGGAGGCGTTCGCCTTCTACTTCATCGTTTCCGAGGCCGACTTCATGGGCCGTGTAGCGCCCACCTTGGGGGAACAGGTTCGTAAGTACGCCTGGTTTCTTCTTTTCGACGGAGAGGAGATCAAAGTCGAAAAGGTGGCGCCTATGCTGGCAGCCATCACCCGTATCCAGGCCAGAACTTCCGGCATCCTGTCACACGTCGACCTCACCGCGCCCGCATACGAGCTTCTACAGAAGTACGCGGACCGGGCCGCCGCGTTGCGGACCTTTCTGCTTCTACTGAGCCTGCCCGTACTGCTTGCACTCCTGCTCTACACCCTTATCTCCTCCGACATCATGGTGGCCTCGGAGGAGAGCGAGATCGTTACGCTCAAGAGCCGGGGCGCGTCCAGTCTGCAGATCGTGGCGCTCTATCTGCTGGAAATGCTGGCGATCGGCGCGCTGTGCCTGACCGCGGGGTTGCTGGCGGCCGGCGGCGTTACGCAGGGGATGGGGCAGGTCTACCGGTTTCTGACCTTCGCGGCCAGGCCGCTGATGGACCTCTCTTATTCTGCGCAGGTCGCGCTGTACGCCGGCACGGCGACTGTATTGGGCATCGGCGCGACACTGCTTTCCGCCGCCGGCGCGGCCAGGCGCACGGTCGTTACGCACCAGCGCAAGACGGCGCGCGAGGAGTTCCTCAACCGCGCCCGGCGCAGCGCATGGCTCCCCTTTGAACTCCTGTTTCTTGCCGGCGTCATCTATGCTTACTGGCGTCTGCGGCAGCAGGAACATGCCCTCCAGATCACGCAGGACACGTTCGTTGATCCGCTGCTCCTGCTGGCGCCGACCGTATTTGTCGCAGCCGTGGCATTGGTCTCTTTGCGAGGGCTTCCGGCCGTCACCGGCCTGCTGGGGCGGGCGGCGAGCCGTTTCATCAGTGTGCCGCTGTGGCTGGCCATCACGCAGATCTCGCGGCGCTCCGGCAGCAATCGCGCGCTTCTTTTTCTCCTGATTTTTACGATTGCTCTGGGCCTCTTCAGCGCCACCTTCGCCGGCACGCTCGATACCCACTACACCGACGTCGTTCGCTACGCCGTCGGCTCCGACCTGGCCATTCGGGTGCAATGGGAGCAGGTGGGCGGAAGCTCCGAGCAGCGCTGGCGCTATCCTCCTTTCGCCGTCGTCGAGTCGATCCCCGGCGTGGAGGCTGCGACCCGTGTGCTGCGGCAGCCGGTTTTCGTCGACGGACTTGAAGGGAATGTAAATGCTACCGTGCTTGGGATCGACCGGGCGGAGTTCAGCCGGGCAGGCTGGTGGCGAGATGACTTTTCCCAGGAGTCTCTGGGCGCGCTGACCAACAGGCTGGCGCTTAACTCCATGGGTGTTCTCGTCAGCCGCAGCTTCATCGAGGCGACCGGGCTGCGTGTGGGAGATAACCTGTCCGTCTTTGTCGAGGGCATCAGTCGACCTATCAATTTCACCATCGCCGGCGTCCTCAGCTATTTCCCGACACTGTACCCGGAGGACGGCCATTTTTTTGTTGGCAATCTGGAACACATCTATCGCACCATTGGCAACCGGCCGTACGATATCTGGATGAGACTGGCTAGCAGTGCCGACCCGGCTGCCATCCTCGAAACTCTGCGCGCACGCGGGTTCATTATCACCGACGCGACCGACAGCCGCTGGGAGACTGCGGTCTGGCGTACCGATCCGCAGCGCACAGCACTGTTCGGCATCCTGTCTCTGGGTTTCGTCGTCGCGACGGTCATCTCCGGGCTGGCCTTCCTGCTGCACTCGATGTTTGCGCTGCGGCAGCGCATTCTTCAGTTCGGCCTGTTGCGGGCCATCGGGCTGTCGACGGCTCAGATTACGGCCGTCGTCGTCTTTGAGAAACTGTTCCTTGTGCTCCTGGCCGCTGTGGGCGGTTCACTGATCGGCGCGCTGACCTCAGCGCTGTTCGTTCCCCTCCTCCAGATAGGAACCTCTGTGCATGGCTCGACGCCGCCTTTTGTCGTGTCGCCGGCCTGGGGGCAGGCAGTGAAGATCTATCTTGCTTTTGCCGTAATGGTGATCGTGACGCTGGCGATCGTCATCGGGCAGTTGCGGCAGCTGCGCATCTATGAGGCGATTAAGCTGGGCGGTCTGGAGTAGGGCTGCGTGCCTACTGAGTTGGGTTCGGTGCGCCTGTTGTGGGGCAGGCGTCAGGCTTGGCCTTGCCAGTTGGTCCGTTGATTGGGGCACAGGGCAGGCACAAGGCCGGCGCCTACGGGGAATACATAGGACTGGCGGGACGTGGTTTGGCGAAACTCGTTCGACTGGGCACCAGTTACGAATATCGGCGCCAGGTCGGCGAAGCATGTTGTTGGGGGGGCGTTGCGGGGGCGGAGCCCCGCACAAGGGAGGGCCGAATAGGCCCGACCGCCCAAATAAGCGAGGAGAGAGCGGAGAGTAGTGAGGAGAGAGAACGGCCGTTTCCTCTGCCTCAGTGTTGATCGCGGACCGGACATGGTTTCGTTGCTACCCGAGGTACAGGAAAGTTCACCCCAATATTGGGATGCACTTCACAGAAATAACCGTCTTGACACAGCCATTGAAATCGAACATACTGTGCTCAACGGCCTGAAAACGGCCTGATCTCCCAATGGAATACACCCGGGAGACACAAACAGCGGGAAGTTCCCTTTTTCTCCATACTAAATTCCATGCACATGAAGCGCTCCACGGATGACGCCGATTTCCTGTTGAAGGGGGTGGTGACCCGCGCAACGAATTGAATTGCAGCACATCTCTTACCGAGGGCAGGTCGCTTTGCTTCAACTTTGCAACCACACTTCTGCAGATTGAGGCGGGGCGTTTCAAACGGTCCACAGTCCTTCTCAACTCTTCGCAACCCTAAAGGAGGGTCAATTCACTATGATGTCCAAAAAGTATTCGCGACGCGATATGCTCAAGTTGACCGGCGCGGCCGCCGGCGCAACGTTGATGGCGGCCTGTGTGGCGCCTCCGGCTGCGGCACCGGCCGGCGGCGAAGCCGAACCGGCGATGGGCGCCATGCGCAAGACGGTGCGCTGGTGGGATAACTACAACGCCGAACATCCAATTGGCGCCACGCTGATTGAGCAGGTCTTCCCCGTTTTTGCGCAGGAGAATCCCGGTTGGGACGTCGAGTTCACTTTCGTCACCAACACCGAGTTGGTTCCCAAGATGATCACCTCCCGGATGGCCGGCGAGCCCGCCGACCTTTTCGCCAACTTTGCAGGCCGCGGCAGCCTGGCCCATGCCGGTTACACGACTCCGCTCCAGGACTATGTGAAGGAGTGGGGCCAGTGGGACGACATGATCGACGGCTTCCGCAATCTCAGCACCGTCGGCGGCGACCTGATCGGCTACCCGGCCCTCTGCGGCACCAAGATGTACATCTACCGCAAGGACTTCTTCGATGAAGCCGGTCTCGATGCCGACAACTTCCCCGACAACTGGGATGACCTGCTGGACGCCCAGCTCAAGCTGACCCAGCGTGACGGCGACGGCAATATCACGCGCGCCGGCATGCGCATGGGCAAGACGTGGGACTGGGAGCAGATGACGGTCAACGCCTATCAGAACGGCGGCGGCGAGTTCGACCAGAGCGACCCGCTGACCGGCAAGTGCACGGTCAACGCGCCCGAGTTCGCCGAGGCCTTTACCTGGAACCTGGACCTTAAGCGCGTCCACGGGATCAACCCGCTGGAAGGCCTGACCCTGCCGCCCGGCACGTGGGCGACGGTGGAGGGCTTCACCGCGATGGAGATTCAGGGACCGTGGTGGGTGCCCAACATGCGGTTGCGCAAACCCGAAAACGCCGATCTGATGGGCATCGGCGCGCCGATTGCCCGCAATGCCGGCGGCGAGCGCATCGGGCTGGCCAATGCCAACCACATCATCAGCGTCTACTCCGAGAGCGAAGTGCAGGAGGCTGCCCTGGCACTGCTGGAAGTCTACTCCCGGCCCACCAGCCAGGAAGCTCTGCATAATGCCATCGACGCCGAAGGCAGGTTCCCGCAGTTCTTCCTCACGGCCTTCAGGTCGATGAACGAGAACCTGGCCTGGCTCCAGGATGAGCCGTTGATCCGCGACACGGCATTCTTCGAATACGCCGGCTCGGGCCGCGACGTCGGCTACGACCATGTCGGCTATCGCGAGATGGCCATCAACATCTGGAGCCCCTTCACCGAAATGGCGCTGTTCGGCCTGCGTGAGGACCAGGATGCTCTGGACAGCATGGCGAGCAGGGCCGACGGGATCACGAACCGGATCCTGAGTACCGGCGCATAGGTTGAAGACTTAGACTAAAGAGGAACCTGGCGAGTGAATAGTGGGTGGTACAGTTACCGTTCACTATTCACTTACCACTATCCACCGGGGTTAGGAGGTCGCCCGTGGCTGTTGGCACGGTAAGCCGATTTCAGGAGTTTCGCGCTGAGCTGCGGCGCAGCGAGGTCAAGTGGGCCTATACACTGATCCTGCCCGCGGTCCTTCCTCTGCTGATCTTTACGGTGCTCCCGGTCCTGGGGGCGATCGGCCTTAGTTTCACCCAATTCGACGCGTTCAGCGCCACGATGCGCTGGATCGGAACGGACAACTACGGGGTTGCGTTCGAGAACGATCTGTTCAGGACCACGATCAGGAATACACTGCAGTTTACAGTCGGATTCGTACCGCTTTCGATGGCGGTTGGCTTCAGCGCTGCCATGCTGCTGAATCGCAGGATTCGCGGCATCTCCTTCCTGCGCGGCGCCTACTATCTGCCGGTCCTGACCTCGACCATCGCCATGGGCATCGCCTGGATGTGGCTCTTTCAGCCGCAGGTGGGGCTGGTCAGCCTGGCGCTGAAGCTCTTTGGCGTTACACCTAAAGACTGGCTCAACAGCCCATTTACCGCTATGCCGGCCGTGATCGGCGTGGCCGTCTGGAAGGCGTTTGGCGGAACGATGCTCATCTACCTGGCCGGGTTGCAGGGCATACCTGAGACCTTCTACGATGCGGCCAAGGTGGATGGCGCCGGGCGCTGGCAACTGCTTCGCTTTATCACCTGGCCGTTGCTGCGGCCCGTCACCTTCTACCTCTTCATCATCGGCATGATCGATTCGTTGCAGGTGTTCGACCTGGTTATGATCATGACCGAGGGCGGGCCGGCCTTCCGCACGACAACCATCGTTCACCAGATCTATCTGAACGCCTTCAAGTTCAATCAGATGGGTTACGCTTCGGCCATGGCGGTCCTGCTGTTCATCGCCATTGCCGTTCTTACTTTTTTCAACTGGAAGTTCTTTTCTTCATCGCTCGAATACTGATCACCGGAACCCGGTCACTCGCCTGATCGGTGGCCGCGAGGGCTGCATTTCAGATGGCACAGACTCGGAGATTGCGGTTACCGCCGCGGGAGGAGTTGCTCTTTCGGACTCTTCTTATCCTCGGCATCATCGTGGGACTTATCATCGCAGCGCTGCCCTTTCTGTGGATGGCGGTCAGCTCTTTGGGCACGGCGGGTATGGTCATACGGATTGGCTTCACCTGGGATATGTTCAACCCCTTGAACTGGAGCCTCGAGCCCTATGTCGTCGCCTGGAAGATGGCCAGCATCAGCAAGTATATCCGCACTACGACGATCTATGCGGTCGCGGTTACTGTGCTGGCGACAACAACCTCCTCGCTGGCGGGGTACGTCTTCGGCCGACTGCGTTTCCCGGCGCGCGATTTCCTGTTCGGGCTTGTTCTGGCCACGATGATGATCCCGGGTTCAGTCACTTTTTTGCCGCTCTTTATCCTCATGCTGCGGCTGCCGCTGCTGGGCGGCAACGACATTTTCGGGGCGGGCGGGCACGGACTCTACAACAGCTACGCCGGCCTGATCCTGCCCAATGTGGTCAGCGCCAGCTCCATCTTTCTCTTCCGCCAGTTTTTCCGCACGCTGCCGAAAGACCTGGAGGACGCGGCGCGCATCGACGGCTGCAGCGAGCCGATGATCTGGCTGCGGGTGATTATGCCGCTGTCAGGCCCCGTCGTGACCGTGGTGGCCCTCTTCCAGTTCCAGGGCAGTTGGAACGCCTTTGTCTGGCCGCTGGTTATGTCCAGCTCCGAACGCCTCTACACGATTTCGGTCGGCATGTATTCGCTTGCCTACGGCTCCGGCTCCCTGACCTCGATGGCTGAGCTGTTCCAGTCTGTCCTGCTGGCCGGGTCGGTTATGGCAGTGCTTCCCATTCTCATCCTCTTCATCGCATTTCAGCGCCAGTTCGTGCAGGGCATCGCCCTCACCGGTCTGAAGTAAAACGGAATGCTCTCCCTCTGCGCTGTCGCGCGGCGAAACTCATGACATCACAAACCATACCGGCACCTGCACTGGCTGAAGTCGAGCACTCGCTGGTCGACTATGCGCGCGACCGCTACGCCGGCCATCCCCGTCAGGGCGGCATCTTCAACTTCGGCGGCGGTGAAATCGCCATCATCTACAACCGCGCGCCGTGCGCCTACCGCTACAGGAGCGATGTCCAGCACGGTCCCGCCGGGTACCACGGCCGCGCGCAGTTCGTCCTGGCGCGCAGCTTTGACAACGGCGCAACCTGGGACCGCGCCAATGACGTCGTCATTTTCGATGAAACTGCACCGGTCGAGGCGCGGCGCGCTTTCCTGCAACAGGTGGAAACTAACCCCGCAATCGCCCGCCAATGGATCGACCTGACCGCTCCCGATACGGCCATCCTGTTCGGCCGTACCCATGCCGGCGAGGGCCAGCTGCCCGCCCTGCTCTGTTTCGCCGTGCGCTCGCCGGATCGGGGCCGGACGTGGGAGTCTGTTCCAACGCCTGTCCAGCCGCCTCTCGGACACGACATGGTGCACAAGGACGGACATCCGCTCGTACAGATGCAGGACGGGACGCAGCTCGCGGCGATGACGGCCGGCCTGCCCACGGGCGGAGTGGTCCTGTATGGAACAGATGACAACGGCCTCAGCTGGGAACCGCTTGCCCGCATCTGCGATGATCCGACCGGGGACGGCCGTCCCACGTATGCCGGTCTGTTGCTTCTTCCCTCGGGTCGCCTGCAATGCTACACGCTCAACATCGACGGGCTGCGTGACGCCATCCAGATAAACTACTCCGACGACGGCGGTTACTCCTGGTCTCAGCCGGAGCCGATAGTGCGCTGGGGGCGTTCTCCGTGGGCGATGCGGTCTCGGGAGCGGCGAAGCACCTTGTCAGGCATCGGCAAACACTATCGCTCGCCGTGGCCGATGCAGCTGGCGGACGGACGCATTGTCGTCCTCTTTGGCCGCCGCAAGATCCCCCGCGGGATCGGCATGATCGTGAGCGAAGATGAAGGCGAAACCTGGAGCGAAGAGCAGATTCTCCGCGACGACTGCCCTACCACCGATTTGGGGTACCCGGTTGCGACTGAAGTGGAGCCGGGCCGCATATTCACCGCCTACTACTTTACGATGGACGACGGCAATGGCATGGGCGGCACCCGCTACGTTGCCGGTTCAACCTTTCTTCTCAAGTAAGACAGTTGCACAGACGGAGGGGCGTCAGGCCAAGCCCGCAGGATTGGGGGCGTTCTCGCCGTCCGCGAAATTCGGAGGAAAGCCTTATGTCTGATTCGGTCAACATGGCGCTAATCGGCTGCGGAGGCATGGGGCGCAGTCATCTGCGACGCGCCCGCGACGTGCCTGAATTGAACTTCTCGGCTTATGTCGACGCCCTCGAAGAGGCTGCCGCCGGCGCCTGCCAGGAGTTCGGCGGCCGTTACCACACTACCGACGTCGAAACTGTGTGGGACGACGACGAAATAGACGCCGTGCTTATCGCCACCCATCATGATTCACACACGCCTTTCGCGACCCAGGCGGCCGCAGCCGGCAAGCACATCTTTCTCGAGAAACCGATGGCGCTCACGATTGAGGAGTGCCTGGAGATTGAAGAGGCGGTGGCCAGGGCGGGCGTCAAACTCATGATGGGCTTTAAGTTTCGCTTCGCCCCGCTGGTCGCCAAGGTGAAGGAGGTCATCCCCAAGCCCCTGGTTACGGTGGGCCAGAGCCTGCACCCCAACATGAAGGGCTGGGCGATTACGCCCGAGCGCGGCGGCGGCCCCGTCCTTTCAAACGGCTGTCACGCCTTCGACCTGGTCTACTGGCTCAATGAATCCGAGCCGGTGCGCATCAGTGCTGCCGGCGGGGCGCTGACCCATCCCGAGATTGGGCTGGTGGACAACGCCGCGGTCTCGGTGCAGTTCGAGAACGGCAGCATCGCCTCCATCATCGCCGGCGACAGCGGAGACGCTCGCTACACGTCCAAGTTCTTCTTCGAGGTGCTGGACGGCCAGCGCACGGCCACGCTTCACGACCGCTGCCACAAGGTCACATTTGGCGGCTGCGAAATCGATGCGCTGTCGGTGGAGGAGTTGCCGCCCCCCGCCCCTTCCGATCCGGAGGGTACGCGGGGCGAACTGGAAGCCTGGGCCAGGTGTCTGCTGGACGATACCGAGCCGCCAATCGGTCCCCGTGATGGCACGCGGGCGACCGCGATGGTGCTGAAGGCGTTTGAGGCTATCCGCAGTGGCAAGACGCAGGAGTTGGGGTTGTGAGGCTCATTTCCGTTTAACAGATCGCCAATTTAGGGGTAATCGCTAGTGGGGTGGCCATAGGCGCCAACACCTCTATGACTCGGCCCGCGCAGTTAGGCCGTATGGTGTATAATGGGTGCGCAGTCTGAAAACTTTGGCGACGGATTTTCGGAATTTCTGTCTAATAGGGGGTGTTGGAAAGATGACCCAGCTTCTTCAACAGGCTTACGAGAGAGCGGTGGCACTGCCACAAGAGGATCAGGATAGACTCGGGCGAGTTCTATTGGCGGAATTGGAAAACTACAAGGGGCGATACAAGCTTTCTGATCGGTCTGAGTCGGAGGGCCAAAGGAAGCAGCTGGACGTTGAGCTTTCGACTCCCACTCCATCAAAAACGCTTGCTGATCTGTATGGTGTTTTTGCCGATGGCAAGCCCGCCCGTTCTAAATCAGAGGAGAGAGAAATATCGCGCAGAGCACGGTCTGACAGATATAGATGACGAATTATCTCCTTGATACAAATGTCCTCATTAGATTCTTGCGCGATGACCATGATGAGCACTCTCCGGCTGCCCAAGGGCTGTTTTTGGAAGCACTTTCAGGAGAATGCCTACTGATTTTGACGGACGTTGCGGTTGCCGAAGCTGTGTGGGTTCTCCTTTCCGTTTACAAGATCGATCGCAGGCAGATTGCGGAAGAGTTACAGTTTGTCGCAAAAAGCCCAGGGGTTCGTTGTGTGAATCGAAATGAATTGTTGGATGCTTTGGATCGCTTTGCCATAACAAGATTCGATTTCTTGGATTGTTATCTGGCCGCCATGGCCGCTGCTTCTGGCGACCACGTTGCGACGTTTGACAATGACTTCGTCAGATTTACGGACGTCCTGCGCTGGGACCATGGCGTTTGAATGGACAAGCCGAGTAAAGTCTATAGACGCGAGAAATCCGCTGCACTCCTGTGTGGGCCGTTGCATACTTTCACTTTATCTCTTTACCCACTCTAACTGAACAGAATCGTCACCAACACCGCGCACTCTTCCTCTGCCTCCAGTGCGTGCATCGTCCCGCCCTCCAAGAAGAGCCATGAACCCGGAGCCAGCGCCCGCGGCTCGTCCCCAACGAAGAATGTGCAGTTGCCGCTGAGGCAATGGACCGTTATTGGTCCGTCAACTTTGTGCTGAGGAATCTTCTTGCCCGGGCCGAGGTAGACGCGAATTGCTTCGAACTCTTTCTCCTTGACGACGGCGGTCGAAGCCGTGCCGCCAAAGGAGTTGAGGTCAATTACCTTGCCGTGTTCTGCATGCTCGATAGCCATCCCGCAATTACTCCTCGGTCTTGCCCTTGCAGCCTCTTGCGTCGTATCCGTGGCGTCTGAGGGACCGCACAGGGTACCATGTCCAGTGTCTTAAGCAGTCTTTCGACGGCTCGTTAAATCGTCACCCTCCTACTTGAGCCGTCTGACGCACCAATCGTTCCAGGTAGTTCTTGCGCGACATGCCGCGTCGCTTGGACTCCGAGGCGATAAATTCGGCTATTCCAGCATCCAACGTGATAGTCAGCCTCACGCTCGGCTTGTCTGGTGCGGCGCGAACCAATACGATGGACGTTAAGACGCAGCCTTCAGGAACCTCAGTGTCCTCCAAGCTGCTGGGCGGAACCAGCTTCAGCCCATCTCGCTCAATTTCAATGGCATAGTCCTGTAGTACCGCGGCCCCGTTCAGAACTGCTTCGTCCAATGTCTCACCCATAGCAGCAATGCCATCGATATCTGGGAACACGATACCGTACGCACCGCGCACGCCGTCAATCAGCGCTGGATATCTCATTCAGTCCTCCCAACCAGCCTTCTTTGCAATCGATCGAGCCACCCCAGGAGAGAGCTCTCGATGACGTGGCAGCATAGTGATCCCTCAAATGCGATGATGCCGGTAGATGTCGTGATTCTATCCGTGCCTGTGCAAAATCAACCCTCGCGCGCCAACCGCCTTGCTACCCTCTCTCGTCGTGTCTCCATGTGCGTGATTCTAGCACTTTGGCGTTTCCCCGTCAGATCTGCAGTTTTTCAAGATCAAGATCCAGAGTTGAAGGGACGGAAAAGCCCTTTCCTTCTCCTTGCGCTAGTACTCCCCGTAGTGTCATCAGCGCGCCTATAAAACGGCCGCTTGCAAATGCGCGCCCGGCGCGGCCGGCCGCGAATCAATACATGGATCTCCGAGCCAATTCGGGTCATTCCGCGCGGCAGGTATCCCAGGCCGACAAATTTGTCCAGCGTCGGGCTCTTCATGCCGGTCGTTACGTGGCCGACCACCTGCCCTTCAAGACCGATAATCCCATGTTCCTCTCTGGGAACGGCCTTCTCTATCATTTCGAAGCCCACCAGAAAACGCTCGGTTCCCTCCAATTTCACTTTCAGAAGCGCGTTGCGCCCCAGGAAGGCCGGTTTCTGCAAGGCGACGACCCAGCCGAGCCGCGCTTCGTAGGGGTTGGTCTTGGCGTCGATTTCGTGGCCGTATAGTGACATGCAGGCTTCGAAGCGCAGACTGTCGCGGGCCGCAAGGCCGCACGGCAGCAGACCGTCGCGAGCCCCCACCTCCATCAGAGAGTCCCAGAATGATACCGCCTTGTCGGGAGGCAGGTAAAGTTCGAACCCATCCTCGCCCGTGTAGCCGGTGCGGCCGAGGAGCATCTCGACGCCGCCCACTTCAGCCTGCAACGCCGAGCGAGACGGCGCGGCTGAAAGATTGGCAGAGCTCATCCTGTCGAGGATCGCGGCGGCCTTGGGGCCCTGCACGGCCAGCATATAGGTCTCGTCCGAAATGTCGGTCAGTTCGACGCGATAACCGTGAGTGAAACTCTGCAACCAGGTGAAATCTTTCTCCCGGTTGGCCGCGTTGACGACGATGAGCCATTTATCCGGCAGGCGGTATATGAAAATGTCATCCACGATCGTGCCGTCATCGTAGCAGAGCAGGCTGTAGCGGGCTTCCCATTCGCCCAGAGAGGCGACGTCGGCGACTTGCACATACTGAAGATAGGCCAGTGCGTCCTCACCGCTGAGCGCAAACTGGCCCATGTGGTCGATATCGAACACGCCGGCGGCTGTTCGCACGCTGCGATGCTCTGCGTTGGGGCCGGCAGTGTACTGTACCGGCAGTTCGTAGTCGGCGAAGGGAACCATGCGTCCACCCAGTTCCACATGTCGGTCGTAAAGTCGAGTCTGTTTCATTGCTTCCTTGTCTCCAATACCGCGCCGGGCCTCCCGGAATCGCTCAGCACAAACAGCACTGATCATACAACAAAATGGCAGGGAATTGGCAAATAATTGCAAGTTTCGTAGTCGCTGCGCAAGCGTGTTGAAAACTGAGGTAGAATGGCTTCTTCTCCGACTTCCAACAGACGCAAAAGGTGTGCATCCCAAAGTGGGGGTGAACTCTCGCAATCCTCTGGCGGAGCTCCGACCAGGACCTGTCCGCGTTCCCATCCGCGCCAGAGGAACCAGAAACTCTCTTCTCTCCCCTCTCTCCTCGCATTTGGGCGGTCGGGCCTAGTCGGCCCTCCCTTGTG